>NZ_JBEWSZ010000001.1:2702508-3002787 GCF_040537815.1 Mesorhizobium shangrilense
GGATGTTACCGGTCTGTAACTTCCCAAATGTTACTTACTGGTAACACCTATATCGCCCTTCGTCAATAACAAGGCCGTGAACTGGTCCTGCCAGATCGAGATGGGCGAAAGATTGCAGATCATGCGGCCTCGGCCGGTGAAGAGATGAAAAACGGTTCGCGAGCATGGGCTGCGAATCGACAGACAAGGAGCCGGCCAATGCCACAGCGCCGCGATCTTACCATAGATGAAGCCGTCCGGGATCCGATGATCCGGCTGGTCATGAAAGCCGATGGCGTCGACCCGCGCGCCCTCGAGAGGATGTTGCGTTCGCTTGCCAATGCGCAAGACGCGCGCAGCGATGTGCCGTTGCTTCGTACGCTGGACAATGCCGATGAAGGGCGGGGCCAACGCCTCTCCTGGGTTGCCAGTGCGTTCGGCAAGGCCAGGGCAGCCGGCGAGGCATGCGTGTCGTGGTAAACTTCTTCATCCATCGTCCGATCTTCGCCTCGGCAATCGCCATCATCATGGTGCTCGCCGGGACGATTTGTTATTTCCTGCTGCCGGTTTCGCAGTTCCCGGACATCACGCCGCCGCAGGTGGTGGTCAGCGCCCACTACCCCGGCGCCAGCGCGCAGGTGGTGGCGGATACGGTCACCACGCCGCTCGAACAGCAGATCAACGGCGTTCAGGGCATGACCTACATGTCGTCGACGAGCTCCAATGACGGCTCTTCGACCATCACCATCACCTTCGATGTCGGCTATTCGCTCAGCACCGCCGCCGTGGACGTGCAGAACCGCGTTTCTCAAGCCGCCTCGTCACTCCCGGCGATCGTCAACCAGGGCGGCGTGACGATCAAGAAACAGAATCCGAACTTCGTCCTGATCGTCAATCTCACCTCACCCGACGGCTCCGTTGACCCGGTGGCGCTCTCGAACCTTGCCTATCTGCAGGTCGTCGATCCGCTGAAGCGCCTGCCCGGCGTCGGCGACGTGCAGATCTTCGGCGAGCGGCGCTATTCAATGCGCGTCTGGCTCGACCCAGACAAGCTCGCCAATCTGGGCATCACCGCCGTTGACGTGCAGAACGCCATCGCCGAACAGAACGTGCAGGTTGCGGCTGGCAAGATCGGCCAGTCGCCGGCGCCGGCCGGTACCGCCTTCGAAATGCAGGTCAACGCCGTCGGCCGCTTGAGCGACCCCAAGGAGTTCGGCGACATCGTCTTGCGCGCCAACGCCTCATCCGGCTCGCTGGTGCGGCTGCGCGACGTCGCCCGCATCGAGCTTGGCGCCCTGCAATATTCGTCGTCGGCTTTCTTCGGCAAGGACCCGACCGTGGTGCTCGCCGTCTATCAGATGCCCGGTTCCAACGCGCTCGATCTGCAGCAGCGCGTCAAGGACAAGATGCAGGAACTGTCGACCCGCTTCCCCAAGGGCGTCTCCTACGCGATGCACTACGACACGACGCGCTTCGTCTCGGCGTCGATGCATGACGTGCTGATCACGCTTGGCGAGGCCCTGGTCCTGGTCGTCGCCGTCGTGTTCATCTTCCTGCAGAGCTGGCGCACGACGATCATCCCCACCATCGCCATTCCGGTGTCGCTGGTGGCGACGCTCGTCGTCATGGAGATGCTCGGCTTTTCGCTGAATATGCTCAGCCTGCTCGGCATGGTGCTGGCCATCGGCCTCGTCGTCGACGATGCCATTGTCGTGGTCGAGAATGTCGAGCGACAGCTGGAGGCCGGGCTCAAACCACTCGCGGCGACGAAGGCGGCGATGGCCGAGGTCACCGGCCCGATCATCGCCACGACCGCGGTGCTGATGGCTGTGTTCATACCGGTCGCCTTCATTCCCGGGGTCTCCGGCAAGCTCTACAACCAGTTCGCACTGACAGTCGCAATCTCCGTCGGCATTTCCGCCTTCAACTCGCTGACGCTGAGCCCGGCGCTTAGCGCAGCCTTCCTGCGCCATCGTCCGGCTACGCAGTTCGTGCTGTTTCGCTGGTTCAACGCGGGATTCGACCGGATGTCGCATGCCTACGCCCATGGCGTGCGCATCCTCATCCGTTTGCGCTGGATCATGCTCGGCCTGTTCGCGGCCGGACTGGTCGCCACATACTTCGTCTGGCAGCGCCTGCCCTCGACCTTCCTCCCGGTCGAGGACCAGGGTTATTTCTTCGTCGTTATCCAGTTGCCGGATGGCGCTTCGCTCGAGCGCACCGATGCGGTGGCCAAAAAGGCGCGCGACATCCTGCAGGCGACGCCCGGCGTCGACATTGTCGGCTCGATCAGCGGCCTGAACTTCCTGACCAGCGCGGCGCAGTCGAACTCGGCGGTCGAGTTCGCCATCCTGAAGCCATGGGAAGAACGCGGCCCCGACCAGAGCGCATCAAAGCTCGTCGGCGACGTGCGCGGCAAGCTGATGCAAATCCCGGAAGCCTTCGCGCTGAGCTTCGATCCGCCCTCGATCCCGGGTATTGGCACCACGGGCGGCTTCGAGTTCGTCGTCGAGGATCTCACCGGGCGCGGCAGCTCAGCGCTCAACGACGCCACGCAAGCCGTGATCGCCGAGGCGCGCAAGCAGCCAGAAATCAATCCGCAGCAACTGTTCTCGCCGTTCTCGACCTCGACGCCGCAGTTCAACTACGACCTCGACCGCAGCAAGGCCAAACTGCTCGGCCTCAACCTGCCCGATGTCTTCAACACGCTGCAGATCTATCTCGGTTCGCTCTATGTGAACGACTTCAACCTGTTCGGCCGCACCTTCCGGGTGACCATCCAGGCCGACAAGGATGCACGCGCGGGCGCAGCCGACATTTCGCGGCTCTATGTGCGCAATGCCTCCGGCGGCATGGTGCCGCTCAGCACGCTGGGCAAGCTCGTGCCTTTCGTCGGCCCGGAAACCGTGCCGCACTACAACAACAATGCCTCGGCCACGATCAATGGCGGTGCTGCACCCGGCTTTTCCTCGGGCCAGGCGGTTGCCGCCATGGAACGGGCCGCCGCCACCGCACTGCCCAGGGATTTCGGCTTCGAATGGACCGGCATCACCTTCCAGGAACTCAAGGCAGGATCGATCGCGTCCGTCGTCTTCGGTCTCGCCATCGTCTTCGTCTTCCTGATCCTGGCGGCGCAATATGAGAGCTGGGCGATGCCGTTCATGGTGCTGCTGGCGGTGCCGCTCGCCCTGTTCGGTGCTTTCGTGGCGCTGTGGATGCGCGGTATGCAGATCGACGTCTACTCGCAGATCGGTTTCGTCATGCTGATTGGCCTGGCCGCCAAGAACGCGATCCTGATCGTCGAGTTCGCCAGACGGCGGCGAGAGGAAGGCCTCAGCATCGTCGATGCCTCGATGGAAGCGGCGAGACTGCGGTTGCGGCCGATCCTGATGACGGCCTTCGCCTTCATCCTCGGCGTGCTGCCACTGATGTTTGCGACCGGCGCCGGCGCGGCAAGCCGGCAGTCGATCGGCACCACCGTGTTTGGCGGCATGGTCGCCGCGACCATCCTGTCGCTGGTGTTCGTGCCCGTCTTCTACGCGGTTATCGAACAACTGCGCGAGCGCCGTGGCGGAGACGAGCCCGTCTCGCATCACACTGAACCAACTGCCGTACCCGCCCTCCCTCCCCTGGCGGAAGCGGCTGAATAAGATTGGAGACTGATCATGCGTAAATGGAAAATCGCGTTGGGAACGGCCGTGGCACTGGGAGCGATCTCGGTGGCCAGCGTCCACTTGCTGGACATGGGCAACCTCAGCCTGAACGCGGGCACGGCAGGTGCCGCACCCGCTCCGGCGGCCTTCGTCATGCCGGTGCCGGTGGTGAATGTCGTCAAGAAGACGATCCCGATCTATCTCGACTATGCCGCGCGCACCGAGCCTATCCGCAGCATCACGCTGCAGGCGCGTGTGCCGGGCTACCTCCAGGAGCAGAGTGCTGACGACGGCAGCGATGTCCGCCAGGGCGATCTCCTGTACAGGATCGCGCCGCAAGACTATCAGGCCGCTCTCCAGCAGGCGAAAGCGCAGGTCCAGCGCGATGCGGCAACGCTCGACTATGCGCGGTCCAATCTCGGCCGCGGCACCGAACTGGCCAAGAGCGGATACATCGCCAAGGATGTGTTCGATCAGCGCACCAGCACCTTGCGCGAGGCCGAGGCGTCGCTGGCGGTCAATCAGGCCGCCGTGCAGACAGCCGAGCTCAATCTGAGCTACGCCGAAATCCGAGCTCCCTTCACCGGGCGCATCGGCCGCAACCAGGCCTCCGTGGGCACACTGGTCAGTGTCGGCGGCACCGTCCTCAACACGCTGGTGCAGCTCGACCCCATCTACGTCACCTTCAATCCGAGCGAGACGGATCTGGTGCAGATCGAGCAAGCCAAGGCGGCAGGACCGGTCGACGTCGATGTCCTGCTCCCCGGTGAAACGGAGCCGACCCAGAAGGGCCAGCTCACCTTCATCGACAATACGGTCGACCACTCGACGGGCACGATCACCGCGCGGGCGACGATCGGCAACGGCAAGTTCACGCTGCTGCCGGGGCAATATGTCCGTGTGCGCCTGCATATCAGGCAGCAGCCCGACGCCCTGATGGTGCCGCAGACGGCGCTGGGCTCGAGCCAGCTTGGAAAATATCTCTATGTCCTGGGCAAGGGCAACACGGTCGACCAACGCATGGTTTCGCTCGGACCTACCAATGGCGACCAGATTGCGATCCTGAGCGGTGTCTCCGAAGGCGACCAAGTTATCACGGGTAATCTGCAGAAGATCGGACCGGGAATGCCGGTCTCACCACTCCCCCAAAAGCCGGCCACCTGACCTCCGCCGCAGGCTCGGCTTCAGAGACGGCGCCCTTGACCGATCAGGTCGGGGGCGCCGTTTTTGCGAGCAATTGGACCAGGCCCGCGACATCCGCGCGATCAGCCTTGGCCGGCGGGATGAAGGCGCAATAGGGATGCCCGAGGCGCACGGATACCGATGAGAGCGCGATCAGGCGGCCCGCTTCAAGATCGGCGCGCGCCATGACCCGCTGCCCAAGCGCAATGCCCAGACCAAGCCGCGCAGAGGCGATGGCCAGACTGGATAGCCCCACGCGTCGACCGTGCGAGGGATCGGGAGACCGATTGCCTCCAGAGGCCGAGAACCAGTCCGTCCATGTCGGATGCGAGGCATAATTCGGCCCCCAATTGGTGTGGATGAACATGCTCTCATGCACGTCGGCAAGGTCGGCGCCGTTGTTGCCGTGCCTGCGCCAGAATTCCGGTGCGCAGACCGGCAGCACGTCGTCATGGACGAGCCGAACCATCCGCAGGCCAGGATAATGATAGTCGCCATAGCTGATGCGAAGGTCGATGCCCTGCCGCGCCAGGTCGACGGGGTCGTCCTCGACGCGAACGTCGATCGCCATATGCGGAAAAGCATCGAGTAGCACTGCCAGCCTCGGCGCAAGCCACAATTCTGCCAGCGAGAACGGCACGCTGACGACGAGACGCGTCCGCAATCCGCCTTCCAGCATGCGCCGTCCGATCGCCGCGATGTCGCCCAGGGCCCGCGCGGCCTGCGGGTAGATGGCGTGGCCGGCGTCCGTCAGTGTTATGCGATTGCCGTTGCGCACGAAGAGCTGCTTGTCGAACCAGGTTTCGAGGTTGCGTATCTGCTGGCTGACCGCCGCCGAGGAAACGCCGAGTTCCGTGGCGGCAAGCGTGAAGCTGCCGGTGCGAGCCGCGACTTCGAAGGTCTTGATCGCATTCAGGGGCGGAAGCCGATCCATGCGGATCTCCAAAAGATTTTCTTTCGCAATCCTAATAATTTTCCGCGTTGAGAGAAAGATTTAATTGTCGTCTTCTATGTCCGGAAACTTGGAGCAAACGACGATGAAAGACATTCTCGACCTCGACCGCTACCCGCTCGACCGCGAAGGCAGCGCTGAATGGAAGCGCCTCGTGGACAGTTCCGTTGCCGCGCTCGAAGCCGACGGCATGTTCAATCTCGAGGAGTTCCTGCGGCCCGGCATTGCCGAAAAGGCGGTACGAGAAATCCAGCCCGTCATGGCCACGCGATCGCATGTGCACAAGCGCATGCACAACATCTACTTCAAGCCTGATATCCCCGAGCTTGCGCCCGACCACCCGGCACTGCGCAAGGTCGAGACCATCAGCCATACGGTTTGCGCCGACCAGATTCCGGGCAGTGTCGTGCTCGCCATCTACGAATACGAACCGCTGCTGCGCTTCCTGGCGGCGGCAATGAGCAAGACAAGACTGCATGTCATGCAGGATCCCCTCGCCCGCACCAATGTGATGGCCTATCGGGCTGGCGAGGCTCTGAACTGGCATTTCGACCGCTCCGAATTCACCACCACCCTGCTGCTGCAGCGCTCGGAGCGCGGTGGCGATCTTGAGTACCGGACAGATCTCAGGTCGGACGACAATCCCAATTATGATGGTGTCGCCAGGCTGCTGGAAGGGCGTGACCCCGAGGCCAAGATACACCGCATGAAGCCGGGCACGCTGAACGTCTTCCGCGGCAAGAACACCGCGCACCGCGTCACCACCGTCGAGGGCGAGCGCGAGCGCATGATCGCGGTGTTTTCCTACTACGAGAAGCCCGGCGTGATGTTCAGCGACGAGGAGCGGGTCGGTTTCTACGGCCGGGCGGCCTGAGGCTCGGTATGACCGCCGTGCGAGCCCGTTGACCCGGCATGCATCGGGGGGCCGACAGAAAGCGAGTTTCCAGAAAAAGGCTCTTGTTAGATTGTCGACAATCTGCTTGTCTTGCTTTCGGTTCCCTTTGGAGTGGCTCGATGGCAAAAGCGGATTTCAGTCCGATTGCTGACACGACGCGACGCGCCGAGATCGTGGCGCTGCTGCGGCGTGCGATCCTGACCGGGCAGTTGGAGCCAGGACAGAAGCTCAACGAGCTCAGGATTTCCGAGCAGATGCGGGTCAGCCGCGCGCCCTTGCGCGAGGCGATGCGCGAACTGGTGCAGGAAGGTATCCTGACCAGCATCCCCTATGCCGGCACCTTCGTCATCGGCGTGACGGCGAAGGATATCGCCGATGCCTATTCGCTCAACAAAGTGCTCGACGAGTTCGCCATCGAACTGACCTGGCCGCTTCGCGACCAGCGCTTTCTCGATGAGGTCGATCGGCGGCATGAGGCCGTGAAGCAGGCGACGCGGGACCTCGACACCACCCGCCAGATCGAAACAGCGCTGCAATTGCACGGCCTGATCTACGAATGGGCCGACAATTCGGTGCTGCTGGAGACATGGCAACGCCTGACCACTCGATTGCAGATGTATTTCGCGCTGCATCAGCGGGCGCGCAACGAGCCGGTCCCTTCCGAGGGAGTGCACGAGGAATATGTGCGGCTGCTGAAAGGCGACGACATGCGCGCCGCCCAGCGCCACGCGCGCGCGCACATCGAACTCGATTACGAAGAACTGCTCGCCTACGCGCGCAGCCTCGAGCAGCGGGCCTCGGAGGGAGGCAAGGCTGATCGTGCGGCATCAACGCGCAACCGGCAGAGAGGCACCTGACTGCCGGTTGCAGGCAAGGCAACATCCAGAATTCAGACCATTCCAGACAACGGAAAACAACGTGCAGATTGAAACCATAAAAGCCTATCACGTCGTGCAGCCCTTCGTGGACGGGCCCTATCGGATGTCCAAGGGGCGTGTCGCCGACTGCTTCGACGCCGTGATCGTCGCCATAACGTCGGACAGCGGCGTGACCGGCTGGGGCGAGATGGCGCCGCTCGGCAATTTCTACTCGGCGGCTTTTCCCGCCGGCGTGCGCGCCGGCGTGGTTGAGATCGCGCCCCATCTGATCGGCCACGATCCGCGCGGGCTTGCCAGCATCGGCCGCCTGATGGACACGGTGTTCAAGGGCCATCCCTACATCAAGGCCGCGCTCGACATGGCCTGCTGGGATCTCGCGGCGCGCGCCGCCAATGTACCGCTGGTCACCATGCTTGGCGGCAAGGAGAGCGATACGGCGGAGCTCTACAAGGTCGTCACCCATGGCAGCGTCGACGCCATGGCCGCGCTGGCCAAGCGGATCGTCAAGGACGGCTTCCACCGCTTGCAGGTCAAGGTCGGCGGCAATGTCCATGACGACATCGAACGCGTGACGGCAGTCGCCGCGTCGGTGCCGAAGGGCACCGTCATCTTCTGCGACGCCAATGCCGGCTGGACGCCCTATCAGGCACGCCAGTTCGCCGATGCGACACGGACCATCGACTACACGTTCGAACAGCCCTGTACGACAATCGACGAAAACATGTCCGTGCGCCGTTCGCTCGACAAGCCGATGGTCCTCGACGAATCCGTCCAGTCGCTTGACGATATGCTGGAGATCCACCGCAAGGGCGCCGCAGACGGCCTGACGCTGAAGATCTCGCGGCTTGGCGGCGTGACGAAGACGCGGCTGATCCGCGACCTCGCCGTCGACCTCGGCTTCATGATCACCGTCGAGGACACCGGCGGCGCCGAGATCGACACCGCCGCCATGGCGCATCTGTCGCTGTCGACGCCGGAAGAGCGCCGGCTGCACGCCATTGCCTTCCATGAATGGGTGACGGTGCGCACGGCATCGAACATGCCGCCGGTCACCGGCAGCCGCATGGGCATTCCAGATGGACCGGGCCTCGGCATCGACGTGGTTCCCGATCTGCTTGGCGCGCCCTTCTTCGAGATCGGCCGCTGAGATGAAGATACGCAGCATCACCGCCACGCCGATCAACCTTCGCCTTGAAGCACCCTATGCGTGGGTCTTCGGCGAACTCGACGGATTTTCGCCGACCATCGTCGAGGTCGAGACCGAGGATGGCTTGGTCGGTCTCGGCGAGGCGCCGACATGGGCGGCAGCCGCGATCATCAACGATGTTCTCGCCCAACGCCTGGTCGGCCGCGATGCCTTCGACATCGCCGGCGCCGAGAATGTCTGCCTGCCCTATTGGACCGGCGTGCAGTCGATCAACGACCGCACCCGCATCATGGCCTTCGGCGCCATCGAGATGGCGCTCTGGGATCTGCGCGGCAAGGCGTGGAACCAGCCGCTCTACCAGTTGCTCGGCGGCGCCGTGCGCAAGGACATTCCGTTCACCGACTATTTTTCGCTGCGCGGCGACGGGCCGAAGGTCAAGGGCGAAACCACGCCGGAAGAAGTCGCCGACTATTGCGTCGAAATGCACGAGACACACGGCACGACCTTCTTCGAAGGCAAATTTTCGACCGAAGACCCCAGGATTTCGCTGAAAATGGTCGAGTTGATCCGCAGGAAACTCGGCGACGGCGCGATGATCCGCATCGATTCCAACCAGGCCTATTCGCTCAGCACCGCTCGGAGGCTGGCGCGGCCGCTGGAGGACCTCGGCGTGCGCAACTGGGAGGACCCGGTGGCGACCATCGAGGAGATGCGCGAGTTGCGCCGTCATTGCTCGATCCCGTTTTCGACCCACAACATCGATATCGCCCGCGCCATGGAAGCCAAGGTGCCTGACGCGTTCGTCGGCAACCCGACGGCGCATGGCGGTATCGGCAGGATGCTGCGCTTCGTCGGCGCCTGCGAACACGCCGGCATCGATTACTGGTGCTACAGCGGCGACAGCGGCATCGGCAGCGCCGCCTACCTGCATCTGTGCGCGGCACTGGGCTGGATCAGGGAGCCCAACCAGTCGCTGTTTCGCATGCTGCCGATGGACGTCACCGAGGAAGGGCCGTTTTCGCCGAAGAACAATGTCGTGTGCGTGCCGGAAGGCCCCGGCCTCGGCGTCACGTTGTCGCGGGAAAACCTCGCGGCCTGTCACAGAGACTTTACCGAGAAAGGACCGTGCAACAAGTATCATGACCCGGCGAAGCCCGGGACTTATCGCCGTTTGCCGCTGAACTAGAGGATGACGGGCGGCCAAGAGACAAGAAGCCAACCACCGCGACTTCGGTCGGGAAGGTCGGACACGGACAGGTGAAAGCAGCGCAGCCAGGAATCCGACACATCCAGGCCAAGGACTGGTGGACCGGACAAAACTGCATGCTACAGTCCGGTCGATAAACCGAATTGGCGACCGGGATACGGAGAACATCCACGGAATTCGTCAACCACAAAAACACAGGGGAAAGGGTTAAACCCATGAGCAAAGACTACCGCATTCTCGACTTCATCCGGCGCAGCCGCACGCCGCACGAAAACCACCTGATCGACGGCCTTGTCGACGGTCGTGTCAGCCGCCGCGACTTCATCCGCCACGGCAGCCTGCTCGGCCTGTCACTGCCGCTTCTGGGCGGCATCACCACGGCCGCCGGCTTCGGTGGCATGCCGTCGCTTGCCCGCGCCCAGGGCGCGCCTGGCGCCACCATACGCGTTGCCAGCAGCGTGCCTGCCGCGACGATCGACCCTGTCACCATCGCCGATGCGGGTGGCCTGCTTGTCATGCAGCAGGTGGCCGAATTCCTTTGCGTCGACGGCCCCGATCTCGTGCTGCAGCCGGCACTGGCTGAAAGCTGGAAGCCAAACGACAACGGCACCGTGTGGACCTTCAAGCTGCGCAAGGGCGTCAAATTCCACAGCGGCGGCGAAATGAAGGCCGAGGACGTGGTGGCCAGCATCGATCGCCTTGCCGATCCGGCCAACTCATCCAACGCGCTGTCGGTGTTCACCGGCATCCTGTCGAAGGGCGCCAGCAAGAAGGTCGACGACTACACGGTGGAATTCCACCTCGACGCGCCGAACGGCAACTTCCCCTACATGCTGTCGTCCGACAACTACAACGCCGTCATCATCCCGGCGAGCTACAAGGGCGATTACGAGAAGAGCTTCGACGGCACCGGGCCGTTCAAGATCGAGAAATACACGGCAAAGGTCGGCGCCTCCTTCGTCCGCAACGAGGACTATTGGGGACCGAAGGCGCTGCCTGAGCGCACCGAATTCACCTTCTTCGCCGACATGCAGCCGCAGATCCTGGCGCTGCAGGGAGGACAGGTCGACATCATCAACCAGATGCCGGTTCTGGCCGGCGTGGCGCTGCTCAACGATCCGAACATCAACATCATCAGCCTGAAGTCTTCAGCGCACCAGCAACTGCATCTGCGCTGCGATGACGGCCCGTTGAAGGATCCACGCGTGCGCCGTGCCATCGCGCTCAGCCTCGACCGCGACAAGCTGGTTGCCGGTCTGATGAAAGGCCGCGCTTCGGCGGGCAACGACAGCCCGTTCGCATCGGTATATCCTTCGACCGATGCAAGCGTGCCGCAGCGCAAGCGTGATATCGCGCAGGCCAAGCAGCTCATGGAAGCCGCCGGCGCTGGCAAGGGCTTCAAGATGACGCTGACCACCGAGCGCTATCTGGAAATCCCCGAATATGCCCAGCTCATCCAGAACTGGGTCAAGGAGATCGGCATCGAGCTCGATCTCAACATCCTCGACCAGAGTGCCTATTACGGAGATGCCGTGTTCGGTAAATCGAACTGGCTGGATTCGGTGATGGGCATCACCGACTACGGTCACCGTGGCGTGCCGAATGTCTATCTGGCGGCACCGCTGAAGAGCGAAGGCACCTGGAACGCGGCGCACTTCAAGAACAAGGACTACGACACGCTGGCGACCAGCTACATCGCGGCACTCGACCTCGAGGCGCAGAAGGCGACGGCAGGCAAGATCCAGAACCTGCTGCTCGAGGAAACGCCGGTCATCTTCGGCTACTTCTACGACTACCTGACGGCGACGGCGAAGGGCGTGGCCGGCGTGCAGCCGACCGCGATGTCGCAGCTGTTCCTCGACAAGGCATCGAAGGCCTAAAACGAAAAGGGAAAGCCAATCCTCTAACAGCCAGCTCCCTCATGGGGGCTGGCTCCACAAGGAGTCTTAGCCATTCTTTCCTTCTTTGCACGGCGTGTCTCGCTGTCACTGGTTACGTTGTTCCTGCTGAGCATCATGGTGTTCCTGGGCGGCCAGGTGCTACCCGGCAATGTCGGGCGCGCGATCCTTGGACCGTTTGCCGACCAACGCGCGGTTGACGCACTCAATCACACGCTGGGCGTCGATCGCCCGCTGCTTGCCCAGTACTGGAGCTGGATCTCCAACTTCGTGCAGGGCGACATGGGCACGTCCTACATCTTCCGCTCTCCGGTCGCCCCCTTCGTCCTCGATGCGCTCGGCAATTCGATGAAGCTGGCGGCGGTCGCCTTCGTGCTGGTGGTGCCGATCGGCATTTTGGGAGGCGTCATTGCCGCCCTCAACCTCAACCGGCCGCTCGACCGCATCATCAGCCTTGGCGGCCTGTCAGTGACGGTGCTGCCGGAGTTCGTCACCGGCATCATCCTGATCCTGATTTTTGGCGTCTGGCTGCGCTGGCTGCCGATATCCGCCGCATGGCCCAAGGATGCCGGCTTCTTCACCCAGCTCTATTACCTCATCCTGCCCGCGCTGCCGCTGTTCCTGGTGCTGTTCGGCTACATCGCGCGGATGGCACGCTCCGGGATGATCGAGGCGCTCGATTCCGACTACACGCGAACAGCCGTGCTCAAGGGCCTGCCGTGGCGCACGGTGATCTGGCGCCACGTGCTGCGCAATGCGCTTTTGCCGACCATCACCGTCATCGCCACCCAGACCGGCTATCTCATCGGCGGCCTCGTCGTCATCGAGACGCTGTTCCGCTACCAGGGCATCGGCTCGCTGATCTTCACCGCCGCGCGCGGCAAGGATTTTCCAATGCTGGAATCGGGCATCCTCACCATCGGCATCGTCTATGCCGTGGCGACATTGATCGCCGACTTCCTCTATTCCGTGCTCAATCCGCGTATCCGGCTGGGGTCAGAACAATGAGCGCCGTCCCAACCACCTCTCCGCCACAAGACGACACGCGACGGCGCGGCCCGCTGGCTGAAGTGCTGTTTTCACTCATGCGCTCCGGCACCTTCCTTGTCGGTTTCGCCATCGTGCTGTTCTGGGTTGTCTGCGCGCTGTTTGGCGAACATTTTGCCCCCTACGATCCGCTCGCCGACGACATCATCAACGCGCTGTCACCGCCTTCTGCCGAACACTGGTTCGGCACCGACCAGATCGGCCGTGACGTCTTCTCGCGCGTCATTGTCGGCTCGCGCGATATCCTGACCGTTGCTCCTCTTGCGACCTTGCTGGCGACGGTCGCCGGCACGGCGCTCGGCCTGCTCACCGGCTATTTTCGCGGCATCGTCGACGATGTCGTCAGCCGCATCCTCGAAGCCTTCATGGCGATCCCGGTGGTCATCGTCGCACTGCTCGCCATCGTGGCGCTCGGCACCTCCAAGACGACGGTCATCATCGTCATTGGCCTGAGCTTCGCGCCGATCATCGCTCGTACCGTGCGCTCGGCGGTGCTGGCCGAACGCGAGCTCGACTATGTCGCGGCGGCACAGCTCCGGCACGAGAGTGCCGTGCATACGATGTTCGTCGAGATCCTGCCCAACGTCATTCCGCCGATCCTGGTCGAAACCACAGTGCGGCTCGGCTATGCCATCTTCGCCGTCGCCACGCTCTCCTTCATGGGTTTCGGCATCCAGCCACCCTCGCCTGACTGGGGGCTCTCGATCTCCAACAATTACGGCATGATCGGCGGCGGCTTCTGGTGGACGGTTCTGTTCGATGCGCTCGCCATCGCCTCGCTGGTAATCGGCGTCAATCTGGCTGCCGACGGCGTTCATGGAGCGCTCAATGACTAAGCCCGCCAAGGCGCAAAACGCGCTCGAACTGCACGACCTGTCGGTCGCCTACCGTGTCGCCGGCCGCAACCGGGCGGTGCTGCGCAACCTCAGCCTCAACATCGGCCAGGGCGAGGCCTATGGGCTGGTCGGCGAATCCGGCTGTGGCAAATCCACGGTGGCGCTGACCGTCGTGCGCTACTTGCCCAGAAACGGCTCGATCACCGGCGGCGCGATCTCGCTCGACGGCAAGGACGTGATGAAACTGGACGGCGAGGCGCTGCGGCGTGCCCGCGCCGAAAGCGTCTCGATGGTCTACCAGGATCCCGGCAAGGCGCTGAACCCGTCAATCCGCATCGGCCGCCAGCTCACCGAAATCTTCGAGCTTGGCGGCATAACCGGACAGGCGGCAGAGGCGCGGGCGATCGCCATGCTCAACCGCGTGCGCATCTCCGATCCGCCAAGCGTCATGCAGCGCTATCCGCACCAGCTGTCCGGCGGCATGCAACAGCGCGTGGCGATTGCCATGGCGTTGGCCAACGACCCCTCGATGCTGATCCTCGACGAGCCGACCACCGGCCTCGATGCGACGGTGGAGGCCGAGGTTCTCGACCTCATCGCCCAGCTCAGGCAGGAACTGTCGGCGTCGATCCTGTTCATCAGCCACAATCTCGCCGTCGTCTCCAACATGTGCGACCGGGTCGGCGTGCTCTATGCCGGCATGCTGGTGGAGGAAGGGCCGACGGATGTCGTGTTCAACGACCCCCGTCATCCCTATACGGTGGCACTGCTGCGCTGCCTGCCACGCGGCGGTCAGCGCAAGGACCAGGGCCGCCTCGACACCATTCCGGGGTTTTTGCCGGGTATTGGTGTGGCCATCAAGGGCTGCGCCTTCGCCGACCGCTGTGCGCTCGCCGATGACCGATGCCGCACCGAATTGCCGCCGCTCTATGATCTGAGTGACGAGCGCGGGAAGCGCTTGTCGCGCTGCCACTATCACGACAAGGCGCAGGCCCTTCCGCGCGCCACGCCCAGTGACGTGGCGGTCGCACCCAGGCCGACAACCGCACCGGTGCTGCGTGTCGCCGGGCTGAACAAGACCTATGCCAGCCATGGCCATCCCTTGCGCGCGGTCAAGGATGTCTCGCTTGATCTGCGGCCCGGCGAGACGCTGGGGCTGGTCGGTGAATCCGGCAGCGGCAAGACAACCTTCGCCAGGCTGCTGCTTGGCCTTGTGCCGCCCGATGTCGGCGGCACCATCGAGCTCGAGGGCAAGGCGCTGGCGCCGAAGCTGGAGAACCGTGGCGACGACCAGGTCAAGGCGATGCAGATCGTCTTCCAGAACCCGGATTCGGCACTCAACCGCTCGCATTCGATCCGCCACATCCTCGGTCGCGCGTTGAGGCGGCTGGCCGGTCTCTCCGGCAAGGCGCAGGAGGCGCGCCTCGACGACCTCGTCCGCTCGGTGCGCCTCACCGAACGGCATCTCGCCGTCAAGCCGCGCCAGCTCTCAGGCGGGCTGAAGCAGCGCGTCGCCATTGCCCGTGCCTTCGCCGGTGATCCCCGCATTGTCGTCTGCGACGAGCCGACCTCGGCGCTTGACGTCTCCGTGCAGGCGGCGATCCTCAACCTGCTTGCCGACCTGCAGCGGAAGGAAGACGTCAGCTACATCTTCATCTCGCACGATCTTGGCGTGGTGCGTTACCTCTCCGACAAGATCGCCGTGCTCTATCTCGGACGCATCATGGAGATCGGACCATCGGAAGACGTCTTCTCCGGACCGCATCATCCCTATACCGAAGCGTTGCTGTCGGCCGTGCCAAAACTCGACCAGACCGAGACCGCGCGTATTCGTCTTGACGGCGAAATCCCCAGCGCCACCAACCCGCCATCGGGCTGCGTCTTCCACACACGCTGCCCGCGCAAGATCGGCCCGATCTGCGAGCAGCAGGAGCCGCCACTGGCCGAGGCACAGCCCGGCCATTCCATCCGCTGCCACATCCCATATGCGGAGCTTGCGAGATTGCAGAAGGGGCTCGCGATCGAGGCGGCATAACACGAGTATCGTCATCGATGCTCGTGCGGCCCGGCCGGTCACATCTGGCCGGCCATGCGCAGGGAGCGGTCGCCTTCCGAAAAGCCCTCACCTTCCATCCAATCTCCGGCCAGTGTTCGCAGTCCGGTCAGCGCGACATCCAGAACGTCCGACGAGACAGGGTTGCTGGGATAGGCAAGGTAGATCGGCCGCTGGAACACCGGCGCATCCTCGATGCGTCGCATCTCACCGCGTTCGATATGACCGCTGACGGCGCTGAGCGGCAGATAGGCCGCCGCTTGCTGCGACAGCACATGCTGCAGGCCGATAAAGACCAGCCCGGCCGATATCGCCGGCTTCACCATGCCGGCAAAGGCGCGGTCGTGCTCGATGCGGAATTCCAACCCCCAGTCCATCAGGATGTAGTTTTCGGTCCATGGCCTTGTCTGCGCGGCATGCTGGACAAGCACGACCTGGTCGACGGCCAACGTTTCGTAGACGATGCCGGGATGCGGCCTGGGCAGATAGAGGACGCAGATATCGAGCAGGCCTTCGGCCAGGTGGTCGATGGCCAGGTCGGGGAAACTTCCTTCCAGCCGCAGCGCCACGTTCGGCCGCCTGGCGCGCATCCATTCGACCCATGGGGAGGTGATGCGGTCCCATAGGTAGGCGGGCGCGGTCAGCCTCAGCAGGCTCTCATAGCCATCGGGAACGGCGATGTCCTGCCTGGACTGTTCCCATGTGCGGGTGATGGAAGAGGCGTGCGGCAGGAACTGTCGGCCGGCTGGCGTCAGCGTCACGCCATCGCGATCGCGCACGAAAAGCCGTCGCCCCAATTGCTCCTCCAGGCCACGGATTCGGGCACTGACAGTGGACTGGGCGAGATTGAGCCGGCTGGCCGCAACGGTGAAGCTGCCATGTTCGGCAACTTCGAGAAAGCTGCGCAGATTCTCTGTATCCATCCATCACCCCCTTGCATCGAAAATTTCGATGGCCCCCATCAAAAAATATCGCTTTCCGGCGGCAGTCAACAATGAACTAGATGGCCAAGCCCTTGGACAAGTGAGGAATGCAGCCATGCCAAAGCATTTCAGGATGATCGACGCCGCTCGCAGACATCTCACCGCAATCGAAAATTCCGCTGTCGACGAATTGCTGGCCGGCAGGATCGACCGGCGCGATTTCCTGCGCCACGGCAGCATGCTTGGCCTCTCGCTGCCCTTCCTGGGCAGCTTTGTCGCCGCCGCTGGCCTCGGCACACAGCAGGCTCGTGCCGAAGGCAAGCCGGGCGGTACCGTGCGCGCCGGCGTGGCCACACCCGGCGGCGCCATCGATCCCGTCACCTATTATGACAGCGGCAGCTACCAGCTGGTTTTCCAGACCGCCGAGTTTCTCTGCGTCACGCAGCCGGATCTCACCCTGAAGCCGGTGCTGGCGGAGAGCTGGTCGCCGAACGAGGACGGAAGTGTGTGGACCTTCAAGCTGCGCAAGGGCGTGAAGTTCCACAATGGCGAGGACTTCAAGGCCGACGATGTCGTCACTACCTTCGACCGGCTGGCCGATCCCAATGGCGCCTCGAACGCGCTTTCGGTGTTCAAGGGCCTGCTGTCGAAGGGCGGCACAAGGAAGGTCGACGACCACACCGTCGCTTTCCATCTCGATGCGCCGAACGGCAACTTTCCCTATTCGGTGTCGATCGACAACTACAACGCCGTGATCCTGCCGGCGAGCTACAAGGGCGACTACGAAAAGACCTTCGAGGGCACCGGGCCGTTCCGGCTGGAGACCTACACGCCGAAGGTCGGCGCGACCTTCATCCGCAACCCAGACTATTGGGGCGAGAAGGCGCTGCCCGACCGGCTCGAATTCAAGTTCTACGGCGACGTGCAGCCGCGAATCCTGGCGTTGCAGGCCGGCGAGGTCGACATTCTCGACGCCATTCCGCTCGATGTCAGCCAGGTCGTGCTCAACAGCCCCGACATCACCGTGCTGCGCGTCGCTTCGACCGCGCACCGGCAGTTGCACATGCGCTGCGATATGGCGCCGTTCACCGACAAGCGCGTGCGCCAGGCGCTGGCGCTATGCATCGAGCGCTCCAAGCTGGTCGATGGCCTGTGCCGCGGCATGGCCGCGACCGGCAATGACAGCCCGTTCGCGCCGGCCTTCCCGTCGACCGACAAGGCAGTGCCGCAACGCGTGCAGGACATAGCCAAGGCCAAGCGGCTCATGGAAGCAGCCGGCCTTGCGGATGGGTTCGACATCACCCTGACAACGCTGCGCTATTCGGACATTCCGGGCTACGCACAGCTGTTCCAGAACTTCGCCAAGCAGATCGGTGCACGCATTTCGCTCAACATCGAGGACCAGGACAAATATTACGGCAAGGCGGTCTTCGGCCAGTCGGATTGGCTGGACAGCCCGCTCGGCATCACCGACTACGCGCACCGCAGCGTGCCGAACGTGTTCCTGAAGAGCCCGCTGGTCAGCGACGGCCCCTGGAACGCGGCGCATTTCAAGAGTTCCGCCTATGACGGCATGGTCACAAGCTATCTGAAGGCGCTCGACATCGGCGCGCAGCGCACGGCAGCCTCCGACATCCAAAAACTGCTGCTCGACGAAACGCCTGTCATTTTCAGCTATTTCCCCGATCTGCTGGTGCCGGTGCGCAAGAATGTCAGCGGCTTGCCGCCGATTGCCGCGGGGCTGCTGCTCGATCGCGTATCCATAGGCTGATCGTGCCCAAGCGCGCGATCTCAACGACAAGAAAACGGGAGGCCACCATTCGCAAGCCCCATCTACGCGGTCGTGGGCCGCATTTTCCCTTGCTCGACAGCATCACCCAATATGATTTCGAGCCAGGCTATGTCGCCTTCACCATGCCCATGCGGAAGCGGCTGCGCGTGCAGGTGGGATCGATGATCGTGGCCGACACGACCAAAGCGCTGGTGCTCTACGAATCCGATCATCTGCCGGTCTACTATTTCCCGATGAGCGACGTGCGCGAGGAGTTCCTGCTGCCGAGCAGGACGACGACCGAGAGCCCGTTCAAGGGCGTCGCCACGCACTATTCGCTGAACACCGGTATCACGCTGGTCGAGGACGCCGTGTGGCGTTACCTCGATCCGGTCAAGGGCTGCCCGCCACTATCGGACTACATGTCCTTCTATTGGCCCAAGATGACGCATTGGTACGAGGAGGACGAGGAGATTTTCGTCCATGCCCGCGATCCGTTCCGGCGCGTCGACTGCCTGCCGTCGTCGCGGCGGGTGCAGGTCATTCTCGACGGCGAGCAGGTGGCGGATTCACGCCGCGGCGTGTTCCTGTTCGAGACCGGCCATCCGGTGCGCCACTACCTGCCGATCTCCGATACACGGCTCGATATGTTTGCGCCCAGCCGCTACATCTCGCGCTGCCCCTACAAGGGCATCTCCAACTACTATCATGTGACGACGAGCGCCAAGCGCCATGAGAACCTCGTCTGGTATTATCCTGAGCCGGTTCATGAAGCAGAGCGCATCAAGGGGTTGGTGTGCTTCCATCACGAACTGGTCGACAAGATCATCGTCGACGGCGTCGAAATACCGAAGGAAGCCACGGCCGCGTCGGACGGCTATTTCTGAGCATATCGCGCGCAGCCCAATGGGCGTTTCCGGTCCGGTCACGCGAACAATAGACACAACGCAAGTCCGGCCTGTAGATTCGACAATCGACACGGCATTAGCCGTTGCGCGACATGAACGTTGGTATATATAATTTCATCCCATGAAAGCGGCTTCGGCGGTTGCGTTATTTGCCGAAACTGCAGCCGAGATCATGGGACATTGATGGCTCGCGGATTTCAGAGCACGGCAAAGCCTACCGAACAGTGGATTACTGCCCAGGCAGCGATCCATCGGCAGTCATGACGCCGGCCCCTCCGGCACAACATCGTCATCACGGAACTGGGCACCATTTCGCTTGCACCAGCTTGAGCCGCGCGTGGGGAATGGCGCCAATGAGCTTGCGCAAACATCAGTCATCACAAAACAAAAAACGCAGGACGGGAACGAACGATAAACCCAGCTTGAAGGAGAACAAGCATGTCAATTCGGAGCCATCTATCGACATTATCGATCGGCGCTTTCGCGCTCGCCGCCGCCAGCCTGTCAATGTCAGCCGCTCATGCCGCGGCACCCGAATCCAACGACCCCATCAAGATCGCGCTGTTCGACTGGACCAGCGTCAATCTCAACGCCAGGATCCTTGGCGGCATCCTGGAAAAGCTCGGCTACGCGGTTGAATATCCGACCGCGGACTATCTCTCCAGCCTGACCACCGGCCTCACCAATGGTGACCTCGATGTCGGCATGGAATTCTGGGATACGACCGCCGGCGAGGCCATGAAGGCGTCCGATGCGACCGGGCAGACCGAACGCCTTGGCAAGCTCGGCCCCAAGGCCAAGGAGGAGTGGTGGTTTCCCGAGTACATGAAGGAGAAGTGCCCGGGCTTGCCCAATTGGGAAGCGCTGAAGGACCCGAAATGCGCCGAGGCCTTCTCGACCGCGGAGACGGCGCCGAAGGGCCGCTATCTCGGTGGTCCGGTGACCTGGGAAGGCTTTGACGACGAGCGTGTCGAAGCGCTGAAATTGCCCTTCACCGTCATTCATGCCGGCACCGACGCGGCGATGTTCGCGGAACTCGATTCAGCCTATCAACGCAAGGCGCCGATCATGCTGTGGATCTATTCGCCGCACTGGGCGCCGGCCAAGTACAAGGGCGAATGGGTTGAATTCCCCGAATACACGCCCGAGTGCTACAACGACCCGAAATGGGGCGTGAACCCCGACGCCAAATATGACTGCGGCAAGCCGCATGGCGAGATCTGGAAATACTCCTGGTCCGGCATGAAGGACAAATGGCCGGTCGCCTACAAGGTGGCGAAGAACTACACGATCGACACCGACGAACTCAACAAGATGAGCGGCGAGGTCGATCTCGACGGCAAGAAGCCGGAAGAAGTCGCCGCCGCCTGGATCGCCGCCCACGAGGCCGACTGGAAAGCCTGGGCGCAGTAGTCATTCCCGACTGGAAATCGCGGGACCCGGCCGTCGGTGGCCGGGTCCCTATCCCATGTTCCAGAAGGACGATCGAATGACGGACGAGGCTGAACAGGCGCCTGGATCCGCGGGCAAGGATGCCCGCCCGGTCAAGCTTGCCTGTCGAAATGTATGGAAACTGTTCGGATCGAACGCGGCCAATTTCATCCGCCAGCGCGACGGCAAGGCGAGCGCGGCCGACGTCGCGGCGGCGGGGCTGGTCGGTGCGGTGCGCGCCGTCGATCTCGAAATCCGCCAGGGCGAGATCTTCATCATCATGGGCCTGTCCGGTTCCGGCAAGTCGACGCTGGTGCGCTGCATGTCCAGGCTGGTCGAGCCGACCCATGGCAAGGTCGAATTCGAAGGCAAGGACCTGCTCAAGATTTCCGATGCCTCGCTGATCGAGTTGCGGCGCCACCGGATGGGCATGGTTTTCCAGAACTTTGCGCTTCTGCCGCATCTCAACGTGCTCGACAACATCGCCTTTCCATTGAGCATTCAGGGGCAAGACCGTGCTACACGCGAGGCACGAGCGCGCGAAGTGATCGAGCTTGTCGGGCTGCGCGGCCGCGAGCATTTCTACCCGCGCGAGCTTTCCGGCGGCCAGCAGCAGCGTGTCGGCATCGCCCGCAGCCTGGCGACAAAACCGGAAATCTGGTTTCTCGACGAGCCATTCTCGGCGCTCGATCCGCTGATCCGTCGCGAGATGCAGGACGAATTGATGCGGTTGCAGACCATGCTGCACAAGACCATCGTCTTCATCACCCATGATTTCGACGAGGCGATAAGGCTCGCCGACCGCGTCGCCATCATGAAGGACGGCGAAGTCATTCAGATCGGCACGCCGGAACAACTGGTGGTCAATCCGGCGACCGACTATGTCGCCGAATTCACCCGCGACGTCGACCGCGCCAAAGTGATCTCGGCGCGCAGCCTGATGCGGGCCTGCGACGGCTCGGAGCATGGCGGCACGGTGGCGCCGGACGCCAAGATCGCCAGCTTCTCTGCCGGCATCGTTGCAGCAGGCAAGCCCTTCGCGGTGGTCAACGGCACCGGCAAACCGATCGGCGAGGTGACGCCGCAAGCGGTGATCGACCTTCTGGCCGGCATTGATCGCGCGAGGGCCGGTGCATGACGGTGACGGCGAGCGCCAGCGAAGCAAGATCGCGTCCGGCCCAGACCTGGTTGTTGCTGGTCTGGGCCCTGGCGCTTGCGGCTGTGCTGGTCGTGTTCCTGCTGCAGGACAGCCTGCCCTGGGCCGTGAACTATCCGGCCAGCGCGATCGTGCCGGTCGCCGACTGGGTCAGCGCGCTGATGGGGTGGATCAAGTCACACCTGTCCTGGCTGACCCGCTCGATCACGGCCGTGCTGGGCGTCCCGCTCGACTTCGCGCTCGATCTCCTGGCCAAGAACTTCAAGATCGGCCACGGCGCGGACGCCTATGTCCTGCCGCGCCTGTCCTGGGTCGGCGTCTGCGCCGCGGCTTTCCTCGCCGGTCATGCCGCCGGCGGCCGCAAGCTCGGCATGCTTGTTGGCGGTTGTTTCCTTTACATCGCGCTGTTCGGGCAATGGACCAGCGCCATGCTGACGCTGGCGCTGATCTTGATCGCGGTGCCCTTCTGTATCGTCACCGGACTGTTCGCCGGCATCTGGGCATGGCGCAAGCCGTGGGCCGAAAGGCTTGTCGTCTCCCCAGCGCTCGACCTGATGCAGACGATCCCGACCTTCGCCTATCTGATCCCGATGCTGCTGCTGTTCGGCAACAGCCCAGTGTCTGCAATGATCGCAACCGCCATCTTCGCCACGCCGCCGATGGTGCGGGCGACGATGCTCGGCCTGTCGCGAGTGCCGACCGAGATCGACGATTTCAGCGAGATGGCCGGCTGCACGGCGCGGCAAAAACTGTGGCGAGTATTGCTTCCTTCAGCGCGACCGGCGCTGATGGTCGGCGTCAACCAGGTCATTATGCTGGCGCTGAACATGGTGATCATCGCCTCGATGATCGGCGCCGGCGGCCTCGGCTACGACGTGCTCTTGGCGTTGCGCGCACTGAAGGTCGGCGAAGCCATGGAAGCCGGCCTTGCCATCGTGGCGCTCGCCATCGCGCTCGACCGGCTGAGCCAGGCCATCGCGCACAAGCAGGCAAAGGGCCATGTCCATCAGGAAGCGAACCCGGGCATCTGGCGGCGCTACCCCACTCTGACGCTGGCCATCGCCATACTCGCCACCACCACGCTGCTTGGCCTGTTCGTGCCGGCCTTCGCGGCAGTGCCGAAAGCGATCACCTTCACCACCGCGCCGCTGTGGAAGGCGGCGGTGAACTGGGTGACGATCAACTTCTTCGACACGATCGAAGCGTTTCGCGTGGCGCTCATCCTCAACGTGCTGAATCCGCTGCGCGCCTTTTGCGAGGGGTTTCCGTGGTTGGGCGCGGTGTTCCTGCTTGGCCTTGCCGGCTATCAGCTCTCCGGCCTGCGCCTGGCTGCCCTCGTCGCCGGATTGACCGCCTTCTGCGCCGTCACCGGCCTGTGGGAAAAGACCATGGCGACGGTCTATCTCTGCGGCATCTCCGCCTTCATCGCATGCCTGATCGGCATTCCGATCGGGCTGATGGCCGCGCGCAGCGACCGCTTCGAGAAGATCGTCTCGCCGATCATCGACACGCTGCAGGTGCTGCCGTCCTTCTGCTTCATCATTCCGGTGGTGATGCTGTTTCGGGTCGGCGACGTCACCGCCATGATCGCCACAATCGCCTTCGCCGTGGTGCCTGCGATCCGCTACACCAATCACGGCATCCGGCAGGTGCCGCCAGCGCTGATCGAGGCTGCAAAGGTGTCGGGCTGCACGCCGCGCCAGACCTTCTTTCGCGTGCAGCTGCCGCTAGCGCTGCCGGAGATCATGCTCGGCGTCAACCAGACGATCCTGATGGCACTGGCGATGATCATCATCTGCGCCATGGTCGGCACGCGCGATCTTGGCCAGGAGGTGTTCATCGCGCTGTCCAAGGCCGATTCCGGCCGTGGCATCGTCGCGGGTCTCGCCATCGCCTTCATCGGCATCGTCGCCGACAGGCTGTTCAACGCCTGGACGGCGAAGGCCAGGAAAAGGTTGGGATAGCCTGAGGCGCGACGGCTATTCCGCCGCCACCCCTTTGACTTCCAGATAGCTCTCCATCGAATCGTCCAGCGCCTGCAGCCAGGGCGTATGGTGCAGCGGCGCCATGGTGCCGGTCATCAGCGAGCGGTAGGCGTGGTCGCGGAAGCTCATGATGTTTTCCATCTTGTGATGCTCCCACTCCATGAAGGTCTGGTTGACCGCCTCGACGTCGAAGCCAGGATAGTCGGTCTGGTCCATCAATTCCTTGGTGTAGTCGCCCTGGAACCAGATCATCTGCTCGGCATCCTCGAGCGTCTCCTCACGTGCGCGCCATTTGGCGCCGTGTTCGGCCATCGCCTCGGCTGACGGCAGCTTGATGCGGCCCATGATGACATCGCGGGCGAACCAGGCCTGCGCGTCGAACATGTTGAAGGTGTAGAACTGGTCCTGCATGCCGATGTAGGAGAGTTGCGGGTTCTTCTCCCAGACGACGCCTTCATAGAGGTCCAGCGGCCACATGCGGTTGGCGGTCTTGAGTTTGAGATCGTCGGTGAGGAAGGGGAAGGAATGCAGATAGCCGGTGCACAGGATGATGGCATCGACATCCTTGGTTGAGCCGTCCTTGAAATGGGCGGCCTTGCCGACGACCTTCTGCAGCAGCGGCACCTCTTTCCAGTTTTCCGGCCACTTGAAGCCCATCGGCTTGGAGCGATAGCTGGAGGTGATCGACTTGGCGCCGTATTTGTAGCATTGCGATCCAATGTCCTCGGCCGAATACGAGCGGCCGATGATCAGTATGTCCTTGCCCTTGAACTCCATCGCATCGCGGAAATCATGGCTGTGCAGGATGCGGCCATTGAAGGTCGAGAAACCCTCGAAATATGGCACGTTGGGCACCGAGAAATGCCCGGAGGCGACGACGACATTGTCGAACTCTTCCGAATAGGTGACGTCGTTGGTGCGGTCATGCGCGGTGACGGTGAATTTCTTCGTCTCGTCCGAAAACGTCACCATGCGCACCGGACTGTTGAAGCGCACCCATTTGCGCAGGCCCGACTTCTCGACGCGGCCCTTGATGTAATCCCACAGCACCGCACGCGGCGGGTAGGAGCCGATCGGGCGGCCGAAATGCTCCTCGAAGGTGTAGTCGGCGAATTCCAGGCATTCCTTGGGTCCGTTGGACCAGAGGTAGCGGTACATCGAACCGTGCACGGGATCGCCATGTTCGTCGAGACCGGTGCGCCAGGTATAATTCCACAGGCCACCCCAGTCGGACTGCTTCTCGAAACAGACGATCTCGGGGATGTCGGCCCCCTTGTCGGCCGCCGATTTGAAGGCCCTGAGCTGTGCCAGACCGGACGGTCCGGCCCCGATGATGGCAACGCGATTTTTCATTTCCGGGCCTCCTCTTTTTGATTTCCCCAGCGAAACAAATTTCACTGACAGGACAGTAATTGGCCCTCCGGTGCTGTCAACAGGCATCTGCGGGAACAGCATTTGCGCGCAGCGGATTCCCGGCGAAAAAGCCGCCGCGACCGCAACCGCATGGCCGGGGCATGCGACACTAGATGGCTTGCCGTGGTGGTTGCGCTCCTGTATCGGCAGCGAATATGTTCACCTTGGGTGAAATAAACCTTCAAGGTTCGGGGGGCGACATGGCGACGAAAATTTCCGACTCCAAGGCTGGTGCCGGCCCCATGGGCGCAAAGGCAAAGCCATTGCCAAAGGTCTCGGCGGACGGAAAAACCATCCGCGCACCGCTGACGCAGAACCCGCACGCCATCCGCGATACCCGTGAAAAAGTACTGGAGGTGGCGATTGGCCGCGAGGTGCGGGCGTTCCGCAAGAAGCTCGGCATCACCGTCGCCGATCTGGCTGTCGCCACCGACATTTCGCTGGGCATGCTGTCGAAGATCGAGAACGGCATCACCTCGCCGTCGCTGACCACCTTGCAGGCGCTGTCGCGAGCGCTCGGCGTTCCGGTCACCGCCTTCTTCCGCCGCTTCGAGGAGGAGCGCAGTGCCGTCTTCGTCAAGGCTGGCGAAGGTCTCGATGTCGAGCGCCGCGGCACGCGCGCCGGCCACCAGTACAATCTGCTCGGCCATATCGGCTCCAACACCAGCGGTGTCGTCGTCGAGCCGTATCTGATCACGCTGACCGAAGACTCGGATGTATTCCCGACCTTCCAGCATGAAGGCATGGAGTTCCTCTATATGCTGGAGGGCGAAGTCGTTTACCGCCACGGCAACAACCTCTATCCGATGAAGCCGGGCGACAGCCTGTTCTTCGACGCCGATGCGCCGCACGGGCCGGAAGTGCTGACGCAACTGCCGATGCGCTATCTCTCGATCATCTGCTATCCGCAGAACAGCGCTGGGTGACTGAGCTCGACGAAGGCCCCCTCATCCGGTCGCTACGCTGCCACCTTCTCCCCGTTGGGGAGAAGAGACTGGCGCTGGCGTTGACAATCTCTCTCCCCACGGGGAGAAGGTGGCCCGAAGGGCCGGATGAGGGGGCCTTTAGTCCGGCCCGAACCCCGGACTCGTCGCACTTCCATCATCCAGCTTCGACAGCCATTCCACCAGCGTCGGCCGATAACGCGTCAGGCCCTTGTAGTTGGCGAGCTCGTCGGGCAGGTCACGGATAACGCGATGCAGGCGCCGTGCCCATTTGGGCTGCGTCAACAGCTCGTCCATCTTGATCAGATAGCAACGGATCGGGAAGACGATGCCGTTCGAGCGTGGCAGCCGCCAGAAGCTCTGCAATTCGACGCGCAGATGGACCTTGTCGCCGACATTCTCGGGCGTCACCGTCGCCCGGTCCGGTCCCCATTTGTGATAATTTTCAGGGCTGGTGTCGAGGCGCGGATTGACGGTCATCGTCCAGTTCAGGCGCCGGGCCGGCTTGCCTTGCTGGATGTTGGTGAGGAATTTCAGGGCGCGTATGAAAATGCCCTTCTCATGCGCCAGCGGCACCGGCGCGTGCCACTCGAAGAAGTTCATGCCGATGTCGAAATCGAGCGACCAGTCGGCCTGTGTGGTGACCATGCCGGCATCCATCCACAGATTGCCGTCGCGCTGGTCGAGGATACAGAAATCCCCCTGGCTCTGCCGTGTGATGTATTCCATCGGCCCGTAAGGCAGCGTCGAGGTGTCGCCAAAGGTGAAGGTGTCGTCGATGCCAAGCGGCCGGTTGATCCAGCGCCAGCGATCGCCGTCGCGGGTCAGCGTGAAATGCTCGGGATAGCCGAGCGACTGCTGCTCCATCAGGAGTTCCAGAAGGTCCCAGCCAGCCAAGGTCATGTGCGGCAGCGACTGGCAGCGCAGCGGATCCTCGGCCAGCACCAGCGCGCGGTCCTGCATCTCGGCGACATAATGCTCGTCGACGTCGATCAGGTTTTCCAGCACGCTGCCCTTCGGGCCGACGACATGCGGCTCGATGTTGACCGCGTACATGTAAGCGTCTTCGTGGAACGGAAACGGAAAACGCCGGATGTGCTCCGGGCTGTTCCTGAAGGTGAAGTCGTCGCGGAATGTTTCCTTGCGAAAGGTGATTCCCAAGCTCGCCTCCTATCTTTCCAAGACCAGCGATTTGCCCTCGAAGCGCGACACGCACGGCATGATCTTGCAGCCGGAACGGTGGTCTTCCTCGCTCAGCCAGTGGTCATTGTGGATGAACTTGCCGTCATGGGAGATGACGTTGGTTTCGCACTGGCCGCAGACGCCGCCACGGCAGAGATACGGCGGATCGACACCGGCCGCCTCGATCGCCTCGAGCAGGCTCTGCTGCTCATCGACCCTGATCGTCTTGCCGCTGACGGCAAGCGTCACATCGAATGGCAGTCCCGGCTGAGGCGCCGCGAAATGCTCGAAATGCACGGTCTCTGGCGGCCAGCCCAAGGCTGCCGCGCGGTCGCGCACCCAATTGATCATGCCGGCCGGACCACAGACATAGAGATGCGTGCCGAGCGGCTGCGTCGACAGCAGGCGATCAAGTTCGATGCGCTCCTCACGATCGTCGTGATACAGCCTGATCCGGCGGTCGTAGCGCTCCCGCAGCACATCGGCATAGGTGCCGAGCGAGGCGGTGCGGCAGGTGTAGTGCAGTTCGAAGTTGCCGCCTTCCGCCGCCAGTTGCGCGGTCTGCGCCATGAACGGGGTGATGCCGATGCCGCCGGCCAACATCAGATGCTTTTTGGCGCGCAGGTCGAGCGAAAACAAATTGACCGGATAGCTGATCACCATCTCCAGCCCAGGGCGGACATTCCGGTGCATGAACAGCGAGCCGCCGCGACCGACATCGTCGCGACGCACGCTGATGGTGTACTCGCTGGTATCGAGTGGCGAGCCCATCAGCGAATAGGGATTGAGCCGGGTGCGCCCACCGTCACGCATCTCGACCACGACATGGGCGCCGCCGGAGAAAGTCGGCAGAAGCTCACCATCGCGCCGGCGGAAATGGAAGCGGGTAACGAGGTCGTTGACCGGAACGACGTCGCTGACCACGACATCGAGCTTGGTGGTGCCGGTGCTCATGGGAAGGCCTCCTCGATCGGAGGGATTTCGCTGCGGTCCTCGGCGTTGATGCAGACGCCCTGGAAGGCCGCGATGCGCCTGGAATAGTGATCGCGCACCAGAAGCAGCAGCCCGCAATGGGCGCAGGTCGCCGGCTGCGTCGTCACGTTTTCGGTGATGCCCTTGCAGTGGACGCATTGCATGCGACGTGCCAGCGAGCCGCGATGCTCGGTCTGGATCGAGGTGTGGTCGATGCCGGCTTCAAGCGCTGCCTGCATGGCTTGGCCAATCAATCCCTCGGTGCCCGAGAGATAGACGCGCAGACCCATATGCGCGTTGGCCAGCGTTTGCTTCAACCTTGGCAAGGCGCTTGCGAAGGTATGACCCTGGTAGAACTGAGCCGGCTTGAGCGCTTCGAGCGTCGCGACATGCTTGCCGTCATGGCCGGGGATGAAGATGACATGGGCATCGCTGAAGAAGCCGGCGGGCGCTCCGGCAGCCATATCGGATATTGCCAGCGCGCCTTCCGCATCGGCCACGAAAAGATGGTGTTTGCCGGGCTGCGGAGAAAGCGTTCCGTAGACGGGCCGGCTGATGATGCTTTTGGCTGCCATTTAAGTCTTCGTGCCTCGAACCCCTCGCTGTTGACTATGCCTCAGCCTTTCGCCGTGCGCTTGGTCTTCTTGGGATCGTCGAAGGGAAGCGGCTGCGCGGTCGCCTTGATGGCGCCGCTCTTGTTGCGGATTTCGAGCTTGGTGTCCTTGACCGCGCAATCGACATCGAGGCGAGCGATGCCCATCGATTTCTTGACCAGCGGCGAATACATCGCGCAGGTCACCACGCCGACTTGTCTGCCGTCGCGATAGACCGGCGCGCCCTCGTCGGCCGGCTCCTTGCCGTCGAGCAGCACGCCAAAGATCTTGAAGCGCTCCTTGCCCTTGAGGCGGTAGTGTTCCTCGGCGCCGCGGAAGCCGGTCTTGCCGGGGCTGACGGTGAAGTCGAGGCCAAGTTCCCACAACGTGTCGCCGGGGCCTTCGTTCTTGAACGGGTATTTTTGTGAATTGTCGTAGGGATAGAACAGCAGGTAGCTTTCGACACGCAGCATATCGAGCGTAGTGAAGCGGCACGGAATGATGCCGGCGCTCTTGCCCTCGTCGAGGATCCTGTCCCAGATCGTGCCGGCATCCTGGCCGCGGCAGAAGATTTCATAACCGCGCTCGCCGGTGTAGCCGGTGCGCGAGATCATCACTGGAAAGCCGAAGAGCTGTGTCTGCATGTGATGGAAATAGTTGAGGTCGCGGATGCCCGGCACATGCTTGGCCAGATAGTCGACGGCGGTTGGACCCTGCAGCGAAAGGTCGTGAAGATTGTCGTCGAAGCGCAATGAGACATCACGCCCGACGGAAGCGCGCTGCAACTCCTCATGGCCCGTACCCGAGCCGTGCACCACCATCCAGGCATTCGGCCCGGTGCGGTAGAGAATGCAGTCGTCGGTGAATTTTCCCGCCTCGTTCAGCATGCAGGCATAGGCCGACTTGCCAGGATAGATCTTTTCGACATCACGCGTGGTGGCGAGATCGATGAGGTGCGAGGCGTGCGACCCGGTGATGTGAACCTTCTTGAGGCCCGACACATCCATCAGCCCGGCCTTGTTACGGATGGCCATGTACTCTTCGTCAGCGTCCTTGTCGTAGGTCCAGGCGGTTCCCATACCGCTCCAGTCTTCGAGTTTCGAACCGAGCGCGCGGTGGCGGTCCGCCAGGGTCGAAAATCTCCAGGATGCCGTCATCCAATCGTCCTCCGTTTTCGAAAATCTTTTGCTGTTCCCTGCTCCCTGCTCAGAGGCGAGAGCGTTGGGCGAATATTGAACGCAAACGTTGGGACGCTGCAATACCCATAAGCAATTAATTTCATTGTCAGGCAAAATCGGTTCCGCGGAACAAATGGTTTACCCAACGTAAAATCGGCTTGACAATTCCGGAATTCGGCCTGAGTTTATGAAAAAAATTTCACTCTCTTGAAAGAGAGCGACATGCGGTGGATTCGGAACCGGATGTCGGAAAAAGGGGAAAAGCCGATGTCAAACCTGCAGCAGCGCATCGAGGCGCTGTATCGTTCCGACGTGCGCGGATCCGTGCTCCTGATCGTCTGCCTGTGGGCGACGATCCTCTTCGTCCTCTTCATGACATGGCCGTACATCCCGGACAGCGGCATCAAAGCCGTCGTCGCGATTGCCGCCACAGCCGTGCTGATCTTCAACACGGCTGCCATCCTGGCGATGGTCAACCACTACAAGGAAGACAAGGACTTCATCTACGGGCTCGACATCAAGAACGCCGACGCGTTCCGCAACCGCAAGTCCTGAGGGGTACACCGCATGTCCCGCTACACGCCGCCGGAGCAGAGCAAGACCGGGCAGATTTTCGATATCGTCGTTGTCGTGGTCGCCATTTTCGTGGCGCTGTGGCTGCCGCTGAAGCTCGGCCTCGCCGGGGCCGCGAAATCCATCGACGCGCTCGACGCCAAGACCTGGGAAGCGCTGGGCCAGAACCCGACCATGGTCTCGATCTGGGAAAGGCTCGGCTACACGCCGGAGACAGCGCATGACATCATCCAGAACCGTTTCCACTACGTGATCGACTGGCCGACACTGCTCATCATGGCGGTCGTGCTCATCGGCTACTTCGTATTCCTGTTCCGCGCATCCGATCGCGAATATCGCGACGTCATCAACGAAAAGTTCGACGACAAGTAATAGTTCGACGACAGGTAATCTGGGGACAAGATCATGTGGGTCGCACTCTCTTACGCTTGCTGGGGCATCTCGGTCGTTCTCGCACTGTGGATGCTCTACGACTGGTTCAAGGTCGACACGACCTATTCCGAACAGGTTCTGACCTCGTCGCGTGAGGGCGAACTTGAAGCCGCTTCCGAAAAACACCGGATTTGAGTGAGGACTGAACAATGACGGTCGCGGTCGAAACTGCGGAAACGACAATACACGGCGACAGGGTTTCGCTGCTTCGGGTGCTCGGTCCCGCCCATGTCTGGGCGCTCGGCGTCGGCATCGTGCTGGTCGGCGAATTCACCGGCTGGAATTTCTCCGCCGACAAGGGCGGCGCGCTGGCGGCCCTTATCGTGTGCTGGGTCGTCGGCCTGCTCTACACATCCGTTGCGATGATCGATTCCGAGGTCACGTCGACCGTTGCCGCCGCGGGCGGCCAATACGCCCAGGCCAAGCACATTGTCGGCCCGCTGATGGCGTTCAACGTCGCCCTGTTCCTGGTCTTCGCCTACACGATGCTGGAAGTGTCCGACGCCATCCTGCTTGGCGACACGATCGTCGCCAAGGCGGGGATCGACGGGCTCACCCACAATTCCTTTATCGCCGCCACCATCGTGGTGCTGGCGTGGTTGAATTATCGCGGCGTGTTGATGACGCTCAACGTCAACTTCGTCATCACCGCGATCGCCTATGTCTCCATCCTCATCCTGTTCTTCTCGGTCAGTCCGTGGACGCAGGGCGCGGTGCTGAAGCTCAACGAACTGGTGACACCGGGCAACGCCCTGCCCTATGGCTGGATCGGTGTCATCGCGGCCTTCCAGTTCGGCATCTGGTACTATCTTGGCATCGAAGGCACGACGCAGGCCGCAGAGGAAGTGCGCTCGCCGGCACGCTCGCTACCCTACGGCACCATGGCCGGCATGATCACGCTGCTCATCGCCGCTGCCATGACCTGGTATGTCTGCGCATCGCTGATGCCATGGGAATATCTCGGCATCACCCCTTATCCGCTTTGGGACGCGGGCAAGCTGACCGGCAGCCCGCTGCTCGAAAACCTCCTGTTCGTCGCGACACTGCTTGCCGCCATCGCCTCCGCCAATGGCTGCATCAATGACGCGGCACGCGCCTGGTTCTCGCTTGGCCGCGACCGCTATCTGCCGAGCTGGTTCTCAGCCGTGCATCCCAAATACCGTACGCCCTACCGCTCGATCCTGTTCCTGCTGCCGATAGCGCTCGCCTTCGCCTTCATCGCCGACCTCAACCAGGCGATTACCTTCTCGATCCTGTCAGGCGTGCTGCAATACACTTTCATGAGCATCAACATCATGATGTTCCGCAGGAAGTGGCCGCTCGGCACGATCCGCCGGGGCTATACACACCCCTTCCACCCAATCCCGGCCATCGTTCTGTTCTGCCTGTGCGTAGTCACTTTCTTTGCCATCTTCCTCGGCTTCGGCTCGCAGCTGATCGCCATGATCGCGTTCTACTTCCTGATTTCGCTGTGGTTCCATTTCTACCGCTACAAATTCGTACGCCGTGGCGACCAGTTCTCCATGCCATGGCCGAAACCGCAGGGATATTGACGGAAGAAAGCTCGCCTGGATCATGGGCGGGGATGGCATGACAAGGTGTCCGAGGTGACGTCGGTACTGATCGCCGGGGCGATTGCCTTGGCTCTCGTTCTCCACCTGGCGTGGCTGGCACGCACCAGCCGCGACAGGGCCTCGGCTGTGCTCGCCGTCGAGCAAGCCAGCATTCGTGCCGTGATTGCCGATGCAGCGGATGTTTCGGACGGCACGGCTGGTATCATCACCTGGGAAGGCTCATGGAACGGTCGGCGCGTTCAGGTTCGGACCATCGTCGATACGCTGGCGACGCGAAAACTCCCGGCACGCTGGCTCAGCGTTTCGATCATCGAGCAGGTCGCCATTCCAGCCACTTTCGACATGATGATGCGGCCCGGGTCGCCGACGACATTCTCCAATTTCGACCACCTTGAACACACCTTGCCGAAGGCTCTGGGATTTCCAGCCGAGGCGGTGTTGCGGACAGACCACCGGGGCGCGCGCCTTCCGCAGAACATCATCGCCTGCCATCTGGAGGTCTTTTCCGAAGGGCGCGCCAAGGAACTGCTGATCGCACCCAAGGGCGTCCGGATCGTCTGGCTCCTGGCCGAGGCGCAACGCGCCCGCTACGGCGTGTTCCGGCAGGCCGAATTCGGCGGTGCGACGCTTGATCCAGCGCTGATCGAAAGATTGCTCAATTCCGCATCGGCGCTTCGCGACGCCATCAACCGTGCTGAAAGGCGGGTCGCATGACGACCACAACCAACGCGCCCGCTCCGCCGAATCCGTATCTGGTTCTCGGTGCGGCAATCGCCCTGCCGGCAAGCGGACACGTCATTCTCGGCGTGCCGGTGCGCGGCCTGCAGTTCATTTTCTTCATGGTGATCCTGGCATGGATCACCGCCAAGATCGCACCGCCGGACGCCAGCTTCGTCGGCCGTCATGCGGGCGGTTTTCTGATCTACGCGCTGTCGATCCTCGACGCCTACAAGATGGCGCGTGTCCGCATCGCCCAATGGGTTCACAGTGCACGCCACGGGGGCGATACTGCCGCCAGCAGTGCACAGCCCGACATATAACTACAGGAAAATTTTTTTCATGCCAATTGAATTCCTGGGGCGCATTCGATACATCTCCAGAGAACAAAGGTCGGAGGCTGACATGTGTGGAATCGTCGGGCTGTTTCTGAAAGACAAATCGCTTGAGCCGAAGCTCGGCTCGATGCTGTCGGAGATGCTGATCTCGCTCAGCGATCGCGGCCCGGACAGTGCGGGCATCGCCATCTATGGCGCTCCGTCCGGCAATGAAGCCAAGATCACCATCCAGTCGGCAAAGCCCGGCCGTGATTTTCCTGGCCTCGAAGCGGAACTCGCCAAGATCCTAGGCGCGCCGGTGACGATCGCGGTCAAGTCGACCCATGCGGTTGTCAGGACCGCCCCAGGCAAGATCGACGAGGCCCGCGAAGCCATCCAGACGCTGCGTCCCGACATCCGCATCATGGGCGCCGGCGACGTTGTCGAGATTTACAAGGAAGTCGGCCTGCCCGAGGCGGTGGTCGATCGTTTCGATGTCCGCTCGATGACCGGCACGCATGGCATCGGCCACACCCGCATGGCGACGGAATCGGCGGTGACGACGATGGGCGCGCATCCGTTCTCTACCGGCGCTGACCAGTGCCTGGTGCACAATGGCTCGCTGTCCAACCACAACAATGTCCGCCGCGAACTGATCCGCGAAGGCATGAAGTTCGAGACCGAGAACGACACCGAGGTCGCCGCCGCCTATCTGTCGTCACAGATGGCGCATGGCAAGAATCTCGGCGAGGCCCTCGAGGGAACGCTAAGCGACCTCGACGGCTTCTTCACCTTCGTCGTCGGCACCAAGAACGGTTTTGGCGTGGTCCGTGATCCCATTGCTTGCAAGCCCGCCGTCATGGCCGAGACCGACCAGTATGTCGCCTTCGGCTCGGAATATCGCGCGCTGACCAAATTGCCCGGCATAGACAATGCGAGGGTCTGGGAACCGGAGCCCGCAACCGTCTATTTCTGGGAGCATTGAGTTCATGCCGGCAACCTCCAAGGCAACGCGCGACCAAGGTCATGCGCGCGTGTTCGACCTCGATGTCATGTCCCTGCGCGAGCTCAACCAGGCACTGCACGATCTGGCACCCGGATCGAACCAGACCGCATGGGAAGTGCTGAACCCAAAGGGCAACCATTCGGTCGCCGTCGGTGTCGACCTCCCGGTCACCATCGATGTGCGCGGCAGCGTCGGCTACTACTGCGGCGGCATGAACTCCGGCAGCACCATCACGGTCCACGGTTCCGCAGGACCCGGCGTCGGCGAGAACATGATGTCGGGGTCGATCATCATCAAAGGTGACGCCAGCCAATATGCCGGCGCCACCGGCAAAGGCGGATTGCTGGTCATCGAAGGCAATGCCTCGTCGCGCTGCGGCATTTCCATGAAGGGCATCGACATCGTCGTGCACGGCAATATCGGCCACATGTCGGCGTTCATGGCGCAGTCCGGCAATCTGGTGGTGCTGGGCGATGCCGGCGACGCACTGGGCGATTCCATCTACGAGGCGCGGCTCTTCGTACGCGGCAAGGTCGACAGCCTCGGCGCCGACTGCATCGCCAAGGAGATGCGGCCCGAGCACCTGGAATTGCTGCAAGGCCTGCTCGACCGTGCCGGTGTCACCGACGTCAAGCCGTCAGAGTTCAAGCGCTACGGCTCGGCGCGCACCCTCTACAATTTCAATATCGACAACGCCGACGCGTATTGAGGCAGCATGACCTACAGGAACCCGCCGACGACGCCGCGCAAATCCGCGACCTTTGACGACTACACGCTTTCCGAAATCCGTCGCGCCGCCGCGACCGGCATCTACGACATCCGTGGTGCCGGCGCCAAGCGCAAGCTGCCGCATTTCGACGATCTGCTTTTCCTCGGCGCCTCGATCTCGCGCTATCCGCTCGAAGGCTATCGCGAACGCTGCGACACATCAGTCGTGCTGGGTTCGCGCCATGCCAAGAAGCCGATCGAGTTGAAGATACCCATCACCGTCGCCGGCATGAGCTTTGGCTCGCTGTCCGGTCCGGCCAAGGAAGCGCTCGGACGCGGCGCCACCCTGTCGGGCACCTCGACCACCACGGGCGACGGCGGCATGACCGAGGAAGAGCGCGGTCATTCGAAGACGCTGGTCTATCAATACCTGCCGTCGCGCTACGGCATGAACCTGCGCGACCTACGCCGCGCCGATGCCATCGAAGTCGTTGTCGGCCAGGGCGCCAAGCCCGGCGGCGGTGGCATGCTGCTCGGTCAGAAGATTTCCGACCGCGTCGCCGAGATGCGCACGCTGCCCAAGGGCATCGACCAGCGTTCGGCCTCGCGTCATCCCGACTGGACCGGGCCGGACGATCTCGAGATCAAGATCCTCGAGCTGCGTGAAATCACCGATTGGGAAAAGCCGATCTACGTCAAGGTCGGCGGCGCGCGGCCCTATTACGACACCGCCCTTGCGGTGAAGGCTGGCGCCGACGTCGTCGTCGTCGACGGCATGCAGGGCGGCACGGCGGCAACCCAGGAAGTGTTCATTGAAAATGTCGGCCAGCCGACGCTCGCCTGCATCAGGCCGGCGGTGCAGGCGCTGCAGGATCTCGGCATGCACCGCAAGGTGCAGCTGATCGTCTCCGGCGGCATCCGCAACGGCGCCGATGTCGCCAAGGCGCTGGCGCTTGGCGTCGACGCGGTCTCCATCGGCACGGCCGCCCTGGTCGCGCTTGGCGACAATGATCCCCGCTGGGAGGCGGAGTACAACGAGCTCGGCACCACTGCCGGCGCCTATGACGACTGGCACGAGGGCCGCGACCCCGCGGGCATCACCACGCAGGACCCGGAACTGATGAAGCGGGTCGACCCGGTGGCCGCCGGACGCCGGCTGGCCAACTACCTCAAGGTGATGACGCTGGAGGCTCAGACCATCGCGCGGGCCTGCGGCAAGAACAGCCTGCACAATCTCGAACCCGAGGACCTCGTCGCACTGACGATCGAGGCAGCCGCGATGGCCGGCGTACCGCTGGCCGGCACCAACTGGATACCGGGGAAAAATAACTTCTAAGCCTTCAGCATACCAATAAGCGAGGAACTATAATGGGGAACGATCTCGCCGCATTCGCCAAAAAGAACGGCGTCAAATATTTCATGATTTCCTACACTGACCTGTTCAGTGGCCAGCGTGCCAAGCTGGTGCCTGCACAGGCCATCGCCGACATGCAGAAGGACGGCGCCGGCTTTGCCGGTTTTGCCACATGGCTCGACTTGACGCCTGCGCATCCCGACATGCTGGCGGTTCCGGATCCGGATTCGGTGATCCAGCTGCCATGGAAACCGGAAGTGGCGTGGGTAGCCGCCAACTGCATCATGGATGACAAGGAGGTCGACCAGGCGCCGCGCAACACGCTGAAACGCCTCATTGCCGAAGCCGCAAGCGACGGCATGCATGTCAAGACCGGCGTCGAAGCGGAGTTCTTCCTGATCTCGCCGGACGGCAAGACGATCTCAGACGAATACGACACGGCGTCGAAGCCCTGCTACGACCAGCAAGCGGTGATGCGCCGCTACGATGTCATCGCCGAGATCTGCGACCACATGCTGGCGCTCGGCTGGGGCGCCTACCAGAACGACCATGAGGACGCCAACGGCCAGTTCGAGATGAACTGGGCCTTCGACGACGTGCTGGCGACCGCCGACAAGCACTCCTTCTTCAAGTTCATGGTCAAGTCGATCGCGGAAAAGCATGGGCTGCGCGCCACCTTCATGCCGAAGCCCTTCCAGGGCCTGACCGGCAATGGCTGCCATGCTCATATCTCGGTGTGGGACAAGGCTGGCAAGACCAATGTCTTCGCCGACAATTCGATGGAGCTTGGCCTGTCTGCCAAGGGCAGGAATTTCCTCGGCGGCATCATGAAACATGCTTCCGCGCTCGCCGCGATCACCAACCCGACCGTCAATTCCTACAAGCGCATCAACGCGCCGCGCACCATTTCGGGCGCGACGTGGGCGCCGAACACGGTGACCTGGACCGGCAACAACCGCACCCACATGGTGCGCGTGCCCGGCCCCGGCCGCTTCGAACTGCGGTTGCCGGATGGCGCGGCCAACCCGTATCTGCTGCAGGCGGTCATCATCGCCGCCGGCCTCGACGGCATCCGTTCGAAGGCAGACCCGGGCAAGCGCTACGACATCGACATGTACCAGCTCGGCCATACCGTGAAGGGCGCGCCGAAGCTGCCGCTCAACCTGCTCGACGCGCTGAGGGAGTTCGACAAGGACAAATCGCTCAAGGCGGCGCTGGGTGAGGAATTCTCGTCGGCATACCTAAAGCTGAAGCACCAGGAATGGAATTCCTATGCTTCGCACTTCACGCAATGGGAGCGCGACCACACGCTGGACATCTGATGTCCGGAGTGAGGCGAGCGACCTCGGAATGAACGCATGAAATACTCGATCTTCTCGCTCGCTCGCGCCGCCCTTTCCGGGCACAAGAATTGGCAGCGCACCTGGCGCGACGCCACGCCGAAGGATCGCTACGACGTGGTGATCATCGGCGGTGGCGGCCATGGCCTGGCCACCGCCTGGTTCCTTGCCAGCGAGTACGGCATCAAGAACGTCGCCGTGCTCGAAAAGGGCTGGATCGGCTCCGGCAATGCGGGCCGTAACACCACCATCATCCGCTCCAATTACGGGCTGCCCGGCAATACCGGCTTCTACGAGCTGTCGATGAAGCTGTGGGAGCGGATGGAGCAGGACCTCAACTACAACACGATGGTCAGCCAGCGCGGCGTCATCAACCTCTATCATTCCGACGGCCAACGCGACGCCTATGCGCGGCGCGGCAACACGATGCGCATCAACGGCATCGATTCCGAACTGCTGGACCTTGCAGCGGTCAAGAAGATGATGCCGTTCCTGAACTTCGACAATGCGCGTTTTCCGGTGCAAGGCGGCCTGCTGCAGCGGCGCGGCGGCACGGCGCGGCACGACGCCGTCGTCTGGGGCTACGCGCATGCGGCAAGCGCGCTCGGCGTCGACATCATTCAGAACTGCGAGGTGACCGGCTTTACCCGCGACGCCAACGGCAAGGTGACCGGCGTCGAGACGTCGCGCGGCAGGATCGGCGCGGGAAAAGTCGGCATGGCAGTTGCCGGCAGTTCGTCGCGTGTCGCCTCCATGGCCGGCCTGCGGCTGCCTATCGAAAGCCATGTGCTGCAGGCCTTCGTGTCCGAGGCCATCAAGCCTCTGATCCCCAATGTCATCACCTTCGGCGCCGGTCATTTCTATGTCAGCCAGTCGGACAAGGGCGGGCTGGTCTTCGGTGGCGACATAGACGGCTACAATTCCTACGCCCAGCGCGGCAACATGCCGGTCATGGAAGATGTCTGCGAGGGCGGCATGGCGCTGATGCCGATGATCGGCCGCGTGCGCCTGCTGCGTCAGTGGGGCGGTATCATGGACATGTCGATGGACGGCTCGCCAATCATCGACAAGACGCCGGTGGACGGGCTCTATCTCAACGCCGGCTGGTGCTATGGCGGCTTCAAGGCAACGCCGGGCTCCGGCTTTGTCTTTGCGCATCTGCTGGCCCGCGACGAGACCCACAAGGAGGCGGCACGGTTCCGCCTCGACCGGTTCCGGACTGGTGCCGTGATCGACGAAAAGGGCCAGGGCGCCCAACCGAACCTTCACTGAGGACGGTCAGGAAACCATGCGCATTGTCTGTCCCTTCTGCGGTGAACGCGAGCTTGGTGAGTTCACCTATCTCGGCGACGCCAAGCCGTTACGGCCGGCGGCCGGCGCGTCGGAGGACGAGGTCTTCGACTATGTCTACCTGCGCGACAACATCGCCGGCGAAACGAGCGAACACTGGTACCATGGCGGCGGCTGCCGGGCCTGGCTGAAGATCGCCCGCAACACGCTGACGCACGAGATTGCTTCCATCGAACCGGCGGCAGGCGCCGGTGCAGCGAAGGTTGACGCGTGATGGCCGGTGCGCAGACAAACCGGCTGGACAAGGGCGGTCTCATCGACCGCTCGACGTCGCTGAATTTCCGCTTCGACGGCAAAAGCTTTGCCGGCTTCAAGGGCGATACGCTGGCCTCGGCGCTGATCGCCAACGGCGTCAAGCTGGTCGGCCGCTCGTTCAAATACCATCGTCCGCGCGGCATCCTGACCGCCGGCTCCGAAGAGCCCAACGCACTGGTCGAACTGCGCACGGGCGCCCGGCGCGAGCCCAACACCAAGGCGACGACGGCGGAGCTTTATGAAGGGTTGGTGGCCGCCAGCCAAAACCGCTGGCCGTCGCTGCGCCATGATGTGATGTCGGTGAACCAGCTGTTCGCGCCGATCTTCGTCGCCGGCTTCTACTACAAGACCTTCATGTGGCCGGCCAAGTTCTGGGAAGCCATCTACGAGCCGGCGATCCGCCGCGCCGCCGGCCTTGGCCGGGGCGCCGGAATTGCCGATCCCGATCACTACGACAAGGCCTGGGCCTATTGCGACGTGCTGATCGCGGGCTCCGGCCCGGCGGGCCTGGCAGCGGCCCTTGCCGCCGGCCGCACGGGCGCCCGCGTCATCCTGTGCGAGGAGGATTTTTCGCCCGGTGGCCGTCTGCTGTCGGATGGCGGCACGATCGACGGACTTCCAGCAGCCGAATGGCTTTCACGGACACTGGCCGAACTGGCGGCAATGCCCGATATCAGCATCATGACCCGCACGACGCTGTTCGGTGTCTATGACGGCGGCACGTATGGCGCGCTGGAGCGGGTCAACGACCACCTGCCCTCGCCGCCCGAACACCAGGTGCGCCAGCGCCTGTGGCGGATCGTGGCAAAACGCTCGATTGTCGCGGCTGGCGCGCTCGAACGTCCCATAGTCTTTGCCGGCAACGACACGCCGGGCGTGATGATGGCCTCGGCGATGCGGACATACATCGCCCGCTACGCGGCGACGCCGGCAAAACGCATCGCACTGTTCACCAACAATGAGGATGGCTGGCGCACGGTCGAGACGGCACTTGGCGCCGGATTGCAGATCGCGGCGGTCATCGACGCGCGTGCGGATGTGTCGGCCGCCCATCGCTCGCTCGCCTCCAAGGGAGGCTTTCCGGTTCTGCACGGCTCCGTCAGCGGTGTCGACGGCGGCAAGGACGGGGTGCGGAAAATCTCGGTGACGCTGACCGGCGGGGCGCGCGCCGAGGTCGAAGCCGGCGGGCTCGCCGTTTCCGGCGGCTGGAACCCGGCGGTCGGGCTGACTTCCTACCATCGCGGCCGGCCGAAATGGCTAGAAGACATCGCCGCCTTCGTGCCTGATGGGGCACCTCCCGGCATGGTCGCCGTCGGTGCCGCCAACGGCGCCTTCGGACTTGGCGCCTGCCTGCGTGAAGGCTTTGCCGCCGGCGCGGCAGCAGCAGGTGACACAGGACGCAACGGCAACGCCGGGGTGTCGCCGGTCGCCGAAGACGAAGCTTTTTCGCTGGCGCCGCTCTGGCATGTGGCGGGCAAGGGCAAGGCCTTTGTCGACTACCAGCACGACGTCACCGCTTCCGACATCGAACTGGCGCAGCGCGAGGGCTTCGAATCGGTCGAGCATCTGAAGCGCTATACGACGCTCGGCATGGCCACCGACCAGGGCAAGACCTCGAACGTCGCCGGCCTCGCCATCATGGCTGCGGTGAGCGGCCGGTCCATTCCCGAGACCGGGACGACAATCTATCGCCCGCCCTATGTGCCGGTCGCCATCGGCGCCTTCGCCGGCCACCATCGCGACGAGAATTTCCACGCCACACGGCTGACGCCGTCGCATCACTGGGCGGAAGAACAAGGCGCCATCTTCGTCGACACCGGCCTGTGGAAGCGCGCGCAATGGTATCCGCGCGCCGGCGAGAAGGACTGGCTGGAATCGGTGACCCGCGAGGTCAAGGCGGTGCGCGGCGGCGTCGGCTTCTGCGATGTCTCGACGCTCGGCAAGATCGACGTGCACGGCCCGGATGCCGGCGCCTTCCTCGACCGTGTCTACATCAACACTTTCTCCAACCTCGCCGTCGGCAAGGCACGTTACGGGCTGATGCTGCGCGAGGACGGGTTCGTCTACGATGACGGCACCACATCGCGGCTGGCGGAAGACCATTATTTCCTGACCACAACCACTGCCAAGGCCGGGCTGGTGATGCAGCATCTCGAATTCTGCCGGCAGGTGCTGTTTCCCGAACTCGACGTGCAGCTGACGTCGGTTTCGGACCAGTGGGCGCAATTCTCGATCGCAGGGCCGAAGACGCGTGATCTGCTCAAGGAAATCGTCGATCCGGCGGAAGACCTTTCCAACGAAGGTTTTCCGTTCATGGGCGCACGGGAAGTGTCGCTGCGCGGCGGCATCACGGCGCGGCTGTTCCGCATCTCCTTCTCCGGCGAGATGGCATTCGAGATTTCGGTCCCTGCCCGCTACGGCGACGCACTGGTTCGCAATCTGATGCTGGCCGGAAAGCAATTTGGCGTGACGCCTTACGGCACCGAGGCGCTCGGCGTCATGCGCATTGAAAAGGGCCATGTCGCCGGGCCGGAACTGAGCGGCACGACGACGGCAGGCGATCTTGGCCTCGGCAAGATGATGTCGGCCAAGAAGGATTTCATCGGCCGCGTCATGGCCGGACGCGAAGCGCTCGTCGCTGCCGATCGTCAGGTCGTGGTCGGCATCAAGCCGGTCGACAAGGCGCGCCGCCTACGTTCCGGCGCACACGTCATTCCGAAGGGACAGACGCCGGGTCCGGACAACGACCAGGGCTACGTCACCTCAGTGTGTTTCTCGCCGACACTCGACCAATGGATTGGCCTCGCACTTGTCGAGCGTGGCCGCGAGCGCATCGGCGAGATCGTCCATGCGCATGATCCGCTGCGCGGCGAAGACTATGACGTCGAACTGTGCAATGCCGTCTTCTACGATCCGGATGGAGGGCGCCAGCGTGGCTGAGTTTTCCTGGAATCTCCGCAGTCCGCTGGAGAAGGCGCTCGTGCCGGGCGCGCATGGTGCACGCGGCGAGGCCGGCGTCTCGCTGACCGAGGTCCGCAATTTCGACCTTATCCAGGTGATGGCGCGGCGCGGCAAGGCGGCTGAGATGGGCAAGGCCGCGAAGGTGCGGTTCGGTGTTGCGGCTCCGGATGCGCCCAAGGCGGTGCAGGTTTCGGACGTCACGCTGATCTGGTCAGGGCCGGACCAATTCTTCGTCCTGTCGAAGGGCGACAAGCATACGATGCAGATACTGGCGCCGACGTTTTCCGATCCCGCCTCTCTGTCCGACCAGTCACATGCGCGGGCGTTGATCAGCATCTCCGGCATCAAGGCGCGGACGATGCTGGCCAAGCTGTCGTCGATCGATCTGCATCCCGATACATTTCCGATCGGCGCGGCCGCCGCGACCTCGATGGACCACACCAGCGTCACGCTCTGGCGCGGCAATGATCGGGCCGATGGGCAGTCGGTCTTTAACGTTCTGGTGTTTGCGACCTTCGCCGACAGCCTCTGGCATACGATGCTGGATTCGGCCGCAGAGTATGGCGTGGCGATCAATCATTCCGAGGAATTGGCATAATGCCACGCCTCCCCTTCTCCCCTTGTGGGAGAAGGTGGATCGGCGCGCAGCGCCGAGACGGATGAGGGGTGTTCCAGCAGAGTGAGACGTTGGCATTCCCTGGAGCACCCCTCATCCGTCGCCCTCGGCGACACCTTCTCTCACAAGGGGAGAAGGGCAAGCCACTGCCATCCCCGCCTTGCCAAACTCACTCGCGCTGCTATTCTCCCTGCTAAAATAATTTCACGCACAGGCAAACCTTTTTCTCGAACCGCAAGGCTGAGATGAGCCAGTCGCCCTACCCTGCCGTGACCACCGGACCGCCGCGCCCGAGCCTCATCCTGAGGCCCGGGCAGATCGCCATGCCGCCGGGCGTGGAGCGTTATACGATCCAGGGCAGCGGCGCGGTGCTGATCGAGGTCGAGGCCGGCGATACGCTCACCGTGCGCAATGTCGAAGGCGGCCAGGCGTGCGAGTTGGTGGCCTGGGACAAGACAGGCGTCACCGACCCCGGCATTTTCGGTGAAACATCGAACAGCAACGCCGCCGGCGTCAAGGCGCTGCTTGCCGAAGGCGATGACAGCCTCGCCGCCTTGCGGCGTGGTCTCGAACGCCGGCAGGTACAGGTTGATCATGCCAAGGCAGTGCGCGTGTTCGGCGCCGCCACGCCGGCCGGCACCGAACAGGCTTTCACCGTCGTGCGCGATGGCTCGATGGTCATAGCCGCACCCGGCGGGCCGATGCTGGTCGATGGTCACGACACCGCGACGCCGCTTACCGTCATCGTCCGACGCGCCACCATCCGCCCGGCAACGAAATCGCAAATGGGCGATCCGCTGGCCGATCCGGTGCTCGACCTACGGGTCCACTCGGCGACGGCGGAAGCCTATTTCGTCAAGGCCGGCGACTATCTGCAGATCATCGATGTCGACGGGCGCCAGTGCACGGACTTCCAGTGCTTTTCGGCGCGCAAGCTCGACAAGGGCCTCGATCATCCGCTCGACGTGACGACCACACGCACGCTGATGGGCTCGAGCTACCCGATGCCCGGCCTGCATTCGAAATATTATGACCAGGACATGGAGCCGCTGGTCGAGGTGATCCAGGACACATGCGGCCGGCACGATGCGTTCGCACTCGCTTGCGCGGCCAAATATTACGACGACATCGGCTATCCCGGCCACACCAACTGCTCGGAGAATTTCAACCGCGCGCTGGCCGACAAGGGCGCCAATCCCCGCGCCGGCTGGATGGCGATCAACTTCTTCTTCAACACGGCGATCGACGCCCATGGCGTCATGGTCTCCGACGAGCCATGGTCGCGACCCGGCGACTATGTGCTGCTGCGGGCACTAACCGACATCGTCTGTGTCTCCTCCGCCTGCCCCGACGACACGACCCCGGCCAATGGCTGGAACCCGACCGACATCCATGTGCGAGCCTATTCCGGCCAGCACAAATTCTCGCGAGCGATCGCCAGACGCATGACGCCCGATTCGGAACCCAAGATGACCCGCGAGACCGCCTTTCATTCGAGCTTTGCCAAGCACACCCGCAACTTCGTCGAGTACAAGGGCTACTGGCTGGCCAATTCCTTCGCCAAGGAGGGCCCCATCGACGAATACTGGGCCTGCCGGCAGGACGCGGTGATCATGGATCTGTCACCGCTGCGCAAGTTCGAGGTCACCGGCCCGGACTCGGAGGCGCTGCTGCAGTACACGCTGACGCGTGACGTCAAGAAGCTCGGCGTCGGCCAGGTCGTCTATTCGGCCATGTGCTACGAACATGGCGGCATGATCGACGACGGCACGCTGCTGCGCCTCGGCAAGGACAATTTCCGCTGGGTTGGCGGCGACGATTTCTCAGGCGAATGGCTGCGCCAGACCGCGACCAAGCTCGGCCTCAACGTGCTGGTGCGCTCGTCCACCGACCAGATGCACAATGTTGCCGTGCAGGGGCCGAAGAGCCGCGACATCCTGAAGGAGGTGATCTGGACCTCGCCGCTGCAGCCGTCGATCGAGGAACTGGAATGGTTCCGCTTCGCGGTCGCGCGCATCGGCGGCGGCAACGGCATTCCCATCGTCGTCTCGCGCACCGGCTATACCGGCGAGCTTGGCTACGAGATCTGGTGCCATCCGCGCGACGCCGAAAAGGTGTTCGACGCCGTCTGGGAAGCCGGCCAGCCGCACGGGCTGAAGCCGATGGGGCTGCAGGCACTCGACATGGTGCGCATCGAGGCTGGCCTGATATTTGCCGGCTATGAATTCTCGGATCAGACCGATCCGTTCGAGGCCGGCATCGGCTTCACCGTGCCGCTGAAGACCAAGACCGACGACTTCATCGGCCGCGAGGCGCTGATCCGACGCAAGGAGCATCCGCTAACAAAGCTGGTCGGCCTTGATATCGACGCCAATGTCGCTGTTGGCCATGGCGACTGCGTGCATGTCGGCCGCGCCCAGATCGGTGTCGTCACGTCGGGCGTGCGTTCGCCGGTGCTGAACAAGAACATCGCGCTGGCGAGACTTGACGTCACCCACGCCGCTGTCGGTACCGAAGTCGAGATCGGCAAGCTCGACGGCCATGCCAAACGGCTGCCGGCACGGGTCGTCCCTTTCGCCCATTACGATCCGCAAAAGACCCGGCCACGTTCCTGACTGCCGCCTTTTTGGGCACGTGGAACTGGCGGTCGGCGTTACCGCCGGGCGCATTATCGTTCGCACTCGCAAGCGTGATGTGCACGGCGCCATAAAACGCTTGACGTGAAAGCGCGCCGGATCAATCTTCACTCTTAAGAAAAAAATACAACTGAGTGGAAACATTCAGGTGACACGGACCATTTGACCGGGGAGCAAGCTTCGCGAAGCCGAGGCATCGCCGGCGGGGAACATCAAAAAGGGGAACACAAACACATGAGCTCGATAAGCACTGCCTTGGAGCAGCCTGCGGAAAGCAAGCTGCATCGCAATATCGACTGGCGCGGCGCCTTCTGGGTGGCAAGCGGCGTCCCTGCCCTCGTCCTGTTCTCGATCGGCGGCATTGCCGGCACGACGGGAACCCTGGCATTCCTGATCTGGACCGCATCCATGATCATGGGCTTCCTGCAATCCTTCACCTATGCGGAAATCGCAGGCCTGTTCCCGAACAAGTCCGGCGGCGCCTCGATCTACGGCGCCACCGCCTGGCTGCGCTATTCGAAGTTCATCGCGCCGCTCTCGGTCTGGTGCAACTGGTTCGCGTGGTCGCCGGTGCTATCGCTCGGCTGCTCGATCGCCGCCGCCTATATCCTCAACGCGCTGGCGCCCGTGCCGCTGTTCACCGATGCCTCGCCGGATGTCGTCGCCTATATCGCGGCGCATGCCGGAACGAGCGCAGCCGACGCCGTCACCGCGGTGACGGCCGCCGCGACGCCGGCGATCCGCAACTGGACGCTGTTCAGCCATACGCTCGGTCCGGTCTCGTTCACCTTCAACGCCACCTTCTTCATCGGCGCAGTGCTGATGCTGATCATCTTCTCCATCCAGCATCGCGGCATCCTGGGCACGGCCAATGTGCAGAAATATATCGGCCTGCTGGTCATCATCCCGATGCTGATCGTCGGCGTCGTGCCGATCTTCACCGGCCAGATCAACTGGGCGAATTTCTCGCCGCTGGTGCCTCTGGCAGCAGCCTATGCACCTGAGCCCGGCTCGTGGAATATCGCCGGCTGGACGCTGGTTTTTGGCGGCATGTTCATCGCGGCCTGGTCTACCTACGGTTTCGAGACAGCCGTCTGCTACACCTCCGAATTCAAGAACCCGGGCACCGACACGTTCAAGGCGATCTTCTACTCCGGCTTGCTCTGCATGCTGCTGTTCATCCTGGTGCCGTTTACCTTCCAGGGCGTGCTCGGACTGAACGGCATGCTGGCGACCCCGATCGTCGACGGCTCCGGCGTCGCCGATGCGCTGGCCGGCATGGTCGGCGGCGGACATCTCATCCACAGCCTGCTGGTGATGCTGATGATCCTGGCGCTTGTGCTGTGCATCATGACGGCGATGGCCGGCTCCTCGCGCACGCTCTACCAGGGCTCGGTCGACGGCTGGCTGCCGCGCTACCTCAGCCACGTCAACGAGCATGGCGCGCCGACGCGCGCGATGTGGACCGATCTTTGCTTCAACCTGATCGTGCTGGCCATCGCCTCGGCCGACGCGACGAGCTTCTTCTTCATCCTCGCCGTGTCGAACTGCGGCTACATCATCTTCAACTTCCTCAACCTCAACGCCGGCTGGATCCACCGCATCGACAACGGCCATATCGCGCGGCCATGGAAGGCGCCAAGCTGGTTGCTCGGCATCGGCGCGATCTTCGCCTATGTCAACGCGATCTTCATGGGCGCCGGCGCCAAGGTCTGGAACCCGATGGCGCTGTGGGCCGGGCTGATCACGGCGGCGCTTATCATCCCGGTGTTCTGCTACCGTCACTATATCCAGGACGGCGGCAAATTCCCTCCCCATATGCTGGCGGACCTCGGCATGACGTCGTCGGATCTGGCGGTCAAGAAGGCGGGCATCCTGCCCTATCTGACGCTGATCGCCGGCGTCGCCGTGATGCTCATCGCCAACTGGCTGTTTGTCATCTGAAACCGCCCGAGACGGTCAAGCGCACCTCGGTGCGCTCGACCTGCATCACATAGCTTCCCGGAAGCTGGACCCACCCCGATGTCATCGTGGTGGGTTCTCTTTTTTCGGGCCAATCGCCGGCACCAGCGCATGGGCCATTGCGTTCCGTGACGGGCGCGAATATGCTTGTTGAACGATCGTACAACAAGCATATTCTGTGAAGCCCTGATGACCTGTAATCCTCGTTACGAAATCCTGTTCGAACCGATGCGGATCGGGCCTGTCACGGCGCCGAACCGTTTCTATCAAGTGCCCCACGCAAGTGGCATGACAAACGCGCTGCCACGGGTCCGTGCCGCCTTTCGCGAGGCCAAGGCCGAGGGCGGATGGGGCGTGATCTGCACCGGCGCCTGTTCGATCGACCCCACTTCGGACGACACGCCGCTGCCTTTCGCCACCCTGTGGGACAAGAACGATATCCGCGCGCATGCGCTGATGACGGAGGCGGTGCATCGCCATGGATCGCTTGCCGGCGTGGAACTCTGGCACGGCGGCGCTTCGGTGATGAACAGGACAAGCCGGCTGCCGCCACTGTCGCCATCCGGGATTCCATGGATGGCCACCCATGTCGGCTTCATGGGCAATCTGCGGCCAAAGACGATGGACAAGGCCGACATACGCGAGGTGTTGCGATGCCAGGCCGAGGCGGCGCGCAAGGCGCGCACCGCCGGTTTCGATGTCGTCTACGTCTATGCCGGCATGGGCTATCTCGGCTACGAATTCCTGCTGCCCGAATACAATCATCGCGTCGACGAATATGGCGGATCGATCGACAATCGCGTGCGCTTCGTGCGAGAGATGATCGAAGTCACCAAGGATGCGGTGGGCAAGGATTGTGGCGTCGCGTTGCGGGTCAGCCTCGAGGAACTGCGCGGCCGGCCCGGCCGCAATCAGCCCTCCGAGGCCCACGAGCTTATCGAACTGCTGGCCGACCTTCCCGACCTGTTCGACGTCAAGATGGATTCCAGCCCGACCGACTGCTCGGCGTCCCGCTTCACCGGCGAAGGCAGCCATGAGCCGGTGATCGACTTCGTCAAATCGCTGACCAGGAAACCGGTGGTCGGCGTCGGCCGCTTCACCTCGCCCGATGCCATGGTCTCGCAGATCAAGCGCGGCGTGCTGGATTTCATCGGTGGCGCGCGCCCTTCGATCGCCGACCCGTTCCTGCCGGCCAAGATCCGCGAAGGCCGCGAGGCGGAAATCCGCGAATGCATCGGCTGCAATATCTGCATTTCGAGCTGGCATGACGGCGTGCCGGTGCGCTGCACCCAGAACCCGACCGCCGGCGAGGAATGGCGGCGCGGCTGGCATCCCGAACGCGTCGAACGCGCCGACAAGCCCGAGCGAATCCTCATTGTCGGCGGCGGACCTGCCGGGCTCGAATGCGCCGTAACCCTCGGCCGTCGCGGCCATGAGGTGACACTTGCCGACAGCAGCCGGTCCTTCGGCGGGCGGCTGACCTTCGAGAAGACGCTGCCTGGCCTCGCCGCCTGGAACCGCGTCGTCGATTACCGGCTCGGGCGCCTCGGCGAGATGAGCAATGTCGCGCTCTACCCAGAGAGCACGCTCGGCGTCGATGAGATCCTCGACCTGGCGCCGGACCGCGTGGTGCTGGCGACCGGCGCGCGCTGGACGAACATGCTCTATTCCTCGCTGGAAATTCCGGTCGGCCGGCTCGACCATCCGAATGTGTTCACCCCAGACGACATTGCCGGCGGCCGGCTTCCCGAAGGGCCGACGCTCGTCTTCGATTTCGACAATTATTACATGGGCGGCGTCCTCACCGAGCATCTGGCCGCGCAGGGCATTCCGGTCAGCTATGTGACCCCCGCTGGCCAGGCGTCCGCATGGACGATCATGACCAACGAGCTGCCGCTGGTGCACCGGGCGCTGGCACGACGCAAGGTGGCGGTGACGACGCTGCATTTGCTGAAATCCTTCGACGGCGAGACGGCGACGCTGGCGCATCTCTTCACCGGCGAGGAGACCCGCCTGGCCTGCCGCTCGGTGCTGATCGTCGGGCTGAGATTGCCGCACGGCGAACTCTTCAAGGCGCTGACGGAACGGGCCGACGACGTTGTTGCTGCCGGCATCCGCAGTGTCGATCGCATCGGCGACACGCTGGCCCCCGGCGCCATCGCCCATGCCGTGCACAGCGGCCACAAGTTGGCTCAGGAGATCGGCGCGACTATTCGCTGGCAGCCCTATCGCCGCGATACGCCGATCGTCGACGCGGTCGAGAATTTCGATATGCGCACGGCAGCCGAATAGGAGTATCCATGGAACGGATTGCAGCGCGTCGCAGACCCGGCCGTCCACAGCGCGAGATCGGCGGCATCGAACAGCGCCCATGGAAACAACTGACGCGGCCCTACCAGCCGATCGAAATCCTGTCGGCCGACCAGGTCCAGACCATCCATGAGATGGGCCTGACCATTCTCGAAGAGATCGGCATGCGCGTGCTCCAGCCGCAGGCGCGGCAGTTCTATCGCTCGGCGGGCTGCGATGTCGACGAAGGAGAGATGCGGGTGCGCTTCGACCGTGCCATGGTGATGGAGCACGTCGCCATGGTGCCGTCATCGTTCGAGTTGCGCGCCCGCAATCCGGAGAAGAATGTGAAGGTCGGCGGGCGGCACTGCATCCTGTCGTCGGTCGGTGGCCCGGCCTATGTCATGGACAATGATCGCGGCCGCCGGCCCGGCACCTATGCCGAGATGTGCGATTACCTGAAGCTGATCCAGTCGTTCAACGTGCTGCATCAGGAAGGCGGCGGACCGTTCGAGCCGCTCGACCTGCACCAGAACACGCGTCACCTCGACCTCTACTATGCCGAGATCACGTTGCTGGACAAGAACTGGCAGCCGCAGGCGCTTGGCCGCGGACGCGCCGTCGACGCGCTCGAAATGGTGGCGATCTCGCTCGGCACAACGCGCGAAAACCTGGCCAACGAAATGCCTGTCTTTACCGGCATCATCAACACCAATTCGCCGCTGCAACTCGACGAGCCTATGGCCGAAGGCCTGATCGCGCTGGCCGAGCATGGCCAGGTCAACGTCATCACGCCTTTCACGCTTGCAGGGGCGATGAGCCCGGTGACGCTCGCCGGCGCGCTGTCGCAGCAGCATGCCGAAGCGCTGGCCGGCATCGTGCTGACGCAGATCGTGCGCCCTGGCGTGCCGGTGATGTATGGCGGCTTCACGTCCAATGTCGACATGAAGACCGGCGCGCCGGCCTTCGGCACGCCTGAATACACGCAGGCCGCCCAGATCACCGGGCAGCTCTGTCGGCTGATCGGCGTGCCGTTCCGTTCCAGCAATGTGACCGCCGCCAATTCGGTCGACGCGCAGGCGGCCTATGAGAGCGCCATGTCGCTTTGGGGTTGCCTGATGGGCGGCGCCAATCTGGTGCTGCACGCAGCCGGCTGGCTCGGCGGCGGATTGACGGCGTCGTTCGAGAAATTGGTCATCGACGCCGAGATGCTGCAGATGATGTCCGCCTATTTCGACCCGCCGGTGGTCGACATCGATACGCTGGCGCTGGAAGCGGTACGCGAGGTCGGTCCGGCCGGGCATTTCTTCGGCGCGGCGCACACGATGCAGCGCTACGAGCGCGCCTTCTACTCGCCGCTGGTCTCCAACTGGGACAATTACGACACATGGATGGAACGCGGCCAGGTGACGGCGCGCGAGCGCGCCAACGTCATCTGGAAGCGCATGGTCGCCGAATATGAGCAGCCGCCGATCGATCCCGGCATCGACGAAGCACTGCGGGACTATATGGAACGCCGCAAACGCGAGGGCGGTTGCCCGCTGAATTAGGCGTCCCGCAAAGGCCCGACCTGCGCCTCAAGCATCTCGAAGCCGGCGGCTTCGGCCGCTTGAGGTGTCACCACGCTTTCGTCGAGACACCATTCGAGCCAGAGCCCGTCGACCAGGGCGATGAAATTGCGGGCTAGCGCGGGGGCGTCGACAGGCCTGCCACGCGGCACGGCGACGGCCGCGATATCCTCCGCGAGTTCCGCACGGTAGGCATCGTAGAGTTCCCGATGCGCTGCCTTGAGGCGCGGATTGACGGCGATCTCACCCCATAAGGACAGCCAGATCAGCAGATTGTCGCGGCTGAAATATTCGGGCGAGAAGTTGGAGCGCACCAGTGCGGCGAGCGACGCCTCCGGCGGCCAGTCGGATGCCTCGGCGCGACGGCGCTTGGCCTCGGCGATCTGGTTGTTGACGCTGGCATAGAGCGAGGATTTGTAGACCTCGACCAGAAGCCCGTCGCGCCCCTCGAAATGATGGTTGATCAGGCCGCGCGAGACACCGGCTTCCTTGCAGATGCGATCGACGGTGAAGGCGCCGATGCCACCGACCGACAGGCAGCGCGCCGCCGCCTCGATCAGCATGGCGCGGCGCACATCCGCCTGCTCGCGGCTGAAGCGCGGCGGCGATTTCTTGGCGCCACGCTTACGTTTTTCAGGGGCTGATCCCGCTTCTGTCATAGACCTCAGCTAATCGATTGCACCCGCTGTGTCCATGAAAGCGTTCATGCCTTCTTCTTGAACAGCACCGGATTGGGGTGGCCGTCGGGATAGATGACCGACTCGAAATCCGTCTTGTGGACGACAACCAACGGCTGGTGGCAGATGAAGACGAAGCCGCCGGATTGCTCCATCAGGTCTTCCATGCGGTTGGATAGAGCGATGCGTTTGGCTTCGTCGCTTTCCGCTACCAGCTGCTGGTAGCTCGTCTCGAACTCGGGACTGTCGAAGCCGGACCAGTTGTAGGCGCCGATCTGGTCGGGGCGGAACCAGACCAGATTTTCGGACGGGTCGACGCCGCCAGCGAAATCCATCAGCGCGAGATCGATGTTCTTGTAACCGTCGCCTTGCGTCTTGTCGCCAACGCCCCAGAACGCCGCCTCGTCATAGGGCTGGATATCGACCTTGATGCCGGCCTGCTCAAGACTGGCCTGGATGATCTGGGCTGTCGCGGTGCGGATGGAATCGTTCATCACGGTCAAGGTCAGCGACAGATTGCTGACGCCGGCCTCGGCCAACAGCGCAGCCGACTTTTCATAGTCTGGTGCTGCAATCAGGTTGCTCGCACGCGCGAATTTGGTTCCGGGCTGGACGACGCCGGTGGAGCGCTTGGTGAGATCGTCATAGACGCCCGTGAGGATCTGCCCGACATCGACGCCATACTGCACGGCCTGGCGGACTTTTGGATCCTTGAGGCGCGGGCTCAGCATGTTGATGGTCAGCCAGACGTAACGGGTCGACTGGGCCTCGATCAGGGTTGTGTCGGCGGGCGGGCTCGCCTTGACCGCCTTGGTCGCCGAAATGGCGATCTTGGTGTAGTCGAAGGCCTCGGCCTCGTAGGCCAGTTGTGCTGCCTGATCATCGGCGACGACGAAGATCTCGACCTTGCCGAAATCCGGCTTCGGGCCTGGCCAGTCGGGGTTGGCTGTCAGCGTCACCTTCTGCTTCTGCTGCCAGTCGCTGAAGACATAGGGACCGCAAGAGGCCGGCGGCTGGGTCGTAAACTTGCCGCCCGCCTTTTCCGTGCCGGCGCGGCTGATGATGTGCCCGCCATAATAGGGCAGGCTGGTGACGAAGATCGGCTGATAGGGTTCCTTCAAATGGATGATGCCGGACCTGGCATCGACGACCTCGACGCGGTCGAGCTTCTCGAACTGATAGGCCCAGGGCGATGAAAGGGTCTTGTCGGCGATACGCTCGAACGAGAATTTCACGTCATCGGCGGTGACAGCGCCAAAACCGTTCGACCATTTCAGCCCGTCGATCAAGGTGAAGGCGATGGTCTTCGGGTCCTTCTGCTCAAGCTTCTCAGCGCCCCAGGGCGCCCAGGGCGACCCTTTCTGGATATCGCCGAAATGGTTCAGCGTCACATAGATGCCGCGCATGATGACGTCCTCGATGCCGCCATTCATGAAGGCGGGATCGAGCGTCTGCAGATCGCCTTCCATGCGAATGCGCAGCGTATCGCCGGCCGCCGACCAGGCGAAGCCGGGCTTCATCGTCAGGCCGGCGCCCAGCGCGCCCGCTGCCTTCAGGAAGGCACGTCTGTCCATGTTCCATCGTGTCATGTCAGTTTCCCCTTTGGTTTGCGGAAGCGCGTGAGAAGGCTTCCCGTTCTTGCCCGCCTGTCTCCAGCGGGAAATGGCAGCGCACCATCCGGCCGGCGCCTCGCTCTCGATAGGCCGGCGCCTCGCTCTTGCAGCGTGCCTGAGCGATCGGGCAGCGTGTGTGGAACTCGCAGCCCGAGGGCCGCCGAAACACGCTGGGAATCTCGCCGGTGACGGCCGGATTTTGACTGCGCCGGCGCGGATCGGGCACCGGCTCGGAGCGGATCAGCGTCGCCGTGTAGGGGTGCATGGGCGCGGAGAACACATCCTGTGTCGGCCCCGTCTCGACCAGCCGGCCGAGATACATGATGGCCAAGCGGTCGCTGACATGGCGGATCGTCGCCAGATTGTGGGTGACGATCATGGCGGCGAAGCCGAGTTCGCGCTTCAACTCGCCGATCAGGTTGAGCACATCGCCCTGCACGGACACATCGAGGCCCGCGGTCGGCTCGTCGGCAAGCAGAAGATGCGGCTTCATCGCCAGAGCCCGGGCGACGCCGACGCGGCGCGCCTGCCCGCCCGAGAGCTCGTGCGGAAACCGGTCGACAAAGGATGCCGGCAGGCCGACCAGTGCCAGCAGCGCCTTGGCAGCGGCGCGGCGGTCCGGCGTCGGCAGCCCTTGAATGATCTGCGGTTCTGTCAGCAGCGTGCCAATGCGCAAGCGGGGGCTGAGCGAGGCGACTGGGTCCTGGAACATCATCGCCGAGTGCCGGCGCATGGCGCGGAAATCGGCCGGCGTCGCAACGTCCCTGCCCTCGAAAGTGATCCGCCCGGCCGCCGCGCGCACCAGGCCAAGGATGGTGCGGGCAAGCGTGGTCTTGCCGGAGCCGGATTCGCCGACCAGGCCCAGCGTTTCGCCCGGCATCAGCGACAGCGTCACGCCGTCGATGACGTTGAAGCCCGGCAGCGGGAACGGATTGATCAGGCGGCTGAGCAGGCCTCTGCGGGCAAAGGTCACCGACAGGTCGTCGACGGCGAGCAGCGGGCTCATGGCGCCACCGCATGGCAGCGAGCGACATGGGTGGCGGAAAGCTTCGCCAGCGGCGGCGCGACAGAGCCACATGGCGAAAAGGCACGGTCGCAGCGCGGTGCGTAGACACATCCGGACGGTGGCTGGGTCAGGCTGGGCAGAGTACCGGGGATCGTCGGCAGTCTTGCCAGCCTTTCGTGGAAGCGCGCCGGATCGCAGGCGAGCAAGGCTTGCGTGTAGGGATGCCCCGCATTGTGGAAGATCGCATCGACCTCGCCGCCTTCGACCACCTCGCCGGCATACATGACATAGACGCGGTCGCAGAGTTCGGCGATGACGCCGAGATGGTGCGAAACGACGATGATGATGCCGTTGTATTCGCGCCTGAGTTCGCGCAGCAGATGGATGATCTGCGCCTCCATGGTGACATCGAGCGCCGTCGTCGGTTCGTCGGCGATGAGCAGGCCAGGATCGGTCAGCAAGGCAGCGGCGATGGCGACGCGCTGGCGCATGCCTCCCGACAGTTCGTGCGGATAGCAGCTCATGCGCCGTTCGGCGTCCGCGATACCGACGCGGCCGAGCATCGCGGCGATGCGCGCGCGCTTCTGTGCTCGGCCAAGGTCCTTGCGATGGTGCTGGAAATCGACCAGCTGGTCGCCGATGGTCAGCACGGGGTTGAAGGCAGTCATCGGATCCTGGCCGACCAGGGCGATCTCGTCGCCGCGCAGCAGGCGCTGGCGGTGGGCATCGAGCTTTGCCAGGTCGATGCCGTTGTAGCTGATCGAGCCGTCGACGCGAGCGTTGGCTGGCAACAGGTTCGCCAAAGCGGTGACCAGCGTGGACTTGCCGCAGCCACTCTCGCCGACGATGCCGATCACTTCGCCCGGATGCGCTTCGATGTCGACATGGCGCAGTGCGTGCACGGCACCATGAGGCGTCTCGTAGCGGACGCTGAGGTTGCTAGCCGCGAGCGAGCCGGTCATGCCGGCCTCCGCAATTGCAGGCGCGGATCGAGATAATCGCGCAGGCCTTCGCCCAAGAACGTGAAGCCGAGCGTTGCCAGTACCAGTGGCAACCCGCCGAAGATGACCATGAACGGTGCCGAGCGGATGCTGGTGTAGCCGTCATAAAGAATGCTTCCCCAGGACGGTGTCGGTGGGCGGACGCCAAGGCCGAGGAAGCTGAGACCGGCCTCGACCATGATGACGACCGGTATATCCATCGACAGAAGGATGATCAGGGGACCGACGACATTGGGCAGAAGGTGGATGAAGATGATGCGCGCGGCACTGGCGTCGAGCAGGCGTTCGGCGAGGATGTAGTCACTGTTCTTCAACGCCAGTGTCTGCGCCCGGATCAGCCGTGCATAGCTCGGGAACGAGGTCGCGGCGATGACGACGATCAGCGTCCCGGTTCCCGCGCCGAGCACGGTGATGATAGCGAGCGCGAACATGATCATCGGCAGCGAATTCAGGCTGTCGAACATCAGCACCAGGATGGCGTCGAGCCAGCGCGGCCCGTAGCCGGCGATCAGCCCGAGCATCAGGCCGATCGCACCGGCGATGGCCACGGACACCATGGCGATCGTCAGCGCGGTGCGCGCGCCATAGATGATGCGGGACAGCAGGTCACGCCCGAGATGATCGGTGCCGAACCAGTGTTCGGCCGATGGCGGCTGCAGCTTGTGCAGCACATCGATCTTGACCGGCGAATATGGGGCCAGCCACGGCGCGAAGACGGCTGTTATGATGAAGCTGGTGACGAGGATCAGGGCGACACAGGTGAACGGGTCGGCGAGGAGCGCGCGAAGCAACGGAAAACGTTGTCGGTCTGGGAGGGACAGCGAGGCATCAGCCACGGAAGACATCACGAACCCTCGGATCGAGCCGCGCGATCAGGAGATCGGCGGCGATGGTGATGGAGACATAGATGGCGGTCATGATGAGCACCGTGCCCATGACGACCGGATAGTTGCGGGTGTTGACGGCGTCGGTGATCAGCTTGCCGATGCCAGGCCGGGCAAACACCGCCTCGACGAAGACGGCGCTGGACAGGATGCTGCCAAGGCCGACAGCGACCAGCGAAATGGTCGGGATGATGGCGATGCGCAGCGCGTATTTGGAGACGATCTTCCACTCCGGCAGGCCGAAGGACCGCGCGGTGCGGATGTGCGGCTCGCCCATCACCTCCATCATCGAGGCACGCACCATGCGGGCGATATAACCGATCCAGCCAAGCGCGATGGCCGCTGCCGGCATCACCAGCGCCTTGGCCTGGCTGACGATGTCGCCGGCCTCGCCGGCGCCAATGGCCGGCAGCCAACGCAGCGTCACGGCAAAGAGCAACAGCGAATAGATGGCGACGACGAAGGACGGTACGGCGATGACGCCGACGGAGAGCACGCCGATGACCGCATCGGCAAGCGTGCCGCGCCGCATGACAGAAAGGCAGCCGAGCGGAACGCCGATGAGAAGGGCCACGGCAAGCGCGGTCAGGCCGAGGATCAGCGTGTTCGGCAGCGCCTCCATGACCAGCGTGGAGACCGGGCGGTTCGACCAGACATCGTAGCCAAGATTGCCGGTCAGTGCGTTGCGGAAGAATTCGACGATCTGCCACCAGACCGGCTGGTCGAGGCCCATGCGCTCGATCAGCAGCCTCTTGAGTTCCGGCGTGGCACGCGGACCAAGCGCCACGGTTGCCGGATCGCCCGGAACCAGGAAGACAGCCGCATACATGGCGACCATGACGAGCACGAGGATCAGGAGGCCGAGACCGATGCGCTTGATTGCGTAGGTGAGCATCGTTCTCAGGTCCCCTCAGGCGAAATCGCGCCTGATGCGCTGGGTTGCCGAGGCGCTGTGGACGAGCCTGCCTCGTTCTCGCGCCTCGAGACGCCAACTCAGGTTGAAATGCGTTTCATCGGCCGTCAGCTCGGTGATTGCCGTCGCCTCGGTGTCGGCATCGCCGCTGGCAATGGCCCAGCGGTATTCCGTGACGAGCTTTGCCGACAGCGGATCGTCGGCCTTGATGCTCATCGTGTCGCTGTTGGCCGAGGATACGGTGATGGCGCGATCGTCGTAGCGCCTGCATCCATGGTCGGAACTCAGCGCGATGGTCTGCATCCCGGTGCCGACGTCCTCCGTGGTGATGCGGCGATCGAAACCCTCCTCCAGCGTTGTTGTCGGCACCGGTGGCGCGGTCTCAGCCGGCTCGAAACGCACATCACTGTCGCGCGGCGACGGCGGGCGCACCGGAAGCATCATGGTGCAGTCGCCGCTCGCCATTGACAGCGTCGACAGGTGCGGCTGCGGCCACAGGATCGGCCAATGCTGGTTGGCCAGCGCAAGCCGAATGCGATGGCCCCTAGGCACGGTGCGGGCAAAATCGTTGAGTTTCAGCTTTACGCGAAATGGCGTTCCGACAGGACAAGGTGTCGGGTGCTCGTGGCTGTCGCGGTGGCTGAGATTGAGCACGCCATAGGTCATCAACGCCGAAGTGCCGTCGGGATAGACATCGCAGAGCCGTGCGGCGAGGTTGACATGCGGCTGGTCGACCGTGACGAGCAGGTCGAGCTCGACCGCGCCGAGCAATGTCAGGTCGTCATCCAATGGCGTTGTGTCGAAGCACAACGCCATGCCGTCCTCTCGGCGCTGGTCGATGGGCATGTCCGGACAGGAGCCGCCATAGCCACCCCAACGGCCGCAATCGCGCCCGGCAGTCGCCGGCGATTGTACCGAAAGCGTGGCGCCCGGCGTCGCCTGACCGGTCAGCCCGGCAGCATTCAGATGCAGCACGCGACGCTCGATGCGCGGCGATGGCCAAGCATCCTCGGCGGCCCAGCTTCCGGCATGATCGGGGAGATAGAAAGGCTGTGGCCGCTCCTCCCCTGTCACCCAGACGCGGTAGAGCGGCTCATCCATGATGCCGGTGTCTTCGCCGCAGAGCCAGTGACGCCACCAGCGCAGCGCCTCCTGCAGATAGCCGATCAGCGGTCCGGGCGCGCCACGGCAGGGATAGGCATGCGACCATGGGCCGACGATGCCGAGCTTCGGCCCAAGCAGATGTTCGAGCAGGCGTGGGACGAAGTTCGAATAGCTGTCCTCCCAGCCGCAGACGGCCATGACCGCGCATTCGATCGCGGAATGGTCCTCGCAGACTGACCCTTGGCGCCAGTAGTCGTCGCGGCGCTGATGGGCGAGCCACACTTCCGAAAGCGAACTCGTCGCCGTGAGGCGCGTGGTCCACATGTCGCGCCAGGCGTCGCCGACGATCTGCGGGTCCGGCGCCATCGCCTTCTTGACCAGCATGAAGTTGGACCACATCTCCTGCTCGGTCAGCAGCGCGCCACCCATATAATGGATGTCGTCGGCGTAGCGGTCGTCGGTGGCGCAGTTGGCGATGATGGCCTTCAGGGCCGGCGGCCGGCGCGCTGCGACCTGCAGCGCGTTGAAGCCGCCCCAGGAGATGCCGGTCATGCCGACATTGCCGTTGCACCAGGGCTGGGCGGCGAGATGGGCGATGATCTCGCAGGCGTCCAGCTGTTCGCGCGGCAGATATTCGTCGGCCAGGTCGCCGTCGGAATCGCCGCTGCCGCGAATGTCTATGCGGGCGCAGGCAATGCCGTGTCCGGCGAGCCAGGGATGGATGTCGATGTCGCGCGCCACAGTGCCGTCACGGCGGCGATACGGCACCATCTCGACGACCACGGGCACCTTGCCCTCGGTTCGCGGACGCCACAGCGTGGCGGCGATGCGGGTGCCGTCGGCCAGCGTGATCCAGAGCGGATCGACGGTTTCCACGGCAAAGGGAAATTCGGTTCGTACCACGGCAGGTACCCGTAAAATGCTCTTGTTGAACGTTCGTATAACAAGAGCATTTGCGACGCAATCCCGCTTCTCGCGTTTTGGTGGATAATACGAGCAGCGGCGCACGGCACCTCCCCGCCGGAGCCACCGCAACGCCGATATCAGCAGATATCAAAAGAGTGTGATCGACCTTATTCGGCGGCGATCCTGGCGCGCTGCCGGCCGAAAAGCGCCGAGCCGACATCGTCCACCGCAAGGCCGACGCGGGTCCGGATCGCCTCGGAAGCCAGCACGCCATCGACGAAATCCTTGTCCGAAGCGTAGACCGCCGTCGGCAGCGCGAAGGCCTCGAAGAAGCCGAACAACGGCCGCAGTTGGTGCTCGACGATCAGTGCATGGCGCTCGCCGCCACCGGTCGCGGCCAGCAGCACCGGCTTGCCCCTGAGCGCTGCCGGATCGACGAGATCGAAGAAATGCTTGAACAGGCCGGTGTAGCTGCCCTTGTAGGTCGGCGAGCCGACGACCAGCACATCGGCGGCCACGATCCGCTCGAGGATGCCGCGAGCCTGTCCGTCCAGATCGCCCGCCCATTTCGCGTTGCCGAGGCTTGGGCCGAGATCGACGACGTCGTGGGTGCTGGCGGCGAGGCCGTAGCGTCCGGCGATCTCGGTCACGATATGGTCGACGAAGCCTCGGGTCTTGGACGGCCGGGTGAAATTGCCGGAGAAGCCGACGACGGCCGGATTGGTCATGATGAATGCCTCACGCTATTTTCGAGCCAACGGCCCGGTTTCAATGTCCACAATTTTCGTAGACATTAGGATAGAGCGAAAGGAATGGATGCTCATGTCCGGCGGAATTCGGAGATGATTTTTCCGTTTGCCGGGTTGTTGAAAAAACACAGCCGCAGCCTTCAGCGTTTGCGCAAAGTCTTTCGCATACACAACATTGCAGGCTGGCGGATCGCCCGCCAGCCTGCTCACGATGTCCGCCGGATACGCTTTACTCGGCCGCGAGTGCCAGTTGCGGGATCGTATCCTTTTCGGCCGCTTCCGTTTCGTCCTTCTCCGTGACCTTGGCCTTCTTCGGCTCGCGGCCAAAGAACAGGGCGTAGCCTGCCGGTAGGACAAGGATGGTCAGCACCGTGGCGACGAGAATGCCGCCCATCATCGCGTAGGCAAGCGGGCCCCAGAATACGGCGCGCGAGATCGGAATCAGTGCCAGCACCGCCGTCAGCGCCGTCAGCGTGATCGGCCGGAAACGGCGAACCGCCGAACCGATGATCGCTTCGGAACGATCCATGCCCGCCGCGATATCCTGGTCGATCTGGTCGACCAGGATGATCGAGTTGCGCATGATGATGCCAAGCAACGCGATGACACCAAGGATGGCGACGAAGCCGAACGGCGCACCGCTGATCAGCAGGGCAGCGGCGGCACCGATGATGCCGAGCGGACCGGTCGCCAGCACCAGCATCGCCTTGCCGAAATTCTGCAGCTGGATCATCAGGAGCACGACGATGATGGCCAGCATGATCGGCGCCTTGGCGGCAATGGAAGCCTGGCTTTCCGCGGAATCCTCCGCACCACCCTGGATCGCGATGCTGTAGCCGGGCGCCAGGCCGTCACGCAGGTCCTTCATGTCGTTGTACATCTTGGTGACAACATCGTTCGACTGCACGCCATCCGGCAGCGTCGCCCGCACGCTGATGGTCGGCAGGCGGTTGCGCCGCCATTCGATGCCCTGCTCCAGCACCGGCACCACCTTGGCCACTTGTGACAGCGGCACGAAACCGCCGAAGTCGGTCGGAATGTAGACGGAATCGACCGACGACAGCAGGCGGCGGCTTGCCTCCGGTTCGCGGGCGACGATGGACACCGTTTCCTCGCCGTCGCGGAAGTTATCGAGCGGTGCGCCGGACATGGTCGCCTGCAGCATCTGCCGGATGCGCTGCGAGGTGACGCCGAGCGCCCGGGCGCGATCCTGGTCGATCACCAGCTTCATCGCCGGCACCGGCTCCAGCCAGTCGTCATGAACGGCGCCGAGCTGCGGATTGGCCCGGAATTTCGCCTTCACCTCGTCGGCGATGCGACGCACCTCCTGGCGATCCGGACCCATGACGCGCATCTGTACCGGCCAGCCGGTTGGCGGGCCCAGGAACAGGCGATCGACCTTGGCGCGGATAGAGGGGAAATCCTGCGCCAGAACAGTGCGCAGCTTGACGATCAGCCGCTCACGCGCCGGCTCGTCCTTGGCCATCACCAGGAGCTGGGCGAAGTTGGGATTACTGAGCTGCTGGTCGAGCGGCAGGAAGAAGCGCGGCGCGCCCTCGCCGATATAGGTGGCGATGAAGCGCTTGTCCTTGTCGTCCATCATCTTGGCTTCAAGCGCCTTGGCCTGCACCTCCACTTCCTTGATGCTGGTGCCCTCGGGCAGCCAGAGATCGACCAGGATTTCCGGACGTGACGACTGCGGGAAGAAATTCTGCGGGATGAACTGGAAGGCCCACAGGCTGGTGCCAAAGGTCACCAGCGTCATCACCAGGACGATGATGCGATGGCGCACGGCCCAGCCGACCGTCGAGCGAAGCCGGCGGTAGAAGCGCGTGTCGAAGACATCATGGTGGCTGCCGGCATGCTTGCGCTGCTTCAGGATCATGTTGCCGAGCCATGGCGTGAAATAGACGGCGACGAACCAGGACACGACCAGCGCGATACCAACGACATAGAACAGCGTGCGCACATATTCGCCGGCGGTCGAGGCGGCAAAGCCGACGGGGATGAAGCCTGCGATGGTGATCAGCGTGCCGGTCAGCATCGGGAAGGCTGTCGAGGTATAGGCAAAGCTCGCCGCGTCGATCTTGACCAGCCCTTCCTCGAGTTTTCGCTCCATCATCTCGACGACGATCATGGCATCGTCGACGAGCAGGCCGAGCGCGATGATCAGCGCGCCGAGCGAGATGCGCTGCAGGTCGATGCCGAGCTCGTACATGATGGCGAAGGTGGCAGCCAGAACCAGCGGAATGGCAATCGCGATCACCAGGCCTGAGCGCCAGCCGATCGACAGGAACGATACGACGAGCACGATCAGCAGCGCCTCGCCGAGCGCATGCATGAATTCGGCCACCGCATCCGTGACGACGCCCGGCTGGTCGGAAATCTGGTCTACGGAAACGCCATAGGGCAGCGCCTCCTCGAAGTGCTTGTAGGTCGCCTCGACATCCCTGCCGACATCGGTGACCTTGAAGCCCTTGGCCATGACGACGCCGATCTGCACGCTTTCATGACCGTTGAAGCGGTACTTGCGCTGATAGGGATCTTCCAGCCCTGACGTGACCGTAGCGATGTCGCCGAGCCGCGTGACCTGACCGCCGGCGCGCAGGCGCAGATTTCTTATATCCTCGACCTTGCTGACATCGCCTTCGACGGAGATGCGCACCGAATTGGTGCCGGTGTCGACGGAACCCGACGGGTCGACATTGTTCTGGCCCTTGATGGCGTTCTGCAGGTCGGTCAGCGTCAGGCCACGCTCGGCGAGCACTTTCGACGAGACGTCGATGTAGAGCTTTTCCGGCTGGTCGCCAATGATGACGGCCTTCTCGACGCCCGGCGTCGTCAGCAGCATGTCGCGGGCCTCGATGGCGAATTTCTTCAGCTCCGGATAGCTGAAGCCGTCGCCGCTGATCGAATGCAGCGTGATGAAAGTGTCGCCGAACTCATCGTTGAAATAGGGCCCGAGCAGGCCTTGCGGCAGATCGCCGGCGATGTCGCCGACCTTCTTGCGCACCTGATAGAAAGCGTCTGCCACTTCGGCGGCGTTGGTGTCGCCCTTGATCTGGACGGTGATGATGGCGCTGCCGGCGCGGGTGAAGGAGCGCACGAAATCGAGATGCGGCGTTTCCTGCAGCTTGCGCTCGATCTTGTTGACGACCTGGTCCTCCATCTCCTGGATCGAGGACCCCGGCCAGATCGCCTGGACGACCATGACCCGGAAGGTGAAATCGGGATCTTCCTTCTGGCCCATGCGCATCAGGCCGAGCGCTCCGGCGATGATGATGAGGCCGAACAGGAACCGCGCGATGGAGGGATGGCCGATCGCCCAGCGCGACAGGTTGAAGGGCCGCTTCTCGTCAGTGGAATTGGTCATTGGTGCTCGTCCACTTCGTTTGATCGTCGGCGCGCCGATGCCGGCGCGAAGCGAAATCCAGGTTCGTGGTGGCTTCCGGGCGGCAAGGCTCGAGCGGAGAGACACTCATCGCGATGGGACGCGGGAATTGATGCGCGGGGGGTCACATCAATCGAGCGCCTCGGTTCGAGCGTCCGCCGCCCGGAAACCAGCGGCTGCGGGAACGCGCAGCCGGTTGCCTGTCCTCAGCGTAACTGCCTGGTGTTGCCGCTATCGTCTTCCGCCGAGGCGGATTGCAGCGCGGTGTCGCCGGCTAGTTTCACTTTCAGATTCTCGGTCATGAATTGCGTGCCGGCCGCGACCACGACATCGCCGGGTTTCAGCCCTTCGGCAACGCGCACGCCATCGGCGGCGAACTCCGCGACCTTGACCGGGCGGGCATGTACGGTGTCGGCGCCGCGATCGACGGTCCAGACGATCGGCTGGCTGTCCTTCTGCGCCAGCGCGCTCAGCGGGATCGAAACAAGCTGCCTTTCATTGGTGGCGGAGGCTTCAATATTGGCGGTCATGCCGAGCAGGACTCGCGCATCGTTGGGCAGGCTGACGCGGACCGCGAAGGTGCGCGACTGCTGGTCGGCACTCCCAGCGACCTCACGAACCTTGCCGTCGAGCGCCAGTGCACTGTCCGACCAGAACGCGGCCTTGACGATTTTGCCTGGCTTGAACTCGGCGATCTCCATTTCCGGCACGGCGATCAGCACTTCCTTTTCGCCATCGACGGCGACCGTCACGACCGGCGTGCCAGTGCCGACAACCTGCCCGACATCGGCGGCGACCGCGGTGACGATGCCGTTCCTGTCCGCCTTGAGATCGGTGTAGCCGACCTGGTTTTTCGCCTGGTCGAGCGATGAGCGAGCGGAGTCGCGGGTGGCAACAGCCTGGTCGTAGCTGAGCGTCGCCTGGTCGAGCTGCGACTTCGGCGCGAAATTCTTGGAGAACAGCTGCTCGGCGCGATGGCGGGCAAGATCGGCGGTCTCGACCTGCCGTTCGGCGGCATTCAGGTTGGCCTCGGCGCTTTTCACCGACAGTTGGTAGTCGGTGGCATCAATGCGAGCCAGCACATCGCCGGGCACGACACGCTGGCCAATGTCGACAAGCCTCTCCGTGATCTTGCCGTTGACCCGGAAGCCCAGGTTCATCTCCGTGCGGGCACGCACCGATCCCGAATAGGACAGCTGGCGGGTATCGTGCGCCTGGGCGATCTCGACGACCTTGACCGGGCGGATGATGTCCTTGACCTCGGTTTTCTCCTGGCTGCAGCCGGCAAGTCCAAGCGCCGCGACGATCAAGCCGGCGGCCGGCAGCTTGCGGATGATGGAATGAGACAAAAACACCTTGGCACTCCCGAACTGGAGATGAACTGTCGATACCGACGCCCGGCGGGCGGCGGCTATTTCTTCAAGGCCTTGATCGCATAATCGATGAGGTCGTCGGGCATCGCCCGATTGGTCTTGGCGAGACACTGCGCCACCATCTGCGGATGGCAAAGAATGACGGTGGCCGCGCCGAAGCAGCGCGACGCGACCACCGGGTCCTGTTCCCTGAACTCGCCGGCTTCGATGCCGTCGCGGATCACTTCGGCAAAGAGATCGTGGATGCTGTCGATGTGCTTGTCGATCACGCCCCAGTCCCGTTCGAGCGCGACGATGACCATCTCATGGACCTTCTGGTCGTCGAGCATGACCTCCAGCGTCATCTTGTATTGCGCCTGCACGTAGCGCCGAAGCCGCTCCTCCGCGCTGATCGGAAGCCGAGAAATCTCGTAGGCCATCTTGTAGCTCGCGCCGAGCATTCGACCGCAGACGGCCTGGTGGATTTCCACCTTGGAGGCGAAGAAGCGGTAGATGTTGGCCGGCGACATGCCGAGCTCACGGGCGATGTCAGCGACATTGGTCTTGCCGTAGCCATAGTGCCGGAACAGGCGCTCGGCGCAGTCGAGGATGCGCGTCACATTTTCCTGCCGGGCGGCGTCGACGACTATGTTGGCGGCTTCGGACATGGTGCTTTCGTTTGATAACTGACGAATTTCAATTTTCGTCAGTCGTAAATCGAAATAGGCGACGTGTCAACGCAAAATCGATGTACGCGTACGATTGGTGACAGATGGTGACATCCGATAGACGTCACAAAGCGGCCCGAGGATGCGGACCGCTTGAAATATTTCCGAAGAAGGTTGTCGGAGCCCCTCAGGCGACCTTGGCCATTTCCCGCAGCCGGAACTTCTGGATCTTGCCGGTCGAGGTCTTCGGGATTTCGGCGAAGATCACCGCTTTCGGCACTTTGAAACGGGCGAGCAGCGCGCGGCAATGCTCGATGATCTCGGCCTCAGTCGTCGCCTTGCCGGGCTTCAGCTCGACATAGGCGATGGGCACCTCGCCCCATTTGTCGTCGGGCCTGGCGACAACGCCGCAGGAGGCGACCGAAGGGTGCTTGTAGAGCGCATCCTCGACCTCGATCGACGAGATGTTCTCGCCGCCGGAGATGATGATGTCCTTGGAACGGTCCTTGAGCTGGATATAGCCGTCGGGATGCATGACGCCGAGATCGCCGGAATGGAACCAGCCGCCAGCAAAGGCTTCGTCGCTCGCCTTGCGGTTCTTCAGATAGCCCTTCATGACGATGTTGCCACGGAACATGACCTCGCCGATGGTTTCGCCGTCGGCCGGTGTCGTCCGCATCGTCTCGGGATCCATGACGGTCAGGCCTTCCAGTGCTGCATAGCGCACGCCCTGCCGTGCCTTCTTGGCGCTGCGCTCGCCCTTCTCCAGATCGTCCCAAGCCCCATGCCATTCGTTGACGACCGCCGGGCCATAGGTCTCGGTCAAGCCGTAGAGATGGGTGACGGCAAAGCCGGCATCGGCCATGCCCGACAGCACGGCTTCCGGCGGCGGCGCGGCGGCGGTGTTGAAGGTCACCGTCTGCGGAAACGCGCGCTTGTCCTCGTCCTTCGCGTTGATCAGCACGGACATGACGACGGGCGCGCCGCAGAGATGCGTGACGCCATGATCGGCGATGGCGTCGTAGATCGGCTTCGGCCGCACCCAGCGCAGGCAGACATGGGTGCCGGCCTGGACGGCGAGCGTCCACGGAAAGCACCAGCCGTTGCAGTGGAACATCGGCAAGGTCCACAGATAGACGGCATGCTTGGCCATGCCGGCATGAATGGTGTTGGTGTAGGCCATCAGCGCCGCGCCACGATGGTGATAGACGACGCCCTTCGGATTGCCTGTCGTGCCGGATGTGTAGTTGAGCGAAATCGCATCCCACTCATCGTCGGGCATCGCCCAGGCGAAGTCCTCGTCGCCACCAGCGACAAAATCCTCATAGTCCAAGGTGCCGATCCGCTCGCCCTTCGGATAGGGTGCGTCGGCGGCGTATTCGGGATCGTCATAGTCGATGACCAATGGCTTGACCTTGGCCAGCGCCAGCGCCTGCCTGACGACGCCGGCGAATTCGCGGTCGACGATCAGCACTTTGGTCTCGGCATGATCTAGCTGAAAAGCGATGACCGCCGCATCGAGCCTTGTGTTGAGCGAATGCAGCACCGCCTTGGTCATCGGCACGCCGAAATGCGCCTCGAGCATCGGCGGCGTGTTGGACAGCATGACGGTGACCGTGTCACCCTTGCTGATGCCACGCTTGTGAAGCGCCGAGGCGAGCTTCAGCGAACGCTGCCAGAACGTGCGATAGTCGATGCGCTGGCCGCCATGGATGATGGCGATATGGTCGGGATAGGTTTTTGCAGCGCGCTCCAGATAAGTGAGCGGCGTCAGCGGCTGATGGTTGGCCGCGTTCTTGTCCAGATCCTGTTCGTAAGGATTGCCCATCCTGTTCTCCCCATTTTATCGAAGACTTCTAACCACACGCTCGGGCCACGTCACCACCAACGATGCCACGGTAGAGCGCATTTGGCACAATGATCATCTGGATTCAGCAGGCGAGAAGGTATCGTATACCCCCGCGCGGTTTGACTTTTGTCGAGCACCGTGAATAATGTCAGCCGAGGAGATGGCATGGCAATCCGACCGGCAGAACAACTCATCCACAAGGCCGCGTGGCTCTACTATGCGCATGGCCTGCGGCAGGACCAGGTGGCAAGCCAGCTTAACATTTCCCGCGCCTCGGTCGCCATGTATCTGCGCAAGGCGCGCGAGACCGGCATCGTCAACATCTCGACCTCGACCCAGCTCTTCACGGACGATGTCCTGGCACGCAAGCTGGAAGACGCGCTTGGGCTCGATGCCGTCTGGGTCGCCCCGGAAAATGCCGACCCTTCGACGGAAATCGCCGTGCTGGCGGCGAGCGTCTTCCTCGAACTGGTCAAGAAGGGTGACCGTATCGGCGTCGCCTGGGGCCGCACCGTCTATACGATCGCCGACATCATGTCCTATGCCGACCTGCAGGATGTCACGGTGGTGCAGCTCTGCGGCAATCTCGGCGCCCCCTACTCATATCGGCCCGACCAATGCACGATGGAAATCGCCCGCCGGCTCAACGCCAAGGGCCTGAATTTCTACGCGCCGCTGGTGCTGTCGACGGAAGAGCTGGCGCGGGCGCTGCGTGCCGAACCGGTGATCCGCGAGCAACTGGCGGGAGTGCGTGAATGCGACCTGGCGCTGTATTCCGTCGGCACCATCGACGCCGACAGCCATGTCGTCAAATGCGGCGCGCTGACGGCTGAAGAGATGACGGCACTGCGCGAGATCGGAGCAGCCGGCGTCATTGCCGGGCAGATCATCGACGCCAAAGGCGATGTGCTCGACTGCAGCTACAACCGCCGGGTCATCTCCGCCGAGCTTGCCTCGCTGCGCGCGATCGCCAAGCGGCTGATGGTCGTGCAGGAAGACAACAAGTTCGAGCCGCTTCTGGCAGCGATCGCCGGCGGCCTCTGCACGCATCTGGTGATCGGGGGGCGCATGGCGCAACGATTGCTGGACCATGCCGGCGCGGCGGAAAAGACACCCGGATAGGCACAATTCCCGCCGCCGGCGCCCTGTCATCAAGGCGTCGCGGCAATGCTGTTTCACCATCACAATCGGAAATCGGACGAGCGAATATGAAGAACCTGTGGAATGACGTCGACGCGGAGAAGATGGTCGCCGACTATGCGAAGAAGGGCGTCAGCCGCGACCTGGCGCTGCGCGTCTACACGACCCGGCTGCTGGGCGGAGAGCCGCGCCTGGTCCTGCATGGCGGCGGCAACACCTCCTGCAAGACCACGGCGACCGACCTTGTCGGCGACCGGTGGGATGTGCTCTGCGTCAAGGGCAGCGGCTGGGACATGGGCGTCATCGAGCCGCAGGGCCTGCCAGCGGTCAAGCTTGGCGCGCTGCTGAAGGCCCGCTCGCTGAACAAGCTCGCCGATGAGGACATGGTTGCCCTGCAACGCGTGAACCTCATTGATCCGTCCTCGCCCAACCCTTCGGTAGAGACGCTGCTGCACGCATTCCTGCCGCACAAATTCGTCGACCACACCCATTCGACGGCCATTCTCGCCATCGTCGACCAGGAAGACAGCAAGGCGCTGGTGAAGACGGTGTTCGGCGAGAAGATGGGCTACGTGCCCTACATCATGCCCGGCTTCGACCTGGCGAAGGCGGCCGCCGACATTTTTGACGCCGATCCGTCGGTCGAGGGCCTGATCCTCGACAAGCACGGCATCTTCACCTTCGGCGATGACGCCAGGCAAGCCTATGACCGGATGATCCATTATGTGAACGTCGCCGAGGAGTTCATTGCGCGGAGCAGCAAGCCGAAGGCGGCCAAGGCGGCGTTGCCGGCGAAGCTCACGACACCCGCCGCCCTTGCGCCGATGCTGCGCGGTGCCGTGGCGGTGGCACGCGGCGAAGGCCGCTTCGACCGCATGATCAGCGACTTCCGCACCTCGGATGCGATCGTCGATTTCATCAATTCCGCTGATATCGCCGACTTTGCCGCACGCGGCGTGTCGACGCCCGACCTGTCGATCCGCATCAAGACCGGACCGATGGCGGTGCCGGCGCCAGACGCGGACAAGGCTGGCGACTACAAGGCTGTGATCAAGAGCCACGTCGACGCCTTCGCCGGGGAGTATCGCGCCTATTTCGAGACCAATGACGCCCTCGACGACGTCAAGCGCACCATGCTCGACCAGATGCCGCGCCTGACGCTGGTGCCGGGCCTCGGCATGTTCGGCCATGGCCGCACGCTGAAGGACGCCAGGATCGCCTCAGATGTCGGCGAAATGTGGATCGAAGCCGTGCGCGGCGCCGAAGCTGTCGGCCGCTTCCATCCGCTGTCCAAGGCCGACCTGTTCCCGCTCGAATACTGGTCGCTGGAACAGGCCAAGCTTGCCTCCAACAAGCCGAAGCCGCTGACCGGCCAGGTGGTGCTGATCACCGGCGGCGCCGGCGCGATCGGTGCGGCGACCGCAAAACTGTTCGCCGACAATGGCGCGCATGCTATCGTTGCCGATCTCGACGCCGAGAAGGCCGCCGAGACCGCGAAAAAGGCCGGCAACAACTCGATCGGCATCGGTGCCGACATCACCGATCCTGCACAGGTACGGGCTGCGTTCGACAAGGCCGTCGCCGTGTTCGGCGGCGTCGACATCCTGGTTTCGAATGCGGGTGCGGCCTGGGAAGGCCGGATTGGCGAACTCGACGATGCACTTCTGCGCAAAAGCTTCGAGCTCAATTTCTTCGCCCACCAGTCGGTGGCGCAGAATGCCGTGCGCATCATGCTCGAACAGGGCACCGGCGGCGTGCTTTTGTTCAACACCTCCAAGCAGGCGGTCAATCCGGGCCCGAAATTTGGCGCCTATGGCGTGCCGAAGGCGGCGACGCTGTTCCTGTCCAGGCAATACGCGCTCGACTACGGCGCCCACGGCATCCGTTCGAACGCCGTCAACGCCGACCGCATCCGCTCGGGCCTTTTGACCGACGCCATGATCGCCAGCCGCTCGGGCGCGCGCGGCGTGTCGGAGAAGGAATACATGTCCGGCAATTTGCTCGGCCAGGAAGTGACCGCGCAAGACGTGGCGCAGGCCTTCCTGCATCATGCGCTGGCCGAGCGCACCACCGCCGATGTGACGACGGTCGACGGCGGCAACATCGCAGCGGCTCTGAGGTAGCGTCGTGAGCGCGTCGGTCCCCACTGGGAAGGTGTCCGACAGCCTTGAAATCAAGGCTATTCAGGCTGCCGATCTGCCAGTGCTGGCCGCACTCTATCAGCATCTCAATCCCGGCGACGTCATCGTGCCGCCGGAGCAAGCGGAAGCCATTCTTGAGCGGTTTGCAGCCTATCCCGGCAGCGTCGTGCTTGGCTGCTGGAATGATGGGGAACTCGTGGCGTCCTGCACGCTTGTGGTCATTCCCAACTTAACCAGAGGCGGGATGTCCTATGCGCTGATCGAGAACGTGGTGACGGCCGCCTCCCATCGCAAACGCGGCTTCGGCCGCGCGCTGCTTGAACGCGCGGTTTCGATTGCCTGGGAGCAGGACTGCTACAAGGCCATGCTGCTGACCGGCTCAACAGAGCCGGCAACGCTTGCGTTCTACAGAGGCGCCGGTTTCGAGCAGAACAAGACCGGCTTCCAGATCAGGCGGCCGCCGGCCAGAGCCTGATATTGGCCCTCCTCGTAAAAGGGCCTCGCGAACGGCGAGGCCCTTTTTGTCTTGAAACAGCCTGCGCCTTACTTGGCGTTCGGGTTCGGCATCCAGGCCGGCATCGCGACATCGGCATGAGCGAACTGCGGCAGCTTGGCCGACAGGTCTTCCATGTTCTTGATGTCCTTGTCGACCAGTTCCTTCTGGGTGATCAGCGTCGGCGGCACGACGACGTTGTGGCCGGGATCTTCACCGGCCAGCAGCTGCGCCAGTGCGCGGACCGAGACCTGGCCGACGACGGCCGGGTTGGTCGCGGCGGTCGCAGCCCAGGCACTGTCGGGCTCGCGCATCGCTGATATGTCGGACGTCGAGATATCGGCCGAATAGATCTTGATGCCCTTGTTCAGACCGGCTTCGTCGACAGCGATCTTCACGCCCTTGGCGAACTCGTCATAGGGGGCAAACATCACCTTGATGTCAGGGTGAGCCGACAGTACGGAGCGAGCCTGGTTGGCGACGGAATTGGCGATCGGATTGTCCAGCGTGCCGAACATCGCGACTTCCTTGATGCCCGCGTATTTCTTCTTCACATCAACCCAGGTCTCGTTGCGGCGATCGAGCGGTGCGATGCCGGCGACATAGACATAGCCGGCGTTCCAGCTCCCGCCATTGTCCTTGACCGCCTGCTCGAGCGCGAGCCGCGCAAGGTCTTTATCCGATTGTTCGATCTGCGGGATCTTGGGGTTTTCGACATTGACGTCGAAAGCCACCACCTTGATGCCGGCATCGACAGCGCGCTGGGCGGCGTCCTTCATCGATTCCGTCAGGCCGTGCTGGATGATGATGCCCTGCACGCCGAGCGCGATGGCCTGGTCGACCATGTCGGACTGAAGGGCAGCGTCCTGGCGGCTGTCGAGCACGCGCAGGTCGATACCGAGCGCCTTCGACTGTGCCTCGACGCCCGACAGATAGGCCTGGAAGAAGTCGCCGGTCGAGAGATAGCGCACCAGCGCGATCTTGACGCCAGGCTTGTCGAACGGCGCCGGCTTGTCCGCGGCCAGCGCCGGGAACTGCATCAGCATCGTTGCGCCGGCCAACCCGAGCGCGACCTTCCCCAGAACTCTTCTTGTGATGTTCATCTTGTTTCCTCCACTGTTGAAATCAAATTCAAATCGGCAGCAATTCTAGCTCTTGCCCCTGCCGGAAAGGGCGAAGGTGAAGACAAGGGCGATGACCAGAACCACGCCCTTGACGAAATCCTGCGTGTAGTAAGGCGCGTTCATCATGGTCAGGCCTTGCAGCAAGATGCCGACGAACAGCGCGCCAACGGCGGTGCCGAAGGCGTTCGGCTTGGCGGCGCCAAGCACCGCGTAGCCGATGAGCGCCGCGGCGACCGCATCGAGCAGCAGATTATTACCCGAGGCGATGTCGCCGCGTCCAAGCCGGGCGGCGAGCAAAATGCCGCCGATCGAGGCAAAAACACCTGAAATAATGTAGGCCCAGATCTTGTATGCCTTGACAGGCGCGCCGGCGAGTTCGGCTGCGCGCTCGTTGCTGCCGACGGCGTACATCATGCGGCCGAAGCGGGTGTATTCGAGGAAGAACCAGATCAGCACGGCCAGCACGAGCAGCACGACGACCGATACCGGAATAAGGTTCGGGATGAAGAAATCGAAGCGGTGGCGGCCAAGCGCCAGGAAGGCGTCGGAGAATTTGCCGTTGGCGACCGAACCATCGGGCATGGTCATGCCGGTGGCGATCGAGCGGCCCTCGGTCGGGATGCGCTGCAGGCCTACAAGCAGGAACATCATGCCGAGCGTCGCCAGCAGATCGGGCACGCGCATATAGACGATGAGCCAGCCATTGATGAGGCCGACAACGGCGCCGATCAGCAGGCAGACGACGACCGCGACAACGGCGTTCTGCTCCAGCACCACCATGACATAGGCCGCCGCCATCATGGCGGAGGTGGCGACAGAACCAATCGAGAGGTCGAAGCCGCCGACGACCAGCGTGGCGGTGACGCCGAGCGCCAGCACGCCGGTGATGGCGACCGACTGGAAGATGAAGACGGCACTTTGCGGCGAAACGAAACCGTCGGCGGCGATCGCGAAATAGGCGACGAGGCCGAACAGCAGGACGAGGAACCCATAACGGATGGCGTAGTCGCGCAGCGTCATTCAGCGCTCCCGCGCGCCGCTGCCGTCTTTACCCAACTCGAACCCATGGTCTCTCCATTCCAATTCCCATTCATCGCCACACTCAGGCGGCGCTGTGCAGTGGCCCGCCGGCAACCTCGGCCAGCAGGCGATCGAGATCGACATCGGCATTGCGATGCTCGCCGACGATCGTTTGCTCCGACATCACCAGGATGCGGTCGGCCGTCTCCAGCGCTTCATCGAGTTCGGTGACGAACAACAGCGTCGCGCGGCCATTGGCGCTTGCCCTGAGCTTGGCAGCGATATCGCGCCGGGCCGAGATATCGACGCCTTGAAACGGCTCGTCGAGGATGAACAGCGCAGCATTCTGCGCCATCCAGCGGGCGACCATCACCTTTTGCTGGTTGCCGCCGGACAGTGCCGACAGCTCGTCCTTCTCGGAGCGGCAGACGATGCCGAGTTCCTCGATCTGCCGGCGTGCGGTGGCGCGTTCGAGCCGACGCTTGAGAACGCTGAGGTTCGACATGCGCTTCAGGAACGGCAGGCTGACATTGCGCTCGATGTTGAAGCCGCCGACGATGCCGCTGGTCGCTCGATCCTTGGCGACGAGGAAAACACCGGCGGCGATCGCGTCGCCGGCAGATCGCGGCGCGTAGGGCTTGCCGTTCATCGTCATGGTCCCGGCGAGCGGCCTTCGCACGCCAAACAGCGTCTCGGCGAGCGCCGTCTTGCCGACGCCGACGAGACCGGTGATGGCAACGACCTCGCCGTCACCGAGCGTCAAGGAAATCGGCCGGGCGCCCTGTGCGATACGCAAGCCCTCGATCGCCAGGACCGCCCTGGCCGAATCCCTGACGACGATCTGGTCGAGATGGATCTTGCGGCCGAGCATGGCATTGACCGCGCCTTCATAGTCGAGCGGCCTGGAGTCGAAGACGCCCGATATGATCCCGTCGCGCATGGAGACAATACGGTCGGCAAGCCGCCTGATATCCGACATGCGGTGCGAGATGTAGAGGATCGTCACGCCTTGCTCGCGCAACCGGTCGACCAGCGCGAACAGCCGATCGGCTTCAGCACTTGAGAGCGACGAGGTCGGCTCGTCCAGGATCAGCACTTTCGGTTGATGCGCAAGCGCGCGAGCGATCGCCACCATCTGGCGATCAGCCAGCGAAAGAGCGCTGACGCGGGCCTTGAGGTCGATGGCCAGACCCATGCGGTCGGCAACAGCCTTGGCCTCGCGGCGTACACGAGCCGGATTGAACAGGAACGATGCGCCGCTGCCGCTCAGCCGGTCCAGCGTCAGATTGGTTGCCACGTCGAGGTCGGCGACGACGCCGTCATTGATATTCTGGTGCACGGTGACGACGCCGGCGCGGATCGCCTCGGCCGGCGTGTTCGGCGCGAAGTCCTGCCCGGCGAGAGCCATGGCGCCGCCGCCGCGTTCGTAGACGCCACTGATGATCTTGACGAGGGTGGATTTGCCGGCGCCGTTGGCGCCCATCAGCACGGTCACTTCACCGGCATGCAGCTCCAGCGAGACGCCACCAAGCACCTCGTTGCGGCCAAAGGATTTCCTCAGTCCCTCTACGCGGAACACGGCATTGCCGACCATGCGTTCCTCCCTGACCACGACGCTATGGTCAATATCGGCAATTGTCAACACGATTGACAATTGCCAGACAGCTTCCTAGCTTGGCCCCGCTGCCATGCCTCCGTTATGTTCGGAGCGCATACGCTAGGGATGACGATGACGCAGAAACTGCCGTTCGAAGCACTATCGATCGAGACGCTCTCGACCCGCCTTGGCGACAACGAGGCGCTGCGCGCGCGGATCGGCAAGGACACGACACGTTGGAAGGTCCGCGAGGTCGGCGACGGCAATCTGAACCTGGTCTTCATCGTCGAAGGCGCCAGCGGTGCCGCCGTGGTCAAGCAGGCATTGCCCTATGTCCGCCTCGTCGGCGACAGCTGGCCGCTGCCCTTGAAGCGCTCGTTCTTCGAATATCACGCGCTGACCAGGCAAGAGGCGCGCGCGCCGGGCTCCGTGCCGGCGATCTACTATTTCGACGAGATCCAGGCGCTGATCATCATGGAATATCTGTCGCCGCACATCATCCTGCGGCGGGCATTGATCGAAGGCCGGCAGCTTCCGAACATTGCCGGGGATATCGGCCTGTTCATGGCCCGCACGCTGTTTCGCGGTTCCGACCTGCACATGGCGGCCAAGGACCGCAAGGCCGACCTGGCGCTCTTCGCCGACAATGTCGAGCTCTGCGACATCACCGAGAACCTTGTGTTCTCCGACCCCTACTTCGACGCAAAAATGAACCGGCATACGTCACCCCAACTCGACGCCCTGGTTGCCGAACTGCGTGCTGATCGCGACCTCAAGGTGGAGGCGCAGCGGCTGAAGCACATCTTCGCCGCCAATGCCGAAACGCTGTTGCATGGCGACCTGCATTCCGGCTCGATCATGGTCACCGACAAGGAAACCCGGATGATCGATCCGGAGTTCGCCTTCTACGGCCCGATGGCCTTCGATGTCGGCATGCTGCTCGCCAATTTCTGGATGTCGTTCTTCTCGCAGCGCGGGCATGAGCAGAAGGGCAAGCGCGATGCCATGCGCGCCTATCTGCTCGATGTCATCGTTGAGACATGGGCGGTGTTCCGAACCGAGTTCTCGCGTCTGTGGCGCACCGAGCGCACCGGCATGCTCTACCAGAAGAGCCTGTTCGAGGACCAGGGCGACAGGTTGGGCGCCGAGCAGGCACTCGACCATGTCCTGCATCAGATCTGGACCGACCTGCTCGGCTTTGCCGGCATAGAGGTGCACAGGCGCATCCTCGGCCTCGCCCACAATGCCGATTTCGAAACCATTGCCGACGAGGATTTGCGCGCCAGTTGCGAGGCTAAGGCGCTGAAATTCGGCCGTCACATCGCCGTCAACCGGCGCCAGATCCACAGCATCGACGAGGTCAACACTCTGGCCGAACTGATCGAACAGGAGAACGGAATTTGAACGTCGGCGACCGCCATTTTCGAACCATCTGGCTGAGCGACGACGGGCGTTCGGTTGAGATCATCGACCAGCGCTGGCTGCCGCATGATTTCCGCATCGAGACGATCGGCACCGTTGCCGGCATCGCCACCGCCATTCGCGACATGTGGGTGCGCGGCGCGCCGCTGATTGGCGTCACCGCCGCCTATGGCGTCGCCATGCAGATGGCTGACGATCCGTCGGACGAAGCGCTCGATGCGGCATGGGAAACACTGCACGAGACGCGCCCGACCGCGATCAATCTGCGCTGGGCACTCGACGAGATGCGGCGTTTCCTCAAACCTCTTGCTCCTTCGCAGCGCGCGGAAGCGGCTTACAAGCGTGCGGCCGAGATCGCCGACGAGGATGTCGGACTCAACCGCGCCATCGGCGAGAATGGTCTCGCCATCATCAAGGCCATCGCCGCGCGCAAGCAGCCGGGCGAGACGGTCAACATCCTCACCCACTGCAATGCCGGCTGGCTGGCGACCGTCGACTACGGCACGGCCACATCGCCGATCTATCTCGCTGTCGAAGCAGGCATACCCGTCCACGTCTATGTCGACGAAACGCGCCCGCGCAACCAGGGTGCCCAGCTGACCGCCTGGGAGATGGCGGGACACGGCGTGCCGCACACGCTGATCGTCGACAATGCCGGCGGCCATCTGATGCAGCGCGGCGCAATCGACATGGTCATCGTCGGCACCGACCGCACCACCGCCGATGGCGATGTCTGCAACAAGATCGGTACCTACCTCAAGGCACTCGCCGCCGCCGACAATGGCGTGCCGTTCTATGTCGCCCTACCCTCGCCGACCATCGACTGGACCGTGCATGACGGGCTGACCGAGATCCCGATCGAGCAACGCTCGGCCGACGAGGTGTCGCTGGTCTGGGGCAAGACGGTCAGCGGCGAGATCGCCCAGGTGCGCATATCGCCGGAGACGACGCCCGCGGCAAACCCGGCCTTCGACGTGACACCGGCGCGGCTGGTCACCGGGCTGATCACCGAACGCGGCGTGGCGAAGGCCTCACGCGAGGGGTTGAAAGCGATGTTCCCAGAGCGCGGATAATCTCTGCCCTCGAGGGGGAGATGGCCGCGAAGCGGTCAGAGCGGGTCGTCTCACATAGATCGCCGAGTTCGCTTTTCGCTACAGAAGGACGTTGGCGCGTCACGCGGAGCGACCCCCTCTGTCGCCTTGGCGACATCTCCCCCTCAAGGAGGGAGATCAACAGCGGCAGCAGTTGACAGCGCCGCCCTGCCCTTCCATACAAACCACGTTAATGTTCTCAGGGCGGGGTGAAAGTCCCCACCGGCGGTAAGGGTTTAGACCCAAGCCCGCGAGCGCTTTCCAGTTGTCGGGAAGGTCAGCAGATCCGGTGCGATTCCGGAGCCGACGGTTAGAGTCCGGATGAAAGAGAACGAACGGAAGACGGACCGCCCCGGCGGACCGGATTTCGTATCGTGCGTCCTGATTCTGGTTCGAAACGGAAGGATGGACCCATGAATCAGCATTCCCAGAAAGACTACGAGACGACCCGCATTGCCGTCATTCGCGCGCGCTGGCACGCCGATATCGTCGACGAGTGCGTCAAATCCTTCGAGGCGGAAATGGCCGTGCTTGGGGGCAGTCGCTTTGCCGTCGATGTCTTCGACGTGCCAGGCGCCTACGAGATCCCCCTGCACGCGAAGACCCTTGCCGACACCGGCCGCTACGCCGCGATCCTCGGCACCGCCTTTGTCGTCAATGGCGGCATCTACCGGCACGAATTCGTGGCCAGCGCGGTGATCGACGGCATGATGAACGTGCAGCTGTCGACCGGCGTGCCGGTTCTGTCGGCGGTGCTCACCCCGCTCAACTATCACGACAGCGCCGAGCATCACCGCCTCTTCTTCGAGCACTTCACCGTCAAGGGCAAGGAGGCGGCAAACGCCTGCGTCCAGATCCTTGCCGCGCGCGAGAAAATCGCGGCCTAACCAGCTGCCGCCGGGTGGGGAAACCCACCCGGCGCTTCGTTCGGCCTACAGCTTCAAGTCGAAATTGATCTTGAAGGCGTGTGACTGGGTATCCTTGGCGATCTGGCCGGAATAGGCAGCGCCGAGCGTTGCGTTGGACGACAGGGAGACATCGAAACCGGCTTCCAGCGCCAACGCGTCACGGGCAATCGGCACACCGGCGCTGGCGAAGGAGGCTCCACTGCCGAAGGCAAGCGTGGTGGTCGGCTGAACATCGCCGTAGGCGTGCTGCCAGCCCAGCATGCCATGCAAAGCGGTCATGCCGGTCCCGAACCGGGTCGATGCGCGCAGGCCCAGGGTCGAGAACGTGTTTTCGCTCGACGCACCCTGGCTGGTCAGGGCCGATGTGGTGCCGCCGGTTTCGGCAAAGCCATCCGCGCTGGCATGCACATAGGCCAGGTTGGCAAAGGGCTCGAAGGCGCCCAGGCTCGTGTCAAACCGGTATGCCAGTTCGCTGAAAGCCTGCGCCGTCTCGGCTCTGTAGCCCGCCGACAGCTGTTCGCTGAAGGCAGGAAACACGACGTCGCGCTTGGTGCCGATATCGTGCCAGCCATAGATGGCGCCAGCCCTGAAGCCGAGCGCGCCCATTTGCGTGCCCGCATAGACGCCGAGATCGTAATTGTCGCTGGTGCCCGACGAAGCGCGGTCGGAAACGTCGAAATTCGTGCGGCTGTAACCGCCGAGCACGCCGACCCGCCAGTCGCCGACCGGAATGTCCGCGCCGCCGACGAAGCCCGCGGTCGTGCGGTTGAAATCGGTGGCGTAGCCCGAGCCCTTGATGTCGCCAGTCATGGCCAGCGCTTCGCTCCAAATCACGATGCCGCCTGCGGTGGCGGGCGCGGCGTGCACGCCGGTGGCATCGATGGCAGCGGTGGTCATGGACACGTCGTCGGCATCGAAGGCCGAGCGGAGCCGACGGTTTGCCGAATCCCGGGCGAAACGGCTGTCATCGACGAGCGCGCCGAGGACGTCGGCATGAACTTCGCCGGAAAGCGCGTTTCCGTAGGGGCGCAGATAGCGGTAGAAGCCTACTGCCTCCACGGACGGGTCGCTCTCCAGCGCTTCCCGGTTGAGGATGTACATCGACCAGCCATCCTTGGTCTGGTTGAAGGAAAGCCCTTCGACTTCCTGCTCGCCCGCAATCTTCAAATTGCCGAGGATCTCGACTTCGCCGGTCTTGAGATTGGCGCGATAAATCGTCTTCTCGTCATTGTCGGTCGAGAAATACATCCAGCCGTCGAGGAGTTTGCCGCCCTGCGCCTGGTCGATGGTATGCGACAGCGGGATGTATTCCTTGAAGCTCCAGTCCGACAGATTGTAAACGGCGATTTCCGTCGCGTTCTCATAGGCCATGCCATAGCCGAGGCCGTTCTTGGCATCGACGGCGACCCAGCTGGCGATGTCATGGGTGCCATTGGGCGGATTGAGCGAAAAGGCCTGGCCGGTAAAGCTCATATCGCTCGCGCGATAGACCGCGAAAACCGGGTGGTCATATTTGCCTCCGGTGATCGGGTCGCGCTTGCTCGTGTCCAGCGAAATGTAGAGGAGCCCGTCGGCATAGTCGATGTCGCCAATATGGTTCAGCCCCAGGCTGGAGAATTCAGACGGAAGCTGGAGAGCGAGCGGGATGGCCGGCGAGACAGTCAATGACGGGTTGTAGTTCTTGTCGGTGCGCTCGAGGATATTGGTGCCGGAAAAGTACCAGTTCGTTCCATCCGTCGTCACGCCCTGCTGCTTGGAGGTTATCGCGTCGCCGGTAAAGGTCGTCTTTTCGACCATGATCCAGGGCTCGACGGCAAGCGCCGGGATCGATGTCATGGCGAGGGTGCCGGACACGAGGATGCAGGATGTTATGGTTTTCGGGAGGCCAGCCATGGCCGCCCCCTTCAGGGCGGCTTTGCTCGCGCGATCAATGATTGAAGACATTCTGTTGTGTTCCTGTTGGCAGGCTGTGATCGATTGTTCGGCGCGCACGACATCGACCAACGACAGCGGCGCCGTCGGCGATGGCAGGTCCGAGATTTTTGCTTCTTCGGGTGTTATTTACGCGGGTGGGGAAACCCACCCGGCGTTTCGTTTGGCTTACAGCTTCAGGTCGAAGTTGATCTTGAAGGCGTGTGACTGGGTATCCTTGGCAATCTGGCCGGAATAGGCAGCACCAAGCGTTGCGTTGGATGACAGGGAAACATCGAAACCGGCTTCGATAGCCAACGCGTCACGGGCGATCGGCACGCCCGAGGTTGTGAAGGACGATCCGGTGTTGAAGGCCAGGTTGGAGACCGGAATGACGTCGCTGTAGGCGTGCTGCCAGCCCAGCATGCCGTGCAGGGTTGTCTTGGGCATGCCCCCATCAAATTGGGTCGAGGCACGAACGCCGAAGGTCGAGAAGCTATTTTCCGTCGTCATCTTCTGGCTGGTCAGTGCCGACGTCGTGCCGCCGGTCTCGGCAAAGCCATCAGTATTCAAATGGACATAGGCAAGGTTGGCAAAGGGTTCGATGGCATTGCGGCCGATGTCGAGCCGGTAGGCCAGTTCACCGAAAGCCTGCGCCGTCGCGGCCTTGTAGTTGGCGGAGAGCGATTCGCTAAAAGCTGGGAAGACGACGTTGCGCTTCGTGTCGATGTCGTGCCAGCCATAGAATGCGCCGGTACGGAAGCCCAGCGCACCCCATTGCGTGCCAGCATAGATGCCGAGATCATAATTGTCGCTGGAGCCGGACGAGGCGCGATCGGTGACATCAAAGCTCGAATGGCTATAGCCGCCGAGCACGCCGAGCCGCCAGCTTCCGACAGGTGCGTCGGCGCCGCCAACGAAGCCAGCGGTGTTGCGGCCGAAGTCCGCCGCGTAGCCGGAGGCCTTCACATCGCCAGTCGTCGCAAGCGCTTCGCTCCAGATGACGATGCCATCGGCGTCGGCAGGTGCGGCATGCAGGCCTTTGTCGTCGAGGGCGGCGGTCATCGAAGGTGGCGTGGCCACCGCATCGAAGGCTGACCGAATTCGGCGGTTTGCCGCATCGCGTATGAAACGGCTGTCCTCGACAAGCGCACCATTGATGTCGGCATGGATCTCCCCGGAAAGCGCGTTTCCAAAGGGGCGCAGATATTGGTAAAAGGCGACGGTCTTGTCTTCATTGGGCCCGTCCAGATGTTCCCGGTTGAGGACGTGAAGTTTCCAGCCGTCCTTCGTCATCTTGAAGGCAAGGCCTTCGGTTTCCTGCCCGTCCGGAGACTGCAGATTGCCCAATTTCTCGACTTCTCCGGTCTTCAGATTTGCCCGGTATATTCCGTTGGTTTCGTCATTTGCGGAAAAATACATCCAGCCGTCGAGGAGCTTGCCGCCCTGTGCCGCGTCGACGGTCTGCGACAAGGGGATGTATTCCTTGAAGCTCCAGTCCGCGAGATTGTAAACCGCCAGCTCCGTGGCGTTATTGTACGCCATGCCGTAGCCGAGGCCATTCTTGGCATCGACTGCCACCCAGCTTGCAATGTCAATGGTGCCGGTGGGCGGATTAAGCGCAAAGGCCTTGCCGGTATAGCTCAGGTCACTTGCGTTATAGATCGCAAAAACAGGATTGTTGTATCTGTATCCAGTGACAGGGTCTGCGACGCTTGAATCCAGCGAAATATACAGAAGCCCGTCGGCATAATCGATGTCACCGATGTGGTTCAAGCCGGCGTCGGAGAATTGGGACGGAATCTCCAGCACATGTGGAATGCCGGGCGCCGCAACCAGGTTGCGATTGTAGTTGCCGTCGGTGCGCTCGAGAATATTGGTGCCGGAGAAATACCAGTTCGTGCCGTCTGTCGTCACTCCCTGCTTCTTCGATGTTGTGGCATCGCCGGTAAAGACCGTCTTTTCGACCATGATCCATGGCTCGACGGCAAGGGCCGGCATCGACGTCATGACGAGAGCGCCAGACACGAGGATGCAGGATGTTATGGTTTTCGGGAGGCCAGCCATGGCCGTCCCCTTCAGGGCGGCTTTGCTCGCGCGATCAATGATTGAAGACATTCTGTTGTGTTCCTGTTGGCAGGCTGTGATCGATTGTTCGGCGCGCACGACATCGACCAACGACAGCGGCGGCGTCGGCGATGGCAGGTCCGAGATTTTTGCTTCTTCGGGTGTTATTTAAACAGTAATTTATCGGCCGCTCTGGCCGCTGGTTCAACGATGTGCTCACTAGGGGGAGCGCGTGACAATCATATGAATAATGGGAACAATATGAAAAATTCAGCCGCCCGCCCAAGGGCATCCCGGATGACATCGCGCATGACGGGCTCGTCCTCCGGCCTTCATGCCAGGCTGCTCAACGAAATCGGCCAAGGCATCGTGCGCGGAGAATTCGTTCCCGGCGACCAGTTGCCGAATGGCGACGACTGGAGCGCCTCGTTCGGTGCGAGCCGCACGGGCCTGCGCGAAGTCGTCAAGGTGCTGGCGGGCAAGGGCATGGTGGAGATGCGCCCCCGGACAGGAACACGCGTGCGGCCTCGCAAGCACTGGAACTTCCTCGATCCCGACGTGCTGATGTGGCGTTTCGGCGCGAGGGCGACCGCCGAGGACGCGCGCTCCCTGTTCGAGTTGCGCCGCGCCATCGAGCCGATGGCCGGCGCGCTGGCGGCGGAGCGCGCTACGCCGGAGCAGATCGCCGAATTGAAGGCCATCCTTAAGGAGATGGAAGAGGCCGGCGACGACGGCGAGCGCTTCGCCGTACCCGATCTCGCCTTTCACCAGGCAATCCTGCATATGTCGGGGAACGAGCTGATCGGTTCGCTCGCCGCCTTGATCGAGACCGCGCTGGTGATCAGCTTCCGGCTTTCGGATGACAGTCCCGCAGGACAGCGTCAATCGCTCAAACTGCATCAGCGGATCGTGGAAAGCATCGAAAAGCGCAATCCCACCGCCACCAGCAAGGCACTGGTCGCCCTGCTGGATGGAGCGGAGGAAGACGTGCGGCTTTCCTTGGCGGCAAGGACTGGCAGGCAGAAGTAGGGCCACGCAGCCGAAAGCAAGATCCAGACACCCGTCAGCGGCTGTCCTGGATGTCATGTAACGCGCAAGATCGGATGGCATTGGGCGGCAACAGCGATAGAAACGGCCTGGAAGACGATGCTGACGGTCTCGAACTTCCGAGCGGCGATCGAGGTTTTCGCCGACCCGGCCGCCGCGATCCGGCGCGGCCGGGCTATCGCTTTCCTTACGCCGACCGCCGACACCTGGTGCGGGCGGTCGTGAAATCTGCGGCTGGGGGCGCGGAATGGTGGATGGTCAGCTTCCATCTCAAAGCGCTAAGGAAGCGCTCGCCGTCATTGAGCGCGCATAAAGGTTGGGTGCGTTGTTGAAATGAAACGGCGCGGAGGGTCGTCAACTCCCTGGCAGGTCCGGAAATCGTCCTGGCGCCTAAGTGCAATGTAGTGGGACATCCACCTCGTGGTGAGTTTTCCGGATCATCCAGTCGTTCTTCGGGTCCTTTAGGCCCGGGCTCAATTGCAAGCCATCCTGCAATCGTCCTAGCTTAGCCCCTCCCGGTATTCTGCGGACCAGGTTCACCGTACAGGGCAGGACTGAATTGAATTATCGCGAAAACCATTACGTTCCGTGTTGGTATCAAGAGCGTTTTTTACCCGTCGAGGGCGAAAAAAAGTTCCGATACCTGGACCTGAGACCTGCCCGTATTCCCGACCAAAACGGAGTACTTCGCCCGACCAAAAATCCAAGGCGCTGGGGGGCCGCGTCCTGCTTCAAGGAGACCGATCTGTACACAGTCAAATATGGACAACAGGAATCGACCGACATTGAGAAGTTTTTCTTCGGAAAGGTCGATGACGAGGGTCGTCATGCAGTCGATTTTTTTGCCCAATATGAGTCATTCAACGATTATCGGGGACGGGTACCACCAGAAAGGATATTTCGCTCCTTGCTCACCTACATGAGCGTTCAGAAATTTCGCACGCCCAAAGGATTGCTCTATCTCTCGGCGCTGCTGAAAGTGTCGGCCAAAAACACCCTTTTGGACGAAATGCAGCGGTTGCAAAATCTACATAGCGCAATTTGGACCGAGAGCGTTTGGGTTCTTGCTAACGCAGACAGCACTGCCACAAAGTTCATTGTGACGGACCATCCTGTCACCGTTTATAATCGTGAGTTTTTTCCAGACGGCCTTTCAGCAAGACGGCATTCAGATCCGGATATCTGGATGAACGGTACGCATACCCTTTTTCCCTTGAGCCCTACGCGCATTCTAATCATGACCAATTTATCATGGGCTAGGAACCCTTACGGCAATGCGAACAAACCGCGTCCAAATCCAAGCCCTTTCCGGACTGCGATGTTCAATTTTACGGAGATCCAGACCGGCAGGCAGCTCGACGAAGTCGAAGTGAACCAGATCAATTTCATAATGAAGCGCAGGGCGCACCGCTACATTGCCGCAGCGCAAGAGGAATGGCTCTATCCCGAGCGCAAAATCCCGACGGATCACTGGCGAAAACTAGACGACCGATATTTGCTTATGCCGGATCCCCGCTGTTTGTACCTCGGTGGCGCAACCCTTATCGGTTACGGAGGCGGTCGCAGTGAGGCTTTCGATGAATACGGCCATCGTCCGTGGCAAAAAGAATATCGCCAATCAGCTGATGCCGTCGAGTCACGCACTCTCTACGCTTTTCAAGGGGAATACGCCCGTCTGTTTGGGCCTATGCGGAGGGGCACAAGCGATGCGCTTGGCGGTAAAAGAGACGACATTGATAGCCCGGAATATCACCGGTACCATCTAGATCTTGAAGAGGGCCATATGCCTCGCGGCTTCAAACCTCGACGGGAAGCCCGTGCAATAAAGCGAAATTGATACTGCAGGCTTTTTGAGCCGTTTCTAACTGCTCGATGGCTTGGCACGCAGAGGTGGCTCCTAGCGCGTCCTACCCCGTTCAAAACCGACGCGCAGGCCCCGTGTAATGCGCAAGATCAGATGGCATTGGGCGGCATTTTCCGGGAAACGCCCGGAAAGCATGGCATTCAGCGATGGCAGCAACAGAAGGCAGCCGGAAAACCGAAAAACCGCTGCGCAACTTCGTTTGCCACCACGGAGGCACGATCGCGCAAGATCGAATGGCATCGCCTAGTGCCCCGCTCGCCGTCGTGTTGGCAACCACCGTGATGCGCGCTCCCGAGTGGCCGCACTGTTGGCAAGTGATCTCATCCGAGATGACGTTCAAACGGTTGATGTAAATGAAATCCTCGCCGAAATGAGCATCAGTTTGCCGAGGTCCGGCGGCCGGCCGTGTCCGGCGTTGGGCGCTCGGCAATAAGGCGATAGTTCAGCAGGGGGAGAACACCAATGCTGGTTGGTTTTGCCGTGGCCGCCAAGCCCAGGATATCGCGCGGCCATCTTCAGAATGAGGCGTACGATAATCCGTGACGATTCGACTGCCAGGGAGGAACAAATGCCAATCGGACTAGCGGTGGAGTACCTGCATAAGTTGCGCAGAGAGGCGATCAATGCGGAAGCGGGCAATGTAAAAGGTATCACGCGTTGTTTGCAGATGAACATTGGGAAGTCGCGTGACCTTTTGGAAACCACGGAGGCCACGAATGCAGCTCTAGCTCACCTTCTGGAGGCGGGGAACGCGCTTATCTGGGAGCTTGCGCCTATTTCAAAACAGACCGCTGCGCTGAGGAAAGACAAGATTGCTGACTTGAGGCACGCCTTTGAAACGGCGTTAAACATGGCCATTGAGGAAGTTAGAAAGGCGAAGCCGAAAGCCTAGGCTGCGCTCTGCTTCCAAAGCTCATACCGACCGAACTTCAAACCCCGGTCGGAAACCACGTCCGAAGCAGGGTGGTTTACGGTGAGGTAGAGAGCTCATCAAAGCATAAGACTGTGATTGATGATGCTCAATCGATTGCGGAGCCTATCCTCCGACTCAGGTCGAAAGAGGTGCCGAACCCGATTTCGACGCCCGCGATTTGGGTGATTTTGGATATGCACCCGGATGAACGTTTCACTAGCGGGGGAATCCGCTGTCGTCAGAGTCTCCGTCCTTGAGGCAGATGCTGACGGACTGTCAAATGAAGTTGCGCAGAGGTGCCAGCTGATTTTGCGCGCGGTTCGACGCGCCGGCGGCAGTTTGGATGTCACACTGCTGTCAGCCGCGCTTGTGTAACAAGAATTGCTCCGGGCAGGACGCCGGACTGTTGCGGTTCCACCGAAATCCGGCCAGAAGCATCGACGGGCTGGCCGGCAACCGGCAGTCCGCGACATTGCGCTGAAACCAGATACGGGAGACTATTGGGTGGCTCGCATAACACTGAGACAATTGCTCGATCACGCCGCCGAATACGGCTACGGCGTACCCGCTTTCAACATGAACAATATGGAACAGGGCCTCGCCATCATGGAGGCGGCAGAGGAGACCAAGTCACCGGTCATCCTGCAGGCGAGCCGTGGCGCCCGCGCCTACGCCAATGACGTGGTGCTGGCCAAGCTGATCGACGCGCTGGTCGAAATCCACCCCGACATCCCGGTCTGCATGCATCTCGACCACGGCAACAACGAAGCCACCTGCGTCACCGCGATCCAGTACGGCTTTACCTCGGTGATGATGGACGGATCGCTGAAGGAAGACGGCAAGACGCCGGCCGACTATGCCTACAATTCAGGCATCACGCGGCGCGTCGTCGACATGGCGCATTGGGGCGGTGTCTCGGTCGAAGGCGAGATCGGCGTGCTGGGATCGCTGGAGAGCGGTGGCGGCGAGCAGGAGGACGGCCATGGTGTCGAAGGCGCTGTCAGCCACGACCAGCTTCTGACCGATCCTGAGCAAGCGGTGGAGTTCGTCAAGGACACCCATGTCGATGCGCTGGCGGTTGCCATGGGCACCAGCCACGGCGCCTACAAATTCTCGCGCAAGCCGGACGGCGCGGTGCTGGCCATGAACGTCATCGAGGAAATCCACCGCCGCCTGCCCAACATGCATCTGGTCATGCACGGCTCGTCCTCGGTGCCCGAGGACCTGCAGGAGATCATCAACAAATATGGCGGCCAGATGAAGCCGACATGGGGTGTGCCGGTCGAGGAAATCCAGCGCGGCATCAAGCATGGCGTGCGCAAGATCAACATCGACACCGACAACCGCATGGCGCTGACCGGCGCGATCCGCAAGGTGCTGACCGAGAATCCGAGCGAGTTCGATCCGCGCAAATACCTGACGCCGGCTATGGCGGCGATGCGCAAGCTCTGCAAGGAGCGCTTCGAGCAGTTCGGCACCGCCGGCAACGCGCAGAAGATCAAACCGCTGCCGGTCGCCGAAATGGCCAAGCGCTACAAGTCGGGCAGTCTCGACCCCAAGTTCGGCTGAACCGGCAGATCGCCAAGCTACCGCACGACCGAAGAGAAAGAGCCCCTGGGCTCTTTCTCCCACTCCACGTCCAAGCCTATTGGCTCACTGGTCGGGAAATAACGCGCCGGGCCTTAGGCTAGCCGCGGCAACGCCTACTGCAGGATCCGCTGCTGGTGCTGGCCTGAATGTCCCTGCACGAAGTCGGCGTCGTCCTCAAACGGACGATCCAGCCCGGTCGCCACGACCGACACCCTGAATTTGCCTTCCAGATTCTTGTCGAAGATGGCGCCGACGATGATGTCGGCGTCTTCATAGACTTCCTCGCGGATGCGGGTGGCGGCCTCGTCGACCTCGAACAGGGTCATGTCGCGGCCGCCCGATATCGAGACCAGGACGCCCTTGGCGCCCTTCATCGAGGCTTCATCCAGAAGCGGGTTGGCGATCGCGGCCTCCGCCGCCTTGATGGCCCGGCTTTCGCCCGACGCCTCGCCGGTACCCATCATCGCGCGCCCCATGCCTCGCATGATCGATTTCACGTCGGCGAAGTCGAGATTGATCAGGCCTTCCTTGACGATCAGGTCGGTGATGCAGCCGACACCGGAATACAGCACCCGGTCGGCGATGACGAACGCATCGGCGAAGGTGGTCTTGGCATCGGCGATCCTGAACAGGTTCTGGTTGGGTATGACGATCACCGTGTCGGCGGCCTCGCGCAGTCGCGCGATGCCTTCCTCGGCCATCTGCATGCGCCGCTTGCCTTCGAAGGCGAAGGGCTTGGTGACGACCCCGACGGTCAGGATGCCGGCCTTGCGCGCGGCATGCGCGATGATCGGAGCGGCTCCCGTTCCCGTACCGCCGCCCATTCCGGCGGTGACGAAGCACATATGCGTGCCCTGGAGGTGGTCCATGATCTCGTCCAGCGATTCCTCGGCGGCGGCGCGGCCGATCTCGGGAAGCGATCCCGCGCCCAACCCCTCGGTGATATGGGCGCCAAGCTGGATCAGCCTCGTCGCCTTCGACATCGCCAGCGCCTGGGCATCGGTGTTGGCGGCGATGAACTCGGTGCCCTGAAGCTGCTCGGTGATCATGTTGTTGACGGCATTGCCGCCGCCGCCACCCACGCCGATCACGGTGATCTTGGGTCTCATCTCGGAGATTTCCGGCTTCTTGAACTCGGCCATTGCCTCTTCTCCTTCGCCGATCGCCTACGGCTCGCTAACAAATTCTGTCCGGAAACTGCAACCGAACGGAAAGCAGCGCGACCCGAATCAGGCCGCCCGGATGGGTGCCCCAAAAAGCCAGAGAGCGGCCGCCCGCGCAAGTACGGGCGATTCAACATTTGTAATCGGACACTGCATCTGACAGCGCCACATCGGCTCGCACGGTCGCCAAGCCTGGAAATCCCGCCTTTTCAGGCTGTGCGTGGCGGCGATGCGAATTCCGACGCCTGCCGCAGATGCTGGCGAAGCAGGGCCTCCGCCCACTCGATCCCTCCCGCTTCGACGGCATCGAGAATGGCGAGATGTTCGCGGCAGGACCGTTCGAGCCGCTCTCTGGGCAATTGTTCGAACCCGGCCGATTCCTGCAGCCGGCGCAGATTGTTCTGCTGACGCACGGCGTCCGCCAGGAAACGGTTGCCCGAGCATGCCGCCAACCCCTCGTGAAACGACGCGTTGACCCGGAACCATTCATCGCCGCCGGTCAGCGGCTTTCCGTCCAGTATGGTGGACAGGATACGCTCATGCGCGCGGCGGACGGGCGCCAGTTGCCGCGGGTCGGCGCGGAACGTCAGTGAGCGCAGTGCCGCGCATTCGACGGCGATGCGGAATTCGTAGCTTTCCCGCTGGGCGGCGTCGCCGACCAGCGACTCGGCGAAGCGCCAGCCATGCCCCGGCAGCCGCTGCGCCAGGCCCTCCGCGGCAAAGCGCAGCAACAGCTTCCGGATCACGCCGCGTGAAACCTGATAGCGCGGCATCAATTCCGCTTCGGAGACGTCCTGGGGCAGGTCTCCCAGCGAACGATCCTTCATCATCCGGCGATAGAGATCCTCGATCGGCGAGTTCGGCAGGATGGTTTCCGGGTCGAGATCGGCGACATCCAGCGCCAGTTGCAGCCCCCTCGTGTTGGACCCCGTCAGGATGCCCTGCGCCGCCAGCAACTCAAGTGCGGCACTGATCGGGGAACGCGACACACCGAATGCGCGGGCAAGATCCGGCACGGAAATACGGGTTCCCACCGTCCAGCCCGAATCGCGGATTCTCTCAAGGATTCGGCGCGCCAAATCGATCTGCAGAGGGCTCGCGGATCCCGCCGACATCGGTTGGGCGATCTTATCCTGGCTTATGCGGCTCATATGCCCTCTCTGTCATAGTTCGCATTATAGAGACTTCAACGGCGGCTTTAAGTGGATATGTCACCAATGTTTTGCTTTTTATTGAAATAAAATTCAATACGATGTGCTCACCTGCAAAATTCGAGGTCCCTGCCAATGACCACCTGCCAGCCATTTCCACTCGTCGATGTGAGCGGGACGCCCAATGAGCGCGGCAAGGCCTATGGTGAACAGGCGCACGACCGTATCCACGCATCGGTGGCTTTGTATGCCGCGCAGCTTGGCCGGTTTGGCTTCGGGCAGAAGGATATCGAGCGCTTCAGCGGCATATTCCTGCCCCGCCTTCGGCAATGGGCGCCCGATCTCGTCAAGGAGATGGAAGGGATCGCCTCGGGCGCCGATGTCGGCCTTTCCTCGATCCTGCTGGTCAATGCCCGCACCGAAATCCTGCAACTGGCCAAGCGCGAGAAGGGCATTTCCGATGACGAGCCCGATGGCTGCACGGGCGCCGTGATCCTGCCGGAGGCGACGAAGGCCGGGCGGTTGATCCACGGCCAGAACTGGGACTGGCGCGCCGAATGCGCGGGGACCTCGATTGTCCTGCGCGTGCGGCGCACCGATGGCCCCGATCTCCTCACCTTCACCGAGGCCGGCGGCCTGGCGCGCAGCGGCTTCAATGCGGTGGGCATCGGCATCACCGCCAATTATCTGGAATCGGATCGCGACTATCGCGACATCGGCATCCCGCTGCCCTTCATCCGTCGCCGGGCGCTGGAAGCCCGGCATTTCGCCCATGCCATCAAGGTGGTGGCGACGACGCCGAAATCCTGCTCCAACAACATGATCCTGAGCACGGCCGAGGGTTTCGCGGTCGATTTCGAATGCGCGCCCGACGAAGCCTTTCCGATCTATCCGGACAAGGAGATGATCGTGCATGCCAATCACTGGCAAAGTCCGGTCGCCCTGTCGAAGCTGCGCGAGACTGGCCTCGGCGACGTGCCGGACAGCCTCTACCGCGACTACCGCGTGCGCAGGCATCTCGCTGCCCGGCATGGCGACATCACCGTCGATGACCTCAAGCAGGCGCTGTTCGACGATTTCGCCGCGCCGCTCAGCGTCTGCCGACCGGCAAACCGCAAAGAGGGCGGCAACCTCTCGGCGACGGTGGCGATGATCATCTTCGAGCCGGCCAGCGGCATCATGGAAGTCGCGCCGCTGCCGGCCGAGAACCGCGACTTCACGCGCTATGAGCTGACCATGGACGAGACGGTGGTGGGGAACGCGGAAAAGGCCCTGCCCGCGCGATAGAAGCCTTCGTCATCCGAACCGGGAAAGCGGAAGGGGATTGCCTTGCCGCCTGGCCGAGGCGGGCTTGCGGGGCTGTGATCGATGCGTCTATCATGCCGCCTGAAAGATGGCTGACCATGGCCGCCGACCGCGTTCAGCCAGCGAACAATGACGAGCGGCGGATGTCATCAGCTGCGTAGATTTCAGAACGAATGAAGTAGCGCACTGCCAATGGCTGACAGAACACAGTTCGGGTTGACCGCCGTCGACACCGTGCCCCTGCATGAGAAGGTCTATCTGGAACTGGTCAGGGCCTTGATGTCCGGCCAGTTCGTGCCGGGCCAGAAACTGACCTCGCGCAAGCTGGCCAAGGAACTCGGCACCAGCGACATGCCGGTGCGCAGCGCCTTCATGCGGCTGCAGGCGCTGCGTGCGCTCAGCCCGATGCCGAACGGCAGCGTGGAGGTGCCGGTGATCTCGGCCGAACGCTTCTCGCAGCTGACCGCCGTGCGCACGATCCTCGAAGGCTCGGCGACCGAACTTGCGACCAAGCGCGTCAACGGCAACAATCTGCGCACGATCCGGCGCCACTGCACCGACCTGACTTCAGCCGCCCGCAAGGGCGACATCGACGACTATCTGCGCAAGAACCATGACTTCAAATTCTCGATCTATCGCCATTGCGGCAATGAACAGATGATCTTCCTGATCGAAACCGTATGGATGCAGGTCGGCCCGTTCCTGCGGAACCTGGCCATGGGGTTCGAGGACGATCTCGCCTCCATTCTCGATATCGATTACCATGAGGAAGTCGTCGCGGCGATTGAGGCCCAGGACGCAGAGCGCGCCCGCGCGGCCATCGTTCGCGACATTGATGAGGGCGCGGCGCATATCCTTCGGCAGGCCAGATTTCCAGAAACGAGAAACTAGAATCGCACTGCTGCACGTGTTCAACTCAAAACCGCGGGGCCATGTTGAGGCACCGCGGCAGTTCAAATGCCACTTGGCTTTCCGCCCTCTTCCCTCTATGTTGCGATCGCAGATCGCGAAATTGGTTTTGAAATGCCTCCCGACATCCCGGCTAGTGAATTGAAAAAATAAGGAAAACTGACGGCGCTTGCCGGCTTGGTTCCTCAGAAACTCACAAGCTATTTTTACCGGGCCAATACAGCCGATCAGGCTGCGGCACCCTTCAAAACCAGAGGTTAGAAATTGAGCGATGCAATTGCGGACGTCCTGAACTGGCTTGAAAGCAGAAACGACATCCAGAGCCTGAGGGCCGCTGTGTGCGACCTCAACGGCGTCATGCGCGGCAAGCGTATCCCGGTCGAGCAGGCACGCAAGGCGCTGGAGGGCAAGCTGCGCATGCCCTATTCCCTGATCGGGCTCGACATCTGGGGCGAAGACATCGAAGGCAACACGCTGGTCTTCTCGACCGGCGACGCCGATGGGCTCTGCCAATGGACGGGACGCGGCATTCTCCCGGTGGAATGGACCGCGCACCCAACGGCGCTCGTCCCGCTGTGGCTCGCCGACGAAAACGGAGCGCCCTATCTCGGAGATCCGCGGCGGGCGCTGGCCCGCATCCTTGATCGCTACAAGGCGCTGGGCCTGACACCGGTCGCCGCAACCGAACTTGAATTCTATCTGGTCGACCCGCAGTCGCAGCGGCCGGTCGGGCCGGTGTCGCCGGTCACCGGGCGCCGCCTCGATTCCGACGCGGCATTGTCGATCGACGAGATCGACGACTTCGAATCCTTCATCCACGACGTCTATGAGGCCTGCCGGGCACAAGGCATTCCCGTCGACACCGCGATTGCCGAAAACGGCGTCGGCCAGTTCGAGATCAATTTGAACCATGTCGCGGACGCCCTGCGCGCCGCCGACGATGCCGTGCTGTTCAAGCGCACAGTCAAGGGCATCGCCCGCAAGCACGGCTTTGCCGCCTGCTTCATGGCCAAGCCGTATGGCGACCGCGCGGGCAACGGTTTTCATGTCCATTTCAGTCTGGTCGATACCGAAGGGCGCAACGTCTTCGACGACGGCACGGATCAGGGCTCGGAAATCATGCGCCATGCGGTTGGCGGCCTTCTCGCGGCGATGGCCGAGAGCACGCTTGTGTTCGCACCGCACTTCAATTCATATCGCAGACTTCGCCCGAGGTCCTATGCACCGACCGCTGTCGCCTGGGGTTACGAGAACCGCATGGTCGCGATCCGCATTCCCGGCGGTCCAACCGGCGCGCGACGCATCGAGCATCGTGTGTCGGGGGCGGACGCCAACCCATATCTGGTGCTTGCCGCCATTTTGGGGGCCGCGCTGATCGGCATCGAAAGGCAGATGTCGCCTGGCGATCCGACCGGCAGCGATGGGCAAGGCGTTGTGCCGGCAAAGCTGCCACCGGACTGGGCATCGGCGATCGCGGCCTTTGAAACCGGGACGCATGTGGCGGAGATCTTCCCGGCGATCCTGCGCGACTCCTTCATCGCCTGCAAACGACAGGAGTTGAACACGTTCGCGCTCAATGTCAGCGATTTCGAGATCGAGACCTATCTCGAAAGCGTTTAAGGCTTCTACGACGACCGATCCGCCTTCAACACGGAGACGGCCACCTCGCTGTTGTGCACGAACTCGTTGGCGTCGGGCTGCCTTTGAACCAGCAGGATGAACAGAAGGTCCGTCAGCGTCAGCTGCGCGTCGCGTGCCGTGATGGATGACGAGCGCGCGCGCTCCTCGTCGGCGACCGTGTAGAGGCGGATGTCGGCGACGCGGCTCAGCGGATTGTCATGTAGGCCGGTGACGGCGATGACGGTCGCACCGCGCTTGCGGGCAAGCTCGGCGACGCGCAAGGTTTCGATGCTGGCGCCGGAATAGGAAAGCGCGAACAGCACATCGCCCGGCCCGAGCGTCGAGACATTGGCCATCTGGATGTGGCTGTCACTGTCATGCATCACATTGCGGCCGAGCTTCATCAGCTTGTAGGAGAAATCGCGCGCCACCAGCGAGGATGCGCCGACGCCGACCAGATGGATGCGGCGCGCGCCATCCAGCATTTCCAGCGCCTTGGAGATGATCCGCTCGCTGTTGGAGGCGACGGTCTGCTGCATCGACAGAAGCTTACTGCCGATCAGCTTCTTCAGGATGACCTGGTGGTTGTCGCCGACCTCGATCGAGCCGTGGATCATGCCGGCCGGCACCTGCCAGTCCTGCGCCTTGGCCTCGCTGACGGCGAGTTTTAATTCCTGGTAGCTGGCATAGCCCAGTTTCTGGCTGAACTTGACGACGCTCGACTGGCTGCGGCCGATCTCGGCCGCCAGCGCCGCCGTCGACAGGCGCAGCATCTGGTCGGGATTGTCGAGAATGTACTGGCCGATCTCGCGATCGCCGGGCGCCATGGCGTCGAGCTTCACTTCGATCTTCTTCAGGACGGACATGCGTTTCCCCGAGCGGTTCAGGATGCCTGGTATATTAGGCATACCAACCCAAGGAATAAATTATTCCAACCGAGATTGACAGTGAAGAATGATCGATCGACTTTCGAAGCATGCCGCGTCGATCCTCGATTCGAGCATGAAAGACCGCTTGCGAACCTATAGGTTTGCAATCTCAGCTGCGTCAGATCGGGTTCCACAGCCATGGACAAGTTACGGATCGTCGGCGGACAAAGGCTGCAAGGCGCGGTGACCATTTCCGGCGCCAAGAACGCCGCGCTGCCGCAGATCGCGGCGGCGCTGCTCAGCCCCTACCCGCTGGAGCTGACCAACCTTCCTGATGTCACCGATGTCGGAAACATGCTGGGCGTGGTGGCGCTTCATGGCGCCGAAGTCACACGCTCACCCCATGCCGCGACGATCGACACCAGTGCCGCCGTTTCCAAGGAAACGTCTTACGACACGGTGAGAAAGATGCGCGCGACGGTGCTGGTTCTCGGCCCCTTGCTGGCCCGGTTCGGACATGCGCGGGTTTCCCTGCCGGGCGGCTGCGCGATCGGCGCACGGCCGGTCGACATGCATGTCGCCGCGCTCGCCGCGCTTGGCGCCAACATTGCGATCGAAAATGGGCTGATCGTCGCCTCAGCGCCAAACGGCCTGACCGGCACGCGCATCGTGCTGAGTTCACCATCAGTCGGCGCGACGGAGACGGCTGTCATGGCCGCGACCGCCGCGAAGGGCGAAACCGAAATCCTCAACGCGGCGCGCGAGCCGGAAGTGGCTGATCTCGCCGCCTGCCTCAACGCCATGGGCGCCAGGATCGAGGGCGCGGGAACGCATCGCATCCTGATCGCCGGCAGCACCGACTGGCGACCCGCCAGCCATCATATCATCCCAGACAGGATCGAGGCCGGCACCTATGCGGTTGCCGCCGCGATCACCGGCGGCCAGCTCGAACTGACCCATGCCAGGCTCGAGCACATGGCTTCCGTGGTGCAGCTTCTCGAGGCCACCGGCGTCAAGGTCTGGCCCGGAGATCGTGGGCTCATCGTGTCGCGGGACGGCCCGCTCAAGGCAGTCGACGTCACCACGGAACCCTATCCGGGTTTTCCAACCGATCTCCAGGCGCAGTTCATGGCGCTGATGTGCTGCGCCGACGGCGCTTCGCTGTTGCGCGAGACGATCTTCGAGAACCGCTTCATGCATGTGCCCGAGCTGATGCGGCTCGGCGCCAACATCAAGCTTCAGGGAACCATGGCGCTGGTGCGCGGCGGCGAGAAACTGCGGGGCGCGCAGGTGATGGCCACCGATCTGCGCGCGTCGGTGTCGCTGGTGCTGGCCGCACTGGTGTCCGAGGGCGAAACCGTCATCAACCGGGTCTATCACCTCGACCGCGGCTATGAACAACTGGACCGCAAGCTGCGTCTTTGCGGCGCCCAGATCGAGCGGATCAGCGCATGAGCGCGGCCGGCCCTTTTTTCCTCGGTGTCGATGGCGGCGGGACCGGCTGCCGTGCCCGCATCGAGGACGAGGCTGGAGCCGTGCTGGGGCAAGGCCTTTCGGGGCCGGCAACGACGCGGCTCGGCATCGACGAGGCATGGGCATCGATTTCCAGAGCCTACAGAGCCGCGATCGAGGAAGCAGGTTTCGGCACGGCGGACACGGCCCGGATCCGGGCCGGGGTCGGCCTTGCCGGCATCGGGCGCAAGGGCGCGCTGGAAGCGCTTCGGGCGATCGCCCATCCCTTTGCCAGCATCGACTTCGTCAGCGATGGCGTCGGCGCCTGCCTTGGCGCCCACTCCGGCCTGGACGGCGCCATCGTCATCGCCGGCACAGGCTCGATCGGCCTCGGCTTCGTCGAGGGACGCGACCTGCGCGTCGGCGGCTATGGCTTTCCGATCTCCGACGAAGGCAGCGGCGCCGATCTCGGACTGAAGGTCGTGCAACTCGCCTTGCGTGCCCATGACGGCCGGCACGAGCGGACGGCTTTGCTGGCCGAAGTCATGCAACGGTTCCAGAATGATCCCATGGAGGCGGTGGCGTGGATGGACCGGGCGACGGCGACCGACTATGCCGCCTTGGCGCCGATGGTGATGCGCCACGCCGACCAGGGCGATCCGGTCGGGCGGCGCATCGTGCAGAGCGCGGCCGAGCAGATCGACACATTCGTGCGCGTGCTCTTTGAGCAGGGCGCACCCCGGGTGACCTTGCTCGGAGGCCTCTCCAGCCCACTCGAACCGTGGCTTTCCCCGGACGTCCGGCGGCGTCTGAAGCCCGCTGACGGCGATGCCGTTTCCGGCGCGATCATCCTGGCCAGGAAATCATCTGTTTGTCGCTAGCGCTTGGCAAGGGTAGGAATATTTTATTCCAATCCTTCGTTGACATTGAGAATATGGAATTCTAAAAAGTTAACAGAATGGAACTGATGGCGAAGGCCAGCGTCAGCACTTGATGCTTCGTGTAGCGCCCATCTTTCCTGTTCACGACATGGCAATTTTTGAAAGCAGCCCGATGACCGAACAAGGGTTGATGTCTGAGTTGGAACAGCTGGTTTCCGAGGATCGGAACCCGAACACGATGGACATCGACCTGCTGCCAACCCTCGATGTCTTGCGCAAGATCAATGACGAGGACCGGGCCGTTCCCCTGGCCGTGGAGAAGGTTATCCCGCAGATCGCTGAGGCCGTCGACCGCATCGTCGCCGCCTTTCAGAAAGGCGCGCGGCTGATCTATCTCGGCGCCGGCACCAGCGGTCGGCTCGGTGTTCTCGATGCCTCGGAATGTCCGCCGACCTTCGGTGTGCCCGAGGACATGGTTGTGGGCCTGATCGCCGGCGGCGCCGAGGCCCTGGTGCGGGCGGCGGAAGGCGTGGAAGACGACCCCAGGCAGGGCGCGCGGGCATTGCGCGACATCAAGCTGACCGCCGACGATGTGGTGGTCGGCATCGCGGTCAGCGGGCGCACGCCCTATGTCATCGGCGGCCTGAACTACGCAAGACAGGTAGGGGCGACGACGGTGGCACTTTCCTGCAATCCGGCATCGACCATTGCCGGCATCGCCGATATCGCCATCTCGCCGGTCGTCGGCCCCGAGGTCCTCACCGGCTCGACGCGGCTGAAATCGGGAACCGCTCAGAAACTGGTGCTCAACATGCTGACGACCGCCAGCATGATCCGCATCGGCAAGAGCTACCAGAACCTGATGGTCGACCTTAATCCATCGAACAAGAAGCTTGTCGCCCGGGCCATCCGGATTGTCATGGAGACGACCGGCTGCTCGGCGCCGAAGGCACGGCAGGCGCTCGACAAGACCGGTAATGACGTGAAGCTGGCGATATTGGTGGTGATCACGGGCATGGGCATCGACGAGGCGCGCGAGGCCCTTCGCGAGGCAGGAGGTTTCCTGCGCAAGGCGATCAGTGACAAGACGGCGTGAGGCCGCACAAGCACTGGGCCGATACTCAAAGGTGCGTGTGCCTTTGAAGCGGTCCGGAGAAACTGCAAGGCATTCAATCATAATGGGAGACGACAATGGGACAGCATCTTACCAGGAAACTACTTTCCGGCATCACGCTCGCGGCCATGCTGGGTGTGGCGACGATTTCGACGCAGGCGAATGCCGCGACGCTGCATATGGCGTGGGCGCAGGACGCCACGGGGCTTGATCCGCACAAGCAGACAGCCTTCTCGTCGCTTCGCCTGCTGGAACTGATCTATGAGCCGCTGGTTCGGGTCGACGCCAGCCTGCAGATCGTGCCGGCCATCGCCACGTCCTGGGAATTCTCGAAGGACGGCAAGGCGCTGACGTTCAAGCTCGACCCGAAAGCAAAATTCCAGGGCGGCGCAGCGGTGACCTCGGCCGACGTCAAGGCATCGTTCGAGCGCATCCTCGATGAGAAGACGAGCGCCGCCGCCCGCGCCAACTTCCTGTCGATCGCCAGCATCGATACGCCGGATCCGGCCACCGTGGTCTTTCATCTGTCGCAGCCGGATGTTCCGATCCTGACGGCGATGAGCGACGTGAACGCGGCGATCGTTCCGGCAAGCGAGATCAAGGCCGGCACCATCGGCACGGCGGCGATCGGCTCCGGTCCCTTCAAGCTCGACAAATGGGACCCCAACGCCAAGGAAGTGCTGAGCGCCAACAAGGATTGGGCCGGAGGCCCGACGGGCGTCGACGGCATCGAGATCAGCGTGCTGCCGGACGAAACGGCGATCCTGGCGGCACTGCGCACCAAGCAGATCGACTTCGCGCTGCTGAACGATCCGCTTGTCGCCACGCTGGTTCCGAAGGAAGCCAGCCTGCAGCTCAACCGCGTGCCGGTGCTTTCCTATCACGTGCTGCAGCTCAATCCATCGCGCAAGCCGATGACCGAGCTCAAGGTGCGGCAGGCGATCTCCTGCGCCATCGACCGGCAGGAAGTGCTGGACACTGCTTCGCTCGGCGAAGGCAAGGTCACGGGTCCGCTGACCATTCCGGCGATGGCAACCGATCCGAGCCAGCTCTTCTGCTACAAGCGCGACGTCGAGAAGGCGAAGGCGCTGATGAAAGAGGCAGGCTATGCCGATGGCTTTTCGGCGACCGTGATCGGCGCCACCGGCGAGCCGCCGACGGCGGCGGCGGAAGCGCAGGTCATCCAGTCGCAACTGGCCGAAATCGGCGTCAAGCTCGACATCAAGATGATGGAGCTCAACGTCTATGTCGATGCCTGGCTGAAGGGTGACTTCGACATGGCCATCGCCTTGAACGGCGGCAGGGCCGACCCCTACACCATGTACAATCGCTACTGGACCAAGGCCGGCAACCTGCAGAAGGTGGCGAACTATATCGACGACACGCTCGACAGCCAGATGCAGCGGGGTCGCGCCGAAACCGATCCGGCGAAACGCAAGGTGATCTTCGCCGAGTTCGAGAAGCATCTCGCCGAGGTCTCGCCCTGGATCTGGCTCTACACATCCTACAGCTACACGGCCCAGCAGAAGAACGTGGCGGGATTTGTCCCGACGCCGACCGGCACCCTGTTCAGCCTGGGCAAGGTCACGATCGGGCAATAGAAGCCGCCGACGTAGAAGCAGGGCGAGAGGTGTTCTTCGCGTGAACTATCTGATGCGACGGCTATCGACCTTCCCTCTTGTCCTGCTTGGTGTCTCCATTGTCGTGTTCGTGGCGATCCGGATGGTGCCGGGCGACTCGATCACGGCAATGCTGGGCACCGAGGCCGGGCTGCTGACGCCGGCGCAGCGGGATTCACTTGCTGCTTATTTCGGCATCGACCAGCCCTGGTTCATCCAGTATGGGCGCTGGCTGCTTGGCATCCTGCACGGCAATCTCGGCATATCGGTGACCTATGGCAGGCCGGTGCTCGACGTCATCCTGGAACGCTTCCCGCTCACGCTCGAACTCGCACTGCTGTCGATGATCATCGCGCTTGCGGTCGGCGTGCCCGCCGGGGTTTTCGCCGCCACGCACAACGAGAAGCCCTCCGATCTGGTCGTGCGCGTTGTCGCCATGATCGGCCAATCGACGCCCAACTTCGTCCTTGCGCTATTGATCATCTACGCATTGTCGGCCGGCTTCGGCGTGTTGCCGGCGATGGGCCAGTTCGCGCCGCTCTGGCAGGATCCGCTGCGCAATCTCAGCCAGTTGATCCTGCCGGCGATCACGCTCGGATTTGCCTTCGCCGCCTCGGTCACCCGCATATCGCGCTCGGCCATGCTCGACGTTCTCAGCGACGACTATGTCCGGACCGCGCGCAGCAAGGGGGCCTCGGCGCGCAGCGTCATCTGGCGTCATGCTCTGCCCAATGCGCTGATCCCCGTGGTCACGCTCAGCGGCATCGAGTTCGGCTACCTGCTGGGCGGCGCCGTCATCGTCGAGCAGATCTATGCGCTGCCGGGTCTCGGGCGCATGGTGCTCGACGCGATCCTGCAGCGCGACTACGCGCTGGTGCAGGGCAGCGTGCTGTTCATCGCCTTCAACTTCATGATCGTCAATCTCCTGGTCGACCTCGCCTATGTCGCGCTCGATCCGCGCATTCGGCTGGGGGAGCGTTGATGCGAATCTTTCGGGCCATCTTCGCGCATCCCAGCGGCCGTATCGGCGGCGTCATCGTCGGGCTCTATCTGATCATCGCGGCGCTCGGCATGCTCGGGCTGACGCCACACAATCCGCTGGCACAGTTCCGGGTGGACCGGCTGCATGCGCCCAACGGCGCCTACTGGATGGGCACGGACCTGTTCGGCCGCGATGTGGCAAGCCGGCTGATGGCGGGCGTTGGCCAGTCTTTTACCGTTGCCTTCTTCTCGGTGGCCTTTGCATCGCTCGCCGGCACAGCACTGGGGCTGGCCGCCGCTTGGTTCGGACGGCGCTGGGACGGCGTCGTGATGCGCGTCATGGATGTGCTGCTGGCCTTCCCGGCAATCCTCCTGGCGCTGCTGATCGTGGCCGTTGCCGGACCGGGCACATGGACCAGTGTCGTTGCCATTACCATCGTCTACACGCCGATCTTCACGCGGGTCGTGCGCGGCCCTGCCCTGTCGCTCAAGGCGCGTGAATTCGTCGACGCGGCCCGCACCTTCGGCAGCAGCTCATCCTACATCGTCACCCGCCATCTGCTGCTCAACCTGGTGGCGCCGCTGACCGTTCAGGTCACGCTGGCACTGGCCTGGGCACTATTGACCGAAGCGGGCCTGAGCTTTCTCGGCCTCGGCATCCAGCCGCCGGCCGCATCGCTCGGACTGATGCTGAGCGACAGCCGCAACCTGATGGAAACAGCCCCCTGGCTGATGATCTTTCCAGGGCTGGCGATCATGATCAGCATCCTGGGTTTCAATCTGCTTGGCGATGCCTTGCGCGATATCCTCGACCCGAAGATGCGGAGAGCTGCGGCATGATCCCGCTTCTGTCCGTCTCGAATCTGCGCGTCGGTTTCGGCCGCAATCCGCAAGCCAACGAGGTGGTTCGCGGAGTCAGCTTCGACCTCGCCGACGGCGAGACGCTGGCCATCGTCGGCGAGAGCGGTTCGGGCAAATCCGTCACCGCGCTGTCGATCAACCGTCTCGTCGATTTCGGCGGCGGCCGCATCACCAACGGTTCCATGAAGTTGAAACGCGCCGACGGGAGCACGTTCGATCTGCTGACCGCGACCGAGCCGCAACTGACAAAAATCCGCGGCGCCGAGATCGGCATGATCTTCCAGGAGCCGATGACCTCGCTCAACCCGGTGCTGACCATAGGCAGGCAGATCGAGGAATCGTTTCGCCTCCATCGCGGCCTGACCGGTCGACAGGCAACAGCGGCGGCCAAGGATGCGCTCGACCGCGTGCGCATTCCCGATGCGGCGCGGCGACTGAAATACACGCCCAACCAGCTGTCGGGCGGCATGCTGCAGCGTGTGATGATCGCCATCGCGCTGGCCTGCAATCCGCGCCTGCTCATCGCCGACGAGCCGACGACGGCGCTCGACGTGACGGTGCAGGCGCAGATCATGGCGCTGCTCGCCGAGTTGAAGCGGGAAACCGGCATGTCGATGATCTTCATCACCCACGACATCGGCCTGGTTGCAGGCATCGCCGACAAGGTGATGGTGATGCAGAACGGGGAGGCGGTGGAACAGGGCGAATTGAACCAGGTCCTCGACCATCCCCGGCATCCGTACACGCAGCACCTGCTGCACGCCGTTCCGCATTTTTCCAGTGGCCGGGCGACGCGCGCGGACGGACAACGCGACAAGGATGGAAGCACGGAACCGGCTTTGAAGGTCGACGGCCTGGTGGTCAGGTTTCCCCTCAAGAGCGGCTTCTTCAGCCATGCGACAGGCGCGGTGCATGCCGTCGATGGCGTCGACTTCGACCTGATGCCGGGCGAGACGCTGGCCATCGTCGGCGAGAGCGGTTCGGGCAAATCGACCACCGCGCGCGCGGTTCTGGGGCTGGTGAACTCGACGCGCGGCACCTTCTCGGTCGGGGCGCGGAAGGCCTCGGTCGAGCAAAGCGCCCTGCCCGTGCAGATGGTGTTCCAGAACCCCTATGCCTCACTCAATCCCAGGCTCAGCATCGAGAGCATTCTGGCGGAGCCGGTGATCGCCACCGGCGGCCGAGTGGGTGCCGGGACGCGGACGAAAATGGCCCTGCTGCTGGAACGCGTCGGCCTGCCCAAGAACAGCCTTGAACGCTACCCGCACGAGTTCTCCGGCGGCCAGCGGCAAAGGCTATGCATCGCACGCGCACTGATGCTCAACCCGTCGGTGGTCGTGCTCGACGAAGCAGTGTCGGCGCTCGATGTCTCCGTGCAGGCCAAGGTATTGGAGTTGCTGGTCGACCTGCAGCGCGAGTTCGGCCTTGCCTATCTGTTCATCTCGCATGACATGGCTGTCGTTGAGCGGATCGCCCACCGGATCGCGGTGATCTATGCCGGGCAGATCGTCGAGATCGGCGATGCTGCCTCGGTGCTGTCGGAACCCAGGCATTCCTACACCAGGAAGCTCATCGCGGCCGTTCCCACCATCGACCGGCGGCATGAGCGTTTCGAACTGGATACGCGGCAGGTAACGTCGCTTGTTCGGCCGCTGGGGTTTGAACCGGCGCCGGCCAGATGGGAGCAGTTTGGGGTTGATCATATGGCGAGGGTGGAAGGTTGATGGGTAGTGCCTCCAACTATGCAAGGTCGGCGGGACAGCGCCCCCCTCTGCCCTGCCGGGCATCTCCCCCTCAAGGGGAGAGATCGGCAGTCTCGGCGTCCCGCTCGCCTTCAAACGTCGGAGATTGGCGAAAGCCCAGGCGACATCAAATCTCCCCCCTTGAGGGGGAGATGTCCGGCAGGACAGAGGGGGACGCGAAGGATCGCTGCCTCTCCGTAGGAGGCCGGCATTGACCAAACTCGCCCCGCTTTTCGATCGCGCTTTCCAACCACTCGAAGCTGCAGTAACAGAGGGCCGCATTCCCGGCGGCGTGCTCGGCATTGTCGACCGAAACGGCGAGCGCATCGTCCGTGCCGTCGGCTCGGCGCAACTCATCCCGAACATGCGGCCAATGCATGCCGAGATCTGGTTCGACCTGGCATCGCTGACCAAGGTCATCTTCACGACGCCGCGTATCCTGGCACTGACGGAACAAGGCATCATCGATCTCGATGTGCCGCTGGTCTCCGTGCTGCCGGATCTTCGCCAGTATGATCCGGAGGCCTGGGAGCGGAAGGTGACGTTCCGCCAGTGCCTTGGCCATCAGACGCCCTTTCCCGCCGTCGAGCCGATCTACACCTACGGGCGGGACCCGGAGCTGCTGCGCGCGTTCATCCTGCAGCGCGAATGGCTGAAACGGGAGCCCGTCTATTCCGACATCAACTTCATGCTGCTCGGCTTTGCGCTGGAGCGCCTTTCCGGCAAAACCATCCGCGACATCGATCCCGGCCCGGGCTTTGCCTGGTCCGCGGAGCCTGAACTCGCCGCAGCGACCGAAGACTGCACCTGGCGTCATCGCGTGCTCTCGGGGGAAGTCCACGACGACAATTGCTCGGCGCTGCAAGGTGCTGGCCATGCCGGGCTGTTCGGCACGGCGGCATCGATCCTCGATTTCGCTGGGGGATTGCTGGATGGCAGCGGCGCATCCGAACGTTCGATCGCGCTGATGCGCGCGCGCTTGTCCGCCACGCGCACCCATGGTTGGGAGCACCCCTATGAGGGCTGGTCCGGCGGCGCCTTGTGCGGCCCCGGCACAATCGGCCATACCGGCTTTACCGGCACCGGGCTGTGGGTCGACTTCGACAAGGGCAAGGCATGGACCTTGCTTACCAACCGGATCCATCCGACACGTCATTTCGACAGCGGCATCGCTTTGCTTCGCCAGGCGGTCGGCGATCTCGTCAATGGAGCTTAGGAACTCAATGGAACCAATCTGGGCCGTCGGCTTGATGACCGGCACCGTGCTTGACGGCAATATCGACGTTGCCCTGATCAAGACCGATGGCGAGCGGATCGCGGATTTCGGCACCTACACGCTGGCGCCCTACCCCGCAACGATCCGCACCCTGCTGGAGGAGACGCTGCGCCAGGCGAGGCTCTGGAATTTCGTAGGCCCGGAGCCGGCAATCTTTCGCGAAGCAGAAGAGGCACTGACACGCGCGCAATCGACAGCAGTCAAGGATCTCGTCGAAAGCTACGGACTGACGATGGCCGATATCGGCGTCGTCGGCTTCCATGGCCAGACCGTGCTGCATCGCGCGCCGCAGGTCGGGCGGCTCGGCCAGACCCGCCAGCTTGGCGACGGCGCCCTGATGCATTCCATCCTGGGCACCAAGGTCGCCTATGATTTCCGCTCGGCAGACATGCGCGCCGGCGGCCAGGGCGCGCCGCTGTCCGCCGCCTACCATGCCGCGCTGTTGCGCGACGCCGACGCCAGCGGCGATACCGCCGTGCTCAATCTCGGCGGCGTCGCCAACATCACCTGGTGGGACGGCAAGGACAATGTCGTGGCCTTCGATACCGGCCCCGCCAATGCGCCCTTGAACGATTTCATCAAGTCGAAAGGGCTTGGCGAGATGGACCGAGACGGCGCGCTGGCACGCGCGGGCAAGGTCGATGAAGCCCGGCTCGCCAAGTTGTTGCAGCACCCCTATCTGACCAAGTCTTACCCCAAGTCGCTCGACCGTTTCGATTTCGGCTCAGCGATGGCGGATGGCATGAACGCCGAGGATGGCGCGGCGCTGCTGACGGCGTTCACGGCATCCGCCGTCGGCAAGGCGCTCAACCTGCTGCCGCACAGGCCGAAAAAGCTGGTGGTTAGCGGCGGCGGCCGCCACAATCCGATGATGATGGAGATGCTTGCCAGCCGCGCCGGTGTCGACGCCGTGCAGGCAGAAACGCTGGGCTGGAAAGGCGACGCGGTGGAAGCCGAATGCTTCGCCTTCCTCGCGGTTCGCGTGCTCAGGGGCTTGCCGATCAGTTTTCCGTCGACGACCGGCGTGCCGCAACCCATGCGCGGCGGGCGGCTGGCGGGTTAATCCGCCAGCTTCTTCTGCAGGAAGATGCGGCTGCGACCGACGGGGAAATCGGCAAGCGTTCCGAACGGCCGATAGCCCTGGCGTTCATAGACCTTGGCGGCCTTCGGGCTGAACGTGTCGATCCAGGCGTTTTTACAGCCGCGCGCAGCGGCTTCCTGCTCGGCAGCGTCGAGCATCCTGCCTGCCATGTGCTGGCCGCGCAGGCGCTCGTCGACCCAGAGCCATTGCACGTAAAGCCAGCCCCAGGCGGTGTATCCCGAAATACCGGCAACCACCGCGCCATCCTCGTCGCGAACGAACACGGCGAGCGGTTTTCTCCCGGACGTGCCGACGTCACTGTCATTGAACGCGGTGAGGCGCTCGCCAAGAAAGGCCAGTTCTTCCGGCCGTGGATCGGCGGTCGTTGCGAGGATCGTGTTCATGGCCGGGTCCCGCTGGGGATGAATATCTCCTGAGCGTGTAGCGAAGGACCAGACAAGGAAGCAAGCTTTGTTGCGTTGCCTAAACCCGCGCGGCCTGAGCGGAAGGCCACGCCGCAGCGGCGGCGGCGATCAGCATCAGCAGTGCGGCGACCATTGCCGAAGCGGCAAATCCCAGGCTGGAATAGATCGGCCCGAAGCCGGTGGTGCCGATGAACACCGCCAGATAGGTCACCGCGCTGTTCAGGCCCATGACGGTGCCGCGCCGCGCGGGATCGAGCGCTGTCAGGCATGTCACCAGCACATTCAGCCCAAAATGATTGGCAAGGCCCCAGGCCGCGACAACAGCCATGGTCAAGCCAAAGCTGTCGCTTGCGGCGGCAATCGCCAGATAGACGATCGCGACGAGCAGATAGGCGAACGGCATGACCCGGCGCGCGCCGATGCGATCGATGATGCCATCGAGAAGGGCCGCCGTGCCAAAGCCGATGCCGTAGGCAAGGGCCGCCAAGCCGTTGGCACTGACCGGTCGACCCAACCCGGTGTGCAGATGATCGCCAAGATAGGCATAGACGCCGTAGAACGCGGTCATGAATGCGGCGCAGGCGACCAAAAGCGGTACAATGCCTGGGACGCGCAGCGCGTCGAGCGGTGTCGGCGCCGGACCGCTTTTCCTGGCGTCGCTGAGCGATGTCATGGCCAGTCCGCACAGCGCGAGAACCGCAAGAATGGCAACCGCCGCGAACACCGCGCGCCAATGCACCAGATCCGCAAGCACCGCCGACAGCGAAACCCCGGCCACCATGCTCAGCGTCCACCCGGTCAGCACGACGCCGATCGTTCCGCTTTCCCGTCCGGGCGGCGCGATCGCCGCCGCGCTGGCGTAGATCGCCGGCATGGCGACACCTGCGGCTATGCCGGCGACAAGCTGCGCCGCGACCAGTGCCATCACCGTGGGCGCCGCCGCACTGGCGACAAGCGCCAGCGCCAGGAGCAGCAATGCGCCCTGAAGCATCCGGCGGGCGCCGACCCGATCGATATAGCGGGCCAGAAACAGGGCACTGGCTGAAGTGCCGAGGCCGAAGGCGGCTGAAGCAATCATGACCATCGGCACGGTTGTCGAAAAAGAAGTGGCAACAGCCGGTGCTATCGGGCCGAGCACCAGCGAGTTGGAGCCGATCACGGCGATGCATCCGGTAAGCAGATAGGCGAGTGCCGGAATGGGCGGGACCACGGCTGATGCCAATGTTGCTGATTGATCAGTGTTCGACATATTGCCATAGTGACCGAATTCAATTCGGCGGCAATTGGAAATCCTCGGATGGATGAAGAAACAGATGGCATTCAGCAGAACAAGCCTGCGGCCCGTGATCTCGACGCGATAGACCGAAAGATATTAGGCGTCCTGGTCGATGATGCCACGATCAGCTACGCCGAACTCGGCGATCGCGTCGGCCTTTCGCCGCCGGCGGCCCATGAAAGGGTCAAGCGGCTTCGGCGCAGCGGCGCCATCCGCGGCACCGTCGCACTCGTCGATCCCAAGGCCGTGCGCAAACCACTGCTTGCCTTCGTGCATGTCGACACCAGGGGCTGGGGAAAGACTCCCGAACTGATGGCGATTTCCGAGCATCCGGAAGTCGAGGAGATCCATTCGGTGGCCGGCGATTCCTGCATGCTGCTGAAGGTCCGCACCGAGGACACAAGGGCACTCGAAGGCCTGTTGGCCCGGCTTTACGAGACGCCTGGCGTCGTCTCGACCAGAAGCTACGTGGTTCTGTCGACCTATCTCGAGCGACCGGTGCAGCCCGGAAACACAAAGGAGTGGCCGACGCCCCGGCACATGACCAAGCCTTTGTATTAGCGCAACGTCTTTCGGCGCGTGCCCAAGATCGGGAGCATCAAGCGCCGACGCCGAAATCCATCGGGCGGCACGTATCCTTTTTCTGACGCCGTACGTCTTGATTGCAGCCGGCGACATGTTCCGGCCCGTGATCGTGGAGAAGGCAATGCTGAAAACTCATACAGGGAGCTGCCACTGCGGCAAAGTCCGGTTCGAGGCCGATATCGACATCAGCCAAGGCACCGTCAAATGCAATTGTTCGACGTGCACCAAGACGCGCTCCTGGATCGGGTTCGTCGCGCCACAAAACTTCCGTCTCGTATCGGGAGCGCAATCGCAGACTGAATACCAATGGACGCCGCCTGGCAGAGAAGGTCCCAGCATCCAGTATCATTTCTGCTCGACGTGTGGGACCCGGATGCCGGCACGAGGCGATATCCCGGCCCTTGGTGGCGTCGTCTATGCCATTCCGATGGCGGCGCTTGACGATGTCGACCCGGACGAGTTGGCGGCCGCCCCGGTGATGTATGTTGACGGCAGGCACGATCGCTTCGATCGGACTCCCGATGACATCAGGCTGATGTAAGATGGCGGAGCCGCGCCGGGCGTGCGTACTCTCTGCGGGAGTGTTCTGATGCCATGACGATGCAACAGAGATACGAACCCACCGGGCTTTTCGACGTCCGTTACGCCGCCTTCCTGGCGACGGTCGCGCATTTGCGCGTGCGACTGCATCGCTACTGCGCACGCATGACGGGTTCCACGCTCGACGCTGAAGACGTGATGCAGGAAGCGCTGTTCGAGGCCTACCGGAAGATCGAGAAGCTCGATGATCCCGGCGCCCTTCGCCCCTGGCTGTTTCGCATTGCGCACAATCGCTGCATCGATTTCCTGCGCAGCCGGCAGGCGCGCGAGCGGGCGGAAGCCAATTTTGCCGAGGATGAGATCATCTTGCCCGTCGAGCCGGCTGGCCAGGGTGCCGAGCGCGCGATCGAACGGCTGGTGATCCACCTGCCGCCCAAGGAGCGCGCCTGCGTTCTGCTCAAGGATGTCTTCGATTATTCGCTGGAAGAGATCGCCGACCTCGTCGATTCGACGGTGGGCGGCGTCAAGGCGGCGTTGAGCCGTGGACGGTCGAAGCTGGCGGCGTTGCCAGCGGAGCCGCTTGCGGATTCGGCGCCCGAGCGCGATCCTGAACTTTCGAAACTGCTCAGTCGCTATGTCGAACTCTTCAATCGCCGCGACTGGGACGGCGTGCGGGCACTGACCAGCGCCGATGCACAGCTGCGGGTCTCGGATTGTTTCCGAGGCCAGCTGTCGGAATCGCCCTATTTTGTCGAATATGAAAAGGGCAAGGCGACCTGGAAGATGGTGGTTGGCGAGGTCGATGGCGAGGCGCTTTTGCTCGTTCTTCATCGAAACGACGACGACGTTTGGAAGCCCGCCTACCCGGTTCGAATCCAGGCAGCCGATGGGACCATCGATCGCATCGCCGATTATTATGCTTGCCCCTGGATGTTGCCGGCAGCTCTCGTTGTCGGCGTCGATCCCGATAATACAGGGATCGACGCCGACAGTATGAGGCGCTTTACTGAAGCTTCGCCTGCAGGGCGTTGACGTCATCCGTCGTCATTTCGCCGTCAGTGGTCACCTTGCCGTCGGTGATCTTCCAGAGGCGGAACGGGCCGGTAATGTCGCCGTACTTGTCGAAGGCGACCGGGCCGATGACGCCTTCGTAGCGGATCGGCTTGCCGTCCTTGATCAGGCCGAGCGCCTTGGCGAACTCCTCCTTGCCGGCAAAGATCGGCGTGCCGGCGGGATCGACCGCCTTGTACATCGCGTCCTTGATCTTGGCCGGATCCTCGGAGCCGGCAATGGCGATGGCCAGCCCGACAATGGCGCCGGCATCATAGGAACGGTCGGCCGCCGGGTTCGACGGTTCGATGCCGGAGAATGCCTTGTAGTTCTTCATGAAATAGTCGGTCGATGCGGTCGGGCTGGTGCCGGACGAGGTGCCATAGGCATCCTTCAGATAGTCGGCGCCGACGGACTCGATGAAGTCCGGGCTGTTCATGCCGTCATTGAGCAGGAATTTCTGGACGCCGCCCTGCGAGATCCAGGTGCGAGCGATGGTCGCGCCATCGACGGGCGTGCTGACGAGATAAAGCCCATCCGGCCCGCCGGCCATCGCCGCCGTGACTTCGGAGGCATAGCTCGACTGCTTTTCGTTGTAGGGCGTGTCGGAGACGATGGTGCCGCCGAGTGCCTTGTAGGCGCGCGAGAATTCCGCCGACATGTTGACGCCGAAGTCGTTGTTGACGTGGATGATCGCAAGCTTCTTGAAGCCCTTGTCGACGGCGTATTTGGCGGCGGCGACGCCCTGCAGTGCATCCGAGGTGATGGTGCGGAAGAAGATGCCGTTGGTCTTGCCGTCACGCCCGAGCGTCGTCAGCGTCGGCGAGGACGAAGCGGGCGAGACCTGGACGATCTTGGCCGGTGCGGTGACCGAGGTCAGGATCGGGATCGACACGGAGGAGATGATGCCGCCGATGATGACCGGCACCTTCTTCACCTGAACCAACTGCGTCGCGGCGTCGACCGCGATGTTGCCCTGGCTCTGGCTGTCACGGGTATCGGTCGCCAGATCGCAGCCGCGCACGCCACCGGCGTCATTGATGTCACGGAAAGCCATCTCGACCGATTTGGCGCCGGCCTGGCCGTATTCGCCGGCCGGACCGGTCAGTTCCATGACGAGGCCGACGGTGATCTTGCAATCGGCGGCGTGGGCTGCGCCGGCTGCGGTCAGCAGCGCGAGCGCGGTGGTGATTTGAAGGATCGTCTTGGTCATTGTTGTTCCCCTTTCGGTACACGACTCTCGTTGATGTCTGTCGATGTCTGGAGCCTGTCAGCCTTCCGGCATCTGCAGCCAGGTTTCATGCAGATGCCGCCATTCGACGCCGTTGGGCGCCGAAGAACGGGTGGTGAAAACAGCGCTTGCCTGACGGCGGCTATGCTTGCCGCCACGGTGCTGTATCTCGATGTAGGAGACGATGATCGTGTCATCGCTTTCCCAGCCGGCCCTTATGTCGTCGGTGGAGATCAGGAAATCGCTGCCGCATGTGGCGCGGTTGGCCCTGACGTAGTCGAGCACGGCATCGCGATCGAGAATCTTGCCGCTTGGCGGGATCATGCGGAAGCCGTCACCGATGACGCTTTCGAAGCGGCCGAAATGGGTCTTGTCCGCACTGACCGTTCGATACCATTCGAAGAAGAAATGGTGGAGATCGACGATTTCGGCGCGGGCGCGTGAGAACAAAGTGGGTCCGCTGGTCATTTCTTCCCCGCATTCAGGTTGTAATGCATGATCGAGCCATGGCGGCCGTGACGATCGCGCTCCAGCGTGTAGACGTCTCCCTCAAGACCATTGCCTTGCGCGATGACCGCGGCAATCCGAGCCCGATCCCCGGCATCAAGCGCGATATCCATGATCCCCGCATTGGCGAGCGCGTGCGCCTGATTGCGCGCGCCAACGATGACGGCCGCCACCTGCGGCTGTTCGAGCACCCAGGCGCTGGCGATGGTGGCGATGTCGACCCCGTGGCGATCGCCGACGGCTTTCAGCGCGCCAAGCAGTTGCTGGAAGAGTTCCCAGCCGCCGAAATCATCGATGATCAGCTTGTATTTGACCAGCGAGCGGTTTTCGAGCGGCATGTCGGGCTCGGCAACGCCAAGCCACCTGTCGCTCAAAAACCCGCCCGCCACGGAACCGTAGCAGAGGAAATTGAAGCCGTTCCTGGCCGCGAGTGCCGCAAGGCTTTTGGCTGGCCGCTGGTCGAGCACGGAATATTGCAGTTGCTGGCTGACCAGCGGGATACCCGCATCGAGGATTTCGGTCAGGCGCTGCGTGTCGAAGTTGGTGGTGCCGAGATTGCGCACCTTGCCCTCGCGGCGCATCTCGTCGAGCCACCCCATCGCATCGACATAACCGGGCAACGCATAATCCCACCAGTGGAACTGCACGAGGTCGAGCCGCTCGGTCTTTAGCCGGCGCAGCGATTGCTCGACGATGCCGCGGATGTAGTCGCGGCTGATGTTCGACAGCCTTTCGAGATCGGGCACCAGCTTGGTGTGCACCCGCATCCTGGCGGCGACATCGAGACCGCGCTCGCTGGCAAGCCGCAGGCGCGCGGCACCAATCAGTTCCTCGACGCCGGTATAGATATCGGCGCAGTCATAGGTCCAGATGCCCGCATCGAAAGTTGCGATGAGGTCGCTCACCGCCTGGCCGCGATCGATCGCGCCATGCCCGCCGGCAAGCTGCCAGCCGCCGCGAATGACGCGCGAGATCGCATAGCCCGGGCTGAGTTCGAAGGTCCTGGCGGTCATCTCTCTTCATTCTCCTTCGGCAACGGCACGGCCGTCGTTTCAGCATGGCTGAAGCGCCGTTTTCCGGTTCGGACGATGCGCAGCCGGCTGGCGCAATTCGGGTCCGGGCAGGCGATCTCGGCGTCCGACGTCATCCAGTCATTCCTGTCGGTCGGGCGCTGCTTGGCCGCCAGCAGCGGCAGGACGGCGGCAAGCGAATAGATCGAGAACCCCTGCCCCGCCGGCATCGACAGCATCTCCCCCTTGAGTTCTAAATAGTCGCCGGGTTTGGCGCCGCAATAGATCGGCTTGCCATCGGGGATGACCGCCTCGACGCGGAGATCGAAGAGTTCGAAACTGTCGTCGGCCATTCAGATCTCCACACGGGTGAAGGTGACATCGCAGGCGCCGTTGCGGCGGATGATACCGCAGGCGGCGGCGAACCGCTCACGGTCCTCAGGGCGGACCTGCGCGACAACGCTGCCGGCGAGCCAGCCGATCGGGAAGAGCAGGCGCGCGCCCTGACCGTAGAACAGGCCGATATCGAAAATCGCATTGGGATTGCCGCCCCACATGCGCGGCGGCACATAGGAGAGCACGATATCGCCGGGCTGCGGCGTCAGCGTCGCATTCTCCGCCGGCAGGGCCATGGCATACGACTGGCCCTCCAGATGCGTGGCGGGGACCGGGCAGGAGATTTCCGGGCCGGTCCACATCGCATGGATACCCGGCACGTCGCGCGGCTGCTCGAGATAGGCCCAGAGGAAGGCGGCGTTCTCAGGCGCCTTTTGCGGCAACAGCAGTGCCGTGACCGAGAGTTCGGAACGGGATTCGGTGATGATGATGGCGCGGCTGGTCATATCGGATATTCAGTCCTTAGCGGATTGGAGCTTGTCGCGCAGGAAGGCGAAGGGGCGGCTGATGTCGGCCACCAGCGCCTCTCGCGCGGCCTGCGCATCCTGCTTGGCGAGCGCTGCGACGATGCCGCGGTGATAGTGGGCGGTATCGACCTCGCCGGCCTCGGAAAAGGCGTAGATCGCAACGCGGATGCAAGGTCCCGATTGCAGCCAGAGGCTTTCGATCATCGGGATCAACACGGCCGAACCGCAGCAGCGGTAGATCTCGAAATGGAAGCTCTGGTTGAGCGTCGCTTCGCGGTCGACGTCTTTCTTTTGCTTCAGCGCGCGCATCTCGTCCCATTCGCCGAGCATGGCTTCGATGGACGCGATCTGGCGCGGGCTCATGCGCGTCGCCGCAAGCGCAATCGCTTCGCCCTCGATAAGGGACCGGGCGCGCAGGAGATCGTCCATACGCTCCAGGGTGATGGGAGGAACCCGCACGGAGCGGTTGGGAAGCGCCTCCAGCGCCTTTTCCGTGATCAGTCGCCCCAGCGCCTCGCGTACCGGCATGGTCGAGGTGACCAGCGCCTCGGCGAGGCCACGGATGGTCAAAACCTGACTCGGCTCGAAAAGACCGCCGATCAGTGCCCGGCGCAGCTCGGAATAGACACGATCCTGCACGGTTTCGCGACCAACGGGCGTGAGCTGGGCTGCGATCGACCCATTGTTCTTTTCGATGGCAGCCTTTTGCATTCCCGGCCCCGTTTTCGGCTTGCGGAGGAAATTAAAGCCGATTAGCGTGATCAAAGCAAGTGTGATCACAGATCAAAAACAAGAAGGCGGCTAAGACCGCTTCGTCCGGAGGGATGCATGAGCGAGACGATCGAAGGAGGACCCCGCGCGCCGGTTCTGACGGCAAAACATGTCGTCCGGCGCTTTGGCGGGCTGGTCGCGGTCAACGATGTCTCGTTCGAGGTCCGCAAGGGCGAAATACTCGGTCTTATCGGCCCTAACGGCGCCGGCAAGACCACGATGTTCGACCTCCTGGCCGGCAGCATCCTGCCGACAAGCGGCGAAATCCTCCTCAACGGCGTCAATGTGTCGGGCGAAGCCGCGCACCGCCGCATCGGCCGTGGCCTTGGCCGCACATTCCAGATCCCCCGCCCCTTGCCCAACCTGACGCTGATCGAGAACGTCATGCTCGCCGCGCAGGGGCAGTCCGGAGAACGGTTGCTGGCCAATTTCCTGACACCCTGGCGGGTGGCGGCCGAAGAGAAGGTCGCCGAAACAAAAGCTGGCGAATTGCTTGAACTCGTCGCCCTTGCCCGCCTCGCCCACGAACCGGCGCGCGTGCTGTCCGGCGGCCAGCGCAAACTGCTTGAGCTCGCCCGCGTGATGATGGCCGACCCGGCGATCATCCTGCTCGACGAGCCGGCGGCGGGCGTCAACGCGACGCTGCTCGAAGTCATCATCGACCGCATTCGCGACATCAACGCGCGCGGCATCACCTTCCTGCTGATCGAGCACAACATCGACATGGTGACGCGGCTCTGCGACCGCGTCCTCGTCATGGCTGGCGGCCAGTTGCTCTGCGAAGGCACAGCCGACGAGGTCGCGCGCGATCCGCGTGTCATCGAGGCCTATCTCGGAGGGGCGGCAGCGGCATGAGCGAAACCGTCCTCGATGTCCGCGATCTCGTTGCCGGTTACGAGCCCGGCGTACCGATCGTGCGCGGCGCGTCGATCACCGTCAGAAAGGGTGAGATCGTCGCCGTGCTCGGCCCGAACGGCGCCGGCAAGTCGAGCCTGATCAAGGCCATTGCCGGCCTTGTCCCCATCACCGCCGGCACCGTCCTTCTGGACAGCAAGGACATCACGGCGGCGCCCGCCCATATGATGGTTCGGCTTGGGCTTGCCTTCGTGCCGCAGACCGAAAACATCTTTCCGCTGATGTCGGTCGAAGACAATCTGAAGGTCGCCTGCGGCATCCTGAAGCCGCTAGAAATCCCTGGCCGCATCGACGAAATGTACGCGGCTTTTCCCGATCTCGTGCGCCAGCGCAGGACCGCCGCCGGCAATTTGTCGGGCGGACAGCGGCAGATGCTCGCCGTGGCACGGGCACTGGTCGTACATCCGAAGGTGCTTGTGCTCGACGAGCCATCGGCCGGCTTGTCGCCGAAATTCGTTTCCATGGTCTTCGAGATGCTGGCCGGTATCCGCAAATCCGGCGTCACCATTCTGCTGGTCGAGCAGAACGCCAAGGCAGCACTTGCCATCGGCGATCGTGCCTACGTGCTGGTCGAAGGCAAGGACCGGCACGAGGGCGTTGCTTCCGAACTCTGGAACGACCCGGTGGTCGCCGAGCTCTATCTTGGCCAACGCCGCCTCAACCCCGAAGCCCGGGACTCTGGAAAAGCCCCGCACTCTGAAAAAGGCGGCGCGGCATGAACCTGCAATTTGTCGTCGACGGACTGCTGACGGGATCGATGATCGGCCTTGGCGCCATCGGCGTGACACTCACCTATTCCATCCTGCGGTTTTCGAACTTCGCCCATGGCGACTTCATGGCCTGGGGTACCTATGCGACGCTCGCCGTCGTCAGCGCCATCGGCGCGATGTTCGGCAAGATCGCGCCCATCGCGCCGCTCTCCTTTGGCTGGCCGCTGATCGTCGCCGTCATCGTCGGCATGGCATTCACGGCGCTGCTGGCGCTGCTGCTCGACAAGGTGCTGTTCTCGCGGCTGCGGACGCAGGGCCAGGCGATCATCGTGGTGATGGCCAGCTTCGGCGCTTCCATGGCACTCAGAAGCCTGCTCGAATTCATCTTCACCTCGCGTCCGACCTATTTCAGCCGTGCCATCCAGATCGCCATGCCGGTCGGTTGGGGCATCCGCATCACCCCCGACCAGATCGCCCTGCTGCTGGTCACCGCCGTGCTCGTGCTCGGCGTGCACCTGCTGATGACGCGCACGCAAGCCGGCCGCTCCATGCAGGCGTTCAGCCAGAACGCGGCGCTGGCCCGTATCGTCGGCATCGACGTCGCTATGATCGTGCGCATGACCTGGATCATTGGCGGGGCGCTGGCCTGTGTCGCGGGCGTCATGATCGGCATCCTCGTGCAGATCCGCCCGTTCATGGGTTTCGACATGCTGTTGCCGATGTTTGCGGCCGCCATCCTCGGCGGCATCGGCAGCATTCCAGGCGCCGTTCTCGGCGGTCTGATCATTGGCCTGGCGGAAGCAGGCGCGGTGCAGCTGATCGGCGCCGAATGGCGCGCCGCCGTCTCCTTCGTCATCCTGATGGCGGTGCTGTTCGTGCGGCCTTTCGGCATCTTCGGCGTGAGGGAAAGATAATGGACCTTCTCGGCTACGGCGCCTTCTTCCTGACCACCGCACTGATGTTTTCGCTGATCACGCTTGGGCTCAATCTGCAGTGGGGGCTGACCGGGCTGTTCAATGTCGGCCTCGCCGGCTTCGTCGCGATCGGCGCCTACACCTCCGCCCTGTTGACCACGCCGGAAGACGCCGCCCGGCTGGGAGGCTTCGGCCTGCCGATCGTCATCGGCTGGCTGGGTGCGATGATCGTGGGCGGCATCGCCGCGGCCATCACCGGCATGGCCACCTTGCGCCTGAGATCGGACTATCTGGCGATCACCACATTCGGCGTTGCCGTGGTCGTGCAACTCGTCGCGCTGAATGCCCAGAGGCTGACCGGCGGCCCCTTCGGCATCGGCTTCATCCCGCGCCCCTTCGGTGGGCTTGCCGAAACGCCCCTGCTGTTCAACCTGTCCAACCTTGCCGTGGTCTCGGCGGTGACGCTGATCGTCTATCTGGCGCTGGAACATCTGTCGCGCAGCCCCTGGGGACGCGTATTGAGGGCGTTGCGCGAGGATGAACGGGCGGCGATTTCGCTGGGCAAAAGCGCCCGGTTCTACCGCGTCCAGGCCTTTGCCGTCGGCGGCGCCATCATGGCGCTGGCCGGCGCGCTGCAGGCACATTTCATCGGCTTCATCGCGCCGGACAATTACCTGCCGATCCTGACCTTCCAGGTCTGGGTGATGCTGATCGTCGGCGGCTCGGGCAGCAACAAGGGCGCTATCATCGGCAGCATCCTGGTCTGGGCGATCTGGGCCGGGTCTGGAGCAGCGACGAGCGCGCTGGTCCCTCCCGAGCAACAGGCGCGCGCCGCGGCCCTGCAGATCGCCGCCATCGGCGTGATGCTGTGCATCATTCTTCTGGTCAGGCCGGGCGGCCTTTTCGGCGACATGCCGCGACGCCCGAGATTCGGCAAGGCCGCGAAGGCCGTTGCGGGCGAAAGCACTGCCAAGTGACGCAAGACATGGCCGACCCATCCAGCCTGTCGCTCTGGCATGCCGTCAGCCGCGATCGCCGCGAACGACCTTCCCTCGCGGGCGCACTCGATGTCGACCTGGCAATTGTCGGCGGCGGCTTTTCCGGCCTTTCGACAGCTTTGCACACCGCCGAGAAGGGCCTGTCGGTCGCCGTCCTCGAAGCGGAGATCATCGCCTGGGGCGCGACCGGCCGCAATGCCGGTTTCGTCGTACCGAACTTCGCCAAGATGGATCCGGTCAATGTAACAGCCCAACTCGGTCCCGAACGCGGCGAACGCCTGATCGATTTTGCCGCCGGCAGCGCCGACCTCGTCTTCGATCTCATCGAGCGGCACGGCATCGCATGCGACGCGCTGCAAAACGGATGGATACAGCCGGCGCATTCCCCTGAAGCCTTGGAGAAGGTCAAGTCGCGCGCCGACCAGTGGGCGCGACGCGGCAGGCCGGCCGTCGCGCTGAACGCCAGCGAGGTCCAAGCGCTGACGGGCGCTCGCGGCTATGCCGGCGGCTGGATGGACCGCTCAGGCGGCGTCCTCAATCCGGTCGAATATGCTGTTGGCCTCGCCGATGCGGCGGAAAAGGCCGGCGCACGGATCTTCGAGCATTCGCGGGTCATGTCGATCGATCGTGCAGCGGACGGTTGGAGACTGAAAACGGCGGGGGGATCGGTGCGCGCCGGAAAGGTGCTGATCGCCACCAATGCCTATGGCGGGCCACTCGACCCGACGCTTTCGCGAACCTATTTCCCGCTGAAGGTCTTCCAGATCGCCACCGCGCCGCTGCCCCGCGCGATACGCAGCCGGCTGCTTCCTGGCGGCCAAGGCGTCGGCGACACCAGGCGCAATCTCTTCACCTTCCGTTTCGACAGCGCGAACCGGCTGATATCAGGCGGCATGCATGTCTTCGGCGCCGGCGCCGATGCGCGGGTGCCGCAAACGATCTGGCGGCGGCTTGGCAGGCATCTCGACCTTCCAGACCTCCCGCCGCTTGAATACAGCTGGTCGGGCATGGCCGCCGTCGAACCTGATTTCCTGCCGCGCCTCGTCGATCTCGGGCCAGGACTCATCGCGGGCTTTGCCTGCAATGGACGCGGCATCGCGATGACAACGGCCATGGGCAAGGTGCTGGCGGATTGGGCCGATGGCGCGAATGCCAGTGATTTGCCGCTGCCGTTCGCGCCGCCCTCGCCGATCCCGTTCCACGGCCTGATACAGCACGCGCCAAACATGCTCCTGCCCTGGAGCATGCTGCGCGACCGGCTGGACGCGGCCTGACAGCCCAACCGAAGTCGAACTCCGCGACCGCCCCCAACCTCGCTGGCGGGCACAGTTTGCCTCAAACCGCCCTGTTCTGGGTCGGTGCCCGGCCGCCGCCATCGGCGACGAGCACGGCTCCAGTGACGAAGGAAGCGTCGTCGGATGCGAGAAACAGGCAGCAGGACGCGATCTCCGCCGGCTCGGCCACGCGCCTGAGCGCTATGCGGCCGGTCAGCGCGGCAAACTCCTCGTCGGGCGTCGAACCGTTGACGGCCGCTGCCGCCTCCATCTCCTGCACGCTCATCGGCGTGCGTACCCAGCCCGGCGCCACCGCATTGGCACGGATGCCGTCAGGCCCGTGCGCATAGGCCAGCGAGCGGGTGTAGGAGACGAGTGCGGCCTTGCTCGCCGAATAGGCGGCGTTCTGGCCGCTGGCGTTGAAGGCGCCGACCGAGGCGATGTTGACGATCGAACCGCCCCGCTGTTTCAGCAACGGCAGTGCTGCGCGGCAGACCATCATGGCGCCGGTCACATTGACGGCGAAGCTGCGTTCCCAAGTCTCGTCGCTCAGGCTCTCCGGTTCGTCGAGGATCATCAGCCCCGCCGCGTTGACGACGATATCGAGCTGGCCGCCGCAGGCGTCGATGGCACGCGCCACGTCGGCAGCGCTGGTGATATCGCCTCGCACGGCGATACCGCCGCTGGCTTCCGCGGCGACGTCCAGCGTTTCGCCGCCGAGGCCGAAGACGACGATTTTGGCGCCATGCCGCCCGAACAGTTCGGCTGTCGCCCGGCCCATGCCTGTGGCGGCGCCGGTGACCAGCGCCTTGCGGCCGTCAACACGCCGGCTCATTCCTGCCCCACTCATGCCAGCCCCACTCATCCCAGCCCCCAGTGCCGCTCGACCGCGAAGCCGGTCTCCGGCAAGGTCGAACCGCCATCGACGATCATCGTCTGCCCGGTCATGTATCCAGCCTGTTCCGAAGCGAGGTAGAGCATGGCGAAGGCGATGTCGTCGGCTTCGCCGAGATGACCGACGGGGATATGGCGGGCGAGCCGGCCGGCTATTTCGGGCGCGCTCATCTTGCCGCGACCGGGCTTGGCGATGAAACCCGGCTCGACGCCGTTGACGGTGATGCCGTCGCGCGCGAATTCGAAGGCGGCCCCCCGGATGAAGGCGTTGACGCCCGCCTTGGCCGCCGAATAGTGGGTGCCGCCCGCCATGGCCACGCGGGCCGACACGGAAGAGGTGACGAGGATGCGGCCAAAGCCGTTCCGGCGCATGACCGGAGCCGCCGCTTGCGCCAGCCAGAAGCAGGCCTTCAGGTTGAGCGACAGTGCCTCTTCAAGCTTGTCCTCATCCAGCTCGTCGATCGAGGCCCAGGGGCAGCCGCCCGCATTGTGCACGACGATGTCGAGCCTGCCTTCCTGTCGTACGATCTCGTCGACCAGCCCATGCAGCGTAGCGCGGTCGAGACCGTCGAGCGGAACGGCGCGCGCGCCGAACTTGCGGCCGGATAGCTCAGTTGCCAGCGCCTGCGCGACATCGACAGTGCGGTTGGCTATTACGACGGACGCACCGGCCTCGGCGAAGCGGGTGACGATCGCGGCACCGATGCCGCGTCCGCCGCCGGTCACCAGCGCCACCTTGCCCGTGAGGTCGAACGGCTGCGCCATCGCTCAGACGACCCCAGCAGCGCGGAGCAGCCCGATGAAGCGTTCGAAGACGTCGGCATGGCGGTCGACGTCGGCGGATGTGGTTGCCGGGCACATCAGGAACATGGTGTGGAACGGCGTCACCAGAATTCCCTCGTTCATGTAGAAGGCATGCAGCAGCGTCTCGAGATCGCCGCGCCGGCTGGCGATGACTTCGGCGCCGTTCCGCGGCGGATGCGGCATGAACATGATTTCGGCGCGGGCGCCGATCTGTGTCACGTGCCAAGGCAGGCCGTTGGTGGCGATGATCGTGCGCGCGGCCTCGGCCAGCCGCGAGGCATTGCCGATCATCACTTCGAAATTGGCTGGCGTCAGCACCTCTTCCAGCACCGCGCGCATGGTGGCGACGGTGAGCGCGTTGCCGGCCAGCGTGCCGCCGATGCCGAGATGCGCCGACTGGCGCACGCGTGGATTGACCATCGGCACGATCGCCCACAACCGCTCGGCGATCTCTTGCGAGACGCCGAAGATGCCCGCCGGAATGCCGCCGGCGATGGCCTTGCCCGCCACCAGTATGTCCGGTTCCAGCCCATGCTCGGATGAATAACCGCCGGGACCGCTGGAGATCGTGTGCGTCTCGTCGATGATGAGCATGGTGCCGGTGCGGCGGGTGATCTCGCGCAATGCGGCGTGAAAGCCGTCAGCGACCGGGATCATGCCGAAATTCGTCATCAGCGGCTCGGTCAGCACGCAGGCGACGTCGCTATGCGAAAGCGCCTCCTCGAGCGCCACTACGTCATTGAACTCGACCACCCTGGAGACAGCGGAATGGTCGACGCCGTTGGGATGGATCATGTTGCGCATGCCGATGCGACCGTCGCGGATCTCGACATGCGCCTCCTCGACGCCGCCGTGGTAGCAGCCGGAGAAGACCAGAACCTTGTCGCGGCCGGTGATCATGCGGGCGATGCGAATGGCGCCACGATTGGCGTCGGTCGCCGAGGTGGTGAACGTCCAATAGGGCAGCCCAAAACGCCGGTGCAACTCGGCGCCGACCCACAGGCTGTCCTGCGTGGGCAGCATCATCGTGGTGCCGTTCTGCAGCTGACGCACGGCAGCACGGGTCACCGCCTCCGGCGCATGGCCGCACATGCCGCCGGTGTCGCCAAGGGCGAAGTCGATGTAGTCGTGCCCGTCTATGTCTCGAATATGGGCGCCCTTCGCCTCGGCGGCGTAGACCGGGAAGCCGCCGGCCCAGCGGCGCATCCAGTGCGATGGCGCGCCATAGAGGAAATGCCGTTTGCCTTCCTCCCAGGCCGCCGCCGAAAGCGGATGCGTCAGCCGGAAGCGTTGCTGCTCGCGGTCGAGCAGGTCGCTGATTGTTGCGGGATGCGTGTCTTGTCTGCTGGCAGCCGTCACGGCCCAAAGTCTCCCTTGTGCGCCGTCGCTTCATGGGCGCGATAAAATCTGGGGGTGCAAAAAAATGGCTCCCAATTCGGTTCATTATTTGAACCAGTATTTTGTATGTTATAGACAGACTGCAAGGTAGATCATCCCCTGTCAAGTTAATTCACACGCGAACTATCTCGGAGAATTCAGGATGAGCACAGTCGGCAAGGCGATTTCATTGCTGGAGCTGTTCACGCTGGCGGAACCGGAAATCGGCCTCTCCGATCTTGCCCGCAAGGCCGGTCTCGACAAGGCCACGGCCAGGCGGCTGCTCATGTCGCTCGCCGGCCATCGTCTCATCGAGCAGGAGCCGGCAAGCCGCCGCTACCGCCTCGGCGCCGGCCTGTCGCGGCTTGCCCGAATCCGCGACGCGCACTTTCCCTTTGTCCGCGTCGCCGCGCCGATCGTGCGGAAGCTTTCCGTCGAGACCGGCGAAACCGTGCACCTGTCGGAATTCAGCGCCGGCGCTCTGCTGACGGTGCATGTCGAGCTTTCCGCAAAGGCCAACCGCGTCAATGTCGATGTCGGGCAGGTGCTGCCGCTGCACGGCACGGCGTCCGGCATCGCCTTCCTCGGCTCCTCGCGCCCTGAGACGGTTGAGGCCTATCTCGAAAAGCCACTGGAGGCGTTCACCACGCATACGGTCACGACGCGTGGCAGACTTATGGAGGCGATACGCCTTGCGGCATCGCGCGGTTATTCGCGCAACGCCCAGGGCTATGAGGACGGCGTGCACAGCATCGCCGCGCCCATCCTTGGCGCGGATGGCTATCCGCTTGGAACGCTGGCGGTGGCCTCGCCGGTTTCACGCGTCGACGACGCGATTGCGGCCAGCCAGGGTCAGGCAGCCGCAAGCGCGGCGCGAGTGATTTCCGCGAGGCTCAACGGGGAGCCGTGACGTATTTCAGCCGTTTTCGATAATCCTTCCACTTAACCGATTGCTCGGGGCAGCCGGCAGCGATGCCTTAGATGTGAACGGCCGTTCCCTACTGGCGGAGCTTCGGTCCCCTGCGCATGCCTTTCGCGCCAATGACGATCGATCCCTATTTCATCCAGTCGGACAACCCGCCGACCGGCATGGGCGAACCCGCCCTCCCTGCGCTGGCGCCAGCACTTGGCAACGCCATCTTCGCCGCCACCGGAGAGCGCGTGCGCCGACTGCCGTTGCGCGATCTCGGCTACTCGCTGGGGGTCTGAGAGGTCAATGCATGTTCACCGCAAGGGCCTTGGCGCCGGCTCTTGGCGCGCGGCGTGTCGACCGAGGACATCGCCCACCACATGGGCTGTTCACGGCACTTGCGGAGCGAAGCGAGGAGCGCGTCGCCGCGGACCCCACCCGTCCATCCGCCTTCGGCGGCTGTCGACCCTCTCCTCAAGGGGCTACCCCAGCGCGATCCATGCCGTCTTGAGGTCGGTGTATTTGTCCAGGGCATGCAGCGACTTGTCGCGGCCGAAGCCGGACTGCTTGACGCCGCCGAGCGGCACGGTGATGTCGGCGCCGCCATAGGTGTTGACGTGGACGACGCCGGCATTGATGGCGCGCACCATGCGATGCGCGGTGGAAAGGTTGGCGGTCCACACCGCCGAGGCAAGCCCGTAGACGGTCGAATTGGCAAGGCGCACCGCTTCCTCTTCGGTCCCGAAGCGCATGATGCCGAGCACCGGCCCGAACACCTCTTCTTGCGCAAGCTGCATCCCTTGCGTGACATTCTCGAAAATCGTCGGCGCCATGTAGCTGCCGCCGGTCTCCGCCAGGATCCGTCCACCGCCAGTGACCAGCCTTGCGCCTTCTTCGGTTGCCTTGGCGACGAAGCCAAGATTCTTGTCCAGTTGTTGCGAACTCGATACCGCGCCGACATCGCTCGCGAGATCGAGCGGGTCACCGACCTTGAGCCGCGTGGTCGCCGAGACAAGCTCGTCCATGAAGCGGTCATAGACCGACGACTGGACGAGCAGGCGCGAGCCGGCGACGCAGACCTGGCCGGAATTGCGGAAGATGCCGTTGGCCGAGACGATTGCGGCCTGTTTCAGGTCGGGCGCATCGGCAAAGACGATGTTGGGAGACTTGCCGCCGAGTTCGAGGAAGACGCGCTTCAGATTGGAGCGCGCCGAGTATTCGAGCAATCGCCGGCCGACCGGCCCCGAACCGGTGAAGGCGATGGCGTCGACGTCCATATGCAGGCCCAGCGCCTCGCCGGCGACCGCGCCCCGGCCGGTGACGACATTGAGCACCCCAGCGGGAAGCCCGGCTTCGGCTGCCAGCTCCGCCAGCCGCAGCAGAGTCAGCGACGCGATCTCCGGCGGCTTGACCACCACGCAGTTGCCGGCGGCAAGTGCGGGTGCGATCTTCCAGGCGCAGATCATCAGCGGGAAATTCCACGGCACGATGGCGCCGACGACGCCGAGCGGCTCCTTGTGGATGAGTCCCAGCACATTCTCGCCCGTCGACGCGATCTCGCCATAGACCTTGTCGATGGCCTCGGCGTAGTAGCGGATGGTGCCTGCGGCCGACAGCGGCTCGGCCTTGTAGGCCATGCCGATCTCGGTGCCGTTGTCGCGCACGCCGAGCACGGCCAGTTCATCGACATGCTTTTCGACCAGCTCGGCGAGCTTGGTCAGCACCTTCTTGCGGAAGGCGGGGGCGGCCCGCGACCACGAGCCCTTCTCGAACGCCTTGCGCGCCGATTTGACGGCGCGGTCGATATCGGCGGCACTGCCGTCGGCGATGCTGGCGAAGGCGCGGCCGTCGATCGGCGAAATCACCGGCAGAGTGGCGCCGCTTGCACCGTCTGCCTGCGCGCCATCAATGAACAGGCCGCGCGCGCCGATCTCCGCCTTGCGCAGCGTGTCGATGGCATTTTGACTGATCATGGGGAACTTGCTCCGAAACTGACATGCAATGTGGTTGGCGCCCGGAACTCCCAGCCACGGAACACCGGCTCCTTGCCGGGCACCAGCCTGAGGTCGGGGAATCGATCGAGCAGCAGCCTTACCGCGAGGCACATCTGCTCGCGCGCGAAAAACCGGCCGGAACAGAAATGATGGCCGAAACCGAAGGCGGCGTGGTTGCCTTCGTCGCGGTTGATGTCGAAGCGGTCGGGATCGGCAAAGCGGCTCTCGTCGCGGCTCGCCGAGGAGACCAGTGCGGCGACCGGGGCGCCGGCCGGGATCGTCGCGCCGCCAAGCTCGACCGCTGTTGTCGTCTGCCGCGTCTGCGTGCCGATCGGCGCCACCCAGCGCAGACCCTCATCGACGGCTTTCGGAACGAAGGTCTCGGGGTCGTCGAGCACTTGCCGCAATTGCTGGGGATGCGAGAGCAGGCCGGCCAGGATCGAACCGGCGCCATGTCCGGGCTCCTGCATGCCGCCGAGCAGGATGACCTTGATACTCGGCATCAGGAAATCGATCGGGCGAGTTTTGCCTTCCGGCATGCCGTCATGCAGCATGTGCGACAGCGCGCAATCGTCGGGCTTGCGGATGAGCCTTTCCAGCGTCGGCAGGATGGCGGCGCCGACCTCGGCGCTGATGGCGTCGGCGATCTCCTGCCGCTTCGGATCGTTCTCGAAGTTGATGGCGCCTTGTGCAAGGCCGTAGAACCAGCGGCGCAGCGTCGGCATGTCGATGTCGGCGAGACCGAGCGAACGCGCCAGGCTGAGCGTCGACACCGGTTCGAAATAGTCGGCCATCAGTTCAGCGGCACCCTGTTTTGCGATGCGGTCGAGATAGGGCTCGGCGATCGATCGCACGAGGTCGCCGGCATAGGAGGCGACGGTGCGCGGCCGGTATTTCGGGTCAACGCCCTGGCGCAGCTGCTTGTGCGTCTCGCCATCGGTGGTCAGGATCGTCGGCTTGCCGAAGGAGCGCTCGACGGGTGACGAGCCGACGACGGCGGAGAAGATGTCGGGCGATTTCGCGACGAACTCGACATCCTTCCAGCGGGTGACGAACCAGAGATTGACCGAGGGCACGAAGGCGACCGGCGCACTACGCCTGAGCTCGACATAGATCGGGTACGGATCGGCTTCCAGCGCCTCGACAGTGATGTTTTCGGCAAAGCTCAAGGCCCCACTCCCTTCACGATGAGAGGGCGGCGCTGCACGCCGCCCTCTCAATCCACGGCCTCGTTCAATCCTTCAGGGGCAGGCCCAGGCTGTCGAAGGCCACAGGATCACGGCTCTTCAAGGCGCCTGCCAGCAACAGGCCGACCAGCGCGGCGATCAGCACCAGCCCCGGCAAGAACACGCCGAGGAAGCCGCCTGCCCCGGAAAGGCTGCCGAAATTGATCACGATCAGATAGATGATGATGACGAAGGCGATGAATGTAAGCCCTGGCAGGATGGTGGTCTTCAGAGCATTCTCCTGTTTCGACGGGTTGGCGCGGAAGTACATCACCACGGCGAGCGATGCGACCGCCATCATGACGATGACGCCGAGCGTCGCGACATTGGTCAGCCAGGAAAACAGCGCCAGCACCGGATCGAGGCCGAGCACGGCGAACAGGCCGACGACAACGGCCGCCAGCACGCTCTGTATCACCGAGGCGACATGCGGGCTCTGGTGCGCCGAGTGCGTCACGCCGATCGAATGCGGCAGCAGCTTCTCGCGGCCCGAGACGTAGATGTAGCGGGCAACCGCATTGTGGAACGCCAGCACGCCGGCAAACAGGCTCGACACGAACAGGATGCTCATCGCATGCGTGAGCAGCGTCCCGGCATAACGGTCGGACAGGCCGAACAGGAAGGTCGTCGGATCCTGCAGGCCCTGCAGCGCCGGCAGCAATTTGTCGACACCGGCGCCGACCGCCATCAGCCAGGCCGTGACCATGTAGAAGACGCCGATCAGCAGGACGGAGAAGTAGGTCGCGCGCGGAATGGTGACCTTCGGGTCACGGGCTTCCTCGGCGTAGATCGTGGTCGCCTCGAAGCCGATGAACGCGGCAAAGCAGAACAGGATGGCGATGGCGGGCGCGCCCGATGTGATCTGGCTCCAACTGAATGGTGCAGCCGACAAGCCGCTGTCGCCGCCGGTCTTGAGGATCGTCAGGTCGAGGATCAGCACCACCGCGTATTCGCACAGCACCAGCACCGTCAGGATCTTGGCCGACAGGTCGACCTGTCGGTAGCCGAGCACGGCAACGACGGCGATGGCGATGAAACTCCACACCCACCAGGGCAGATTGACGCCCCAGCCGGCGAACAGCCCGGAGGTCGCCGCACCCAACAGGCCCATGACGCCGATCTGCATGGCATTATAGGACAGGATGGCTATCAACGCCGTGGCGCCGCCGGCCAGGCCGCCCAGGCCGCGCGCGGCGAAAGCATAGAAGGCGCCGGCATTGCCGACATGGCGCGACATTGCGACGTAGCCGACCGCGAACAGGAGCAGCAACACAGTCACGATCAGATAGGTGCCGGCAAAACCCGCGCCGTTGCCCATCAGCATGCCGAGCGGCGTGCCGCCGGCCACCGCCGTGAGCGGAGCCGCCGCCGAAATCACCATGAAGGTGATGGCGCCGACGCCAAGACTGTTCTTCCTCAGCCGGTTCACTTCGCCGACTTCAACTGTTGTCGTCATTTCTCCCTCCAAATTCCGCGCTGCGGAAACAAGTGTCCCTGAAATGCCTCGGCCTTCTGTGGGCCATCACCGTTTCGTTATTTGGAACGACATTTCGAATATAGACTTGCAAACGAACCCAACTCCTGTCAAGTTAATTCGCACGTTAAGTATCTGTGGGAGGATCAAGGACGCATGAGCACGGTGGCCAAGGCCATTTCGCTGCTGGAAATGCTCGGCCAGGGCGAGCCCGAGATCGCGCTTGCCGATCTCGCCAAGCGCACCGGATTCGACAAGGCGACGGCGCGCCGCCTGCTGATCTCGCTCATCGAACACGATCTGGTGGAGCAGGATGAAGGCACCCGCCTCTACAGGCTGGGCGCCGGCGTCGCCCGGCTGGCCATGATGCGCGAAGCGCAGTTCCCGTTCTTGCGAACGGCTATACCGATGGTCGAGGCATTGGCCACGGAGACCGGCGAAACGGTGCACCTGTCCGAATATTCGAAGCGCGGCCTCATCTCCGTCCATGTCATCGAATCGAGCAAGGCCAACCGCGTCAGCGTTCCGCTCGGCGAATTGCTGCCGATGCATGCAACGGCTTCCGGCATCGCGTTCCTGGCCTTCACCGAGGATCGTATCCGCAACGCCATTCTCGGCGGGCCGTTTCCGGCCTTCACGCCTTTCACCGTTTCGAGCGCGATGGCGCTTGCCGAACATGTCGCCGCGGCACGCGCTCGCGGTTATTCGATCGGCTCGCAGGGCTACGAGGAAGGTGTGCTGAGCGTCGCCGCACCGATCCTGGGCGCCGATGATCTGGCCATGGGCACCATTGCGATCGCCGCGCCGCGCGCCCGGATTCACAAGGGCGACATCGAACGCCATGGCGCGAGCGTCATGGCGACAGCGCGCACCATCAGCGAGCAGCTTGTCGGCCGGCGCGGCCTGCCGACCCGCAAGCGCGCTTCGTGATAGTTTGTCAGGTTACAGGGAGAGACTGACGGTGGAGGAGAAACGGCGAATCCTGGTGATCGGCACCGGCGATACCAAGGCCGACGAGTTGCTGTTCATGCGCGAGCGCATCGAGGCCGTTGGCGGCATCGCCGTCATGATGGATGTCAGCGTGCTCGGCGACCCGCCATACAGGCCGGCACATGACAGGCATGCCGTGGCCAGGGCCGCGGATACGAGCATCGAGGCGATCATCGGCAGCGGTGACGAGAATTCGGCGATGACGCTGATGGCGCTGGGCGCCTCGCGGCTGGCCCGCTCCCTCTACGACAAGGGCGAAATCGACGGCTTCATCGCGCTCGGCGGCACGATGGGCACCGACCTCGCGCTTGACGTCGCCCTGACGCTGCCGCTCGGCGTGCCGAAATTCGTCGTCTCGACCATTGCCTTTTCGCATCTGATACCGCCGGAGCGGATCGCCACCGATCTGATGATGATCCTGTGGGCGGGCGGCCTCTATGGCCTGAACAGCACCTGCAAGGCAGTGCTGTCGCAAGCCTGCGGCGCGGTCGTCGGCGCCGCCAGCGCCGCGATCAAGCCCGATGCGGTGCGGCCGATGGTCGGCATGAGCTCGCTCGGCAAGAGCTGCCTGCATTACATGGTGACCTTGAAGCCGGAACTGGAGAGGCGCGGCTATGAAGTCGTCGTCTTCCACACCACCGGCATGGGCGGACGGGCGCTGGAGGCGATCGCCGCACAACGCGGTTTCGTCGCGGTCATGGATTTCAGCCTGCAGGAACTCGCCAATCATCTCACCGGTTCGGTGGTGAATTCGGGCATCGACCGGCTGGAGAATGCCGGACGGCAGGCCATCCCCCAGATCGTCGCTCCCGGCGCCATCGACATGGTCGACTTTCCCACATGGCAAGCGGTGCCCGCCCGCTTTGCCGAGCGACCGTATCACGCTCACAATCGCCTGCTTGCCTCGGTTACGTCCGATGGTGAAACGCGCAGGGCGATCGCGCGGGCCATCGGCGACAAGCTGGCTGCTTCCAAGGGTTCGACGGCTTTCATCCTGCCTGTCGGCGGCATCCAGCAATGGGACCAGCATGGCGAGCCGCTGCACGAACCGGAAGCGCTCCTGGCTTTCATCCAGGAGATGCGCATCAGCGTGCCCGCCAATGCCGAGTTGCACGAGATTGCTGGCCACATCAATGACGCAGAGTTCAGCGCCAAGGCACTGGAGATCTTCGACCGCTGGGTTGCCGAAGGCATCATTCCGCCAGGCGTGCCCGGCGACAGGAAAGCCGCATGACCGACCAGAAGCCCAAGGCGTTGGTGCTCGATTTCGGCGGCGTCGTCACCCGCACGCTGTTCGAGACGCATGCGCTCACCGAACGCGCGCTGGGGCTGCCCGCCGGCACGCTCGACTGGCGCGGACCGTTCGAGCCGGCGTCCGATCCGCTGTGGCTGAGGATGCAGGCCGACGAGATCAGCGAGCGCGACTATTGGCGGAGCCGCACACGGGAAGTCGGGCGTCTCGTCGGCGAGGACTGGGACGACATGTCGACCTTCGTGCAGCGCGCACGCGGCGCCGATCCGCAGGCCGTGGTGCGGCCGGAAGCCGATCGCGCGATCCGCGCGGCACACGCCGCTGGCATCCGGCTCGCCATCCTCTCCAATGAACTCGACCTGTTCTACGGCAAGGCATTCCGCGAACGCCTGCCGCTTTTGTCCCTGTTCGAAACCATCATCGACGCGACCTATACGAAAATCCTCAAGCCCGATCCGCGCGCCTATGCAATGGCAAGCGAAGCGCTGGGGCTGCCGGCCGCGGCTTGCGTCTTCGTCGACGACCAGAAGCGCAATGTCGACGGCGCTGTGGCGGCGGGAATGCTGACCGTGCATTTCGACGTAGCCCGGCCCGCGCGAAGCTATGCCGAGGCGCTGGCGCATTTCGGCCTTACCATCTCATAATCCAGAAAACCGGAGTTCCCTTGATGCGCGACATCAATTTCCTCACCGAGAACAATGCAAAGCCGATCTGGCACCCGATGGCGCATCCGGCCGAGATGCGGGCGACACCGCCCAGGATCATCATGAAGGGCGACGGGGTCTCGGTGACCGATATCGACGGGCGCACCGTGCTCGACGCCGTCGGCGGATTGTGGAACGTCAACCTTGGTTACAGCTGCGACCCGATCAAGAAGGCGATGGCGACCCAACTCGACGCCCTGCCCTATTATTCCGGCTTTCGCGGCACCTCGACCGGACCGTCGATCGAACTTGCCTATGAGCTGTGCGACTGGTTCGCGCCGGAGGGCATGGTCAGGGCCTTCTTCACCTCCGGCGGATCGGATTCGGTGGAGACGGCGCTGCGGCTTTCCCGGCAATACTGGAAGATCCGGGGCCAGGGTGACCGGACCAAATTCATGGCCCTCAAAAAAGGCTATCACGGCACGCATTTCGGCGGCGCCTCGGTCAACGGCAATGCCAACTTCCGTCGCAACTACGAGCCGCTGATGCCAGGCGTCTTCCATACGCCAGCACCCTGGACCTACCGCAACCCGTTCGACGAGACTGACCCTGCGAAGCTGGCCAAGCTCTGCGCGCGGGCGATCGAGGACGAGATCGCCTTCCAGGGCGGCGACACCATCGCCGCCTTCATCATGGAGCCGGTGCTTGGCGCTGGCGGCGTCATCGTTCCGCACGAAAGCTTCATGCCGATGGTGCGCGCCATCTGCGACCGCCACGAGATCCTGCTGATCGCCGACGAAGTGGTGACGGGCTTCGGCCGCACCGGCGCCTGGTCGGGTTCGCGTCTTTCCGGCACGAAGCCGGATTTCATGACCATCGCCAAGGCCATCACCTCCGGCTATTTCCCGCTCGGCGCGACGATGATCAGCGGCAAGGTCGCCGAGGTGTTCGAAGCCGACAAGACCAGTTTTGGCGCGATCGGCCACGGCTATACCTATTCCGGCCACCCGGTCGGCTGCGCGGCCGGGCTGGCGGCACTGGCCGAGACGAAGCGGCTGGCCCTGCATGACAATGCCGCTGCGCGCGGCGTCGAACTGGGCAAGGCACTGGAAGCGCTGAAGGCCAAGCACGCGGTGGTCGGCGATGTCCGTTACAAGGGATTGATGGCGGCGCTCGAACTGGTCTCCGACCGCGCCACCAAGAAGCCGGCCGACAAGAAGACGATGGCTGCCGTCGCTGACGCCGCCTATGCGGCCGGCGTCATGCTGCGCGTCTCCGGCAATGGCATCATCCTGTCGCCACCGCTGATCATCTCGTCCGCTGATGTGGCGAAGATCGCGGAAGGGCTCGATGCGGGGCTTGTGGCTGCTGCGGCAGCCTAGGGGGTAGGGATTAGGCAGTAGGCAATAGGGGCAAGGAAAGAAGAGCCTACTGCCTACTGCCTACTGCCTACTGCCTACTGCCTACTGCCTACTGCCTACTGCCTACTGCCTTCTCCAGCCTCTCCCGCCGCCAAGCCGCTGGCGACATCCCAGCGGCAGCGTGGAAGAAGCGCGAGAAATAGGCGGGGTCATTGAAGCCCGTCTCATAGGCGATGTCCTCGACCGGGCGCACGGTGAACAGAAGCAGGCGCTTGGCCTCGATCAGCCTCCGTTCGCTGACCGCTTGTCGAACACCTGTTCCCAAGACTTGCCGCGCGGCTTTGTCGAGCAGATGGCGCGTCGTGCCGAGTGTCTCGACATAGCGTTCGACTGGCCAGTCGTCGCGAAAATGCCGGTCGATCAGCCGGCGCAAACGGCCAGCCAGCGCCACTGCCGTCGGCACGGCCACGGAATGGGAGTCGGCATCAAGGCGAGCAATCCCCGACAGCGCCACGGCAATCAGCGGCGGCAGGATTTTCTCCAAGCCGGGCAATGCTTCGGCATATTCCGACTGGATCATGCCGATAATGCCTGCGAGCTTGTCCCAAAGGGTGGCTTCGCCGCGACCGGTGACGAAGACCGGCTGGTCGAGCGGCAGCAGGGAATGCTCGGCGACCCCGCCCAGCGCGGCATCCGCGATGGAAATCACGATGGCGTCGGTGCCAGGCTCGATGGAGAAGCCGTGCACCACGCCGCTCGGCATGAAACTCACCGTTGGCGCCGAAAAACTCCAGGTCTCGTCCTCGATCCGGTACGTGCCGCTGCCGCTGATCCAGAAGGTGATCTGCGCCATTTGCGGATGTTTGTGCGCCTGAACCTGGCCGCGATGTACGGACGCGCGCGCCAGAACGGTCTCGACATGCAGGAAGCCCACGTCGAGAGCTTGCGCCGGCTCGCCATAGACGAAGAATTCCGGGATGGCTGTCTTGCTCATGATCCTCCGGAAAAAGTCCAAGCTGTTTTGGCTTTTCGTCCATAAACCATTGTGGCGTGGCGGGCTACTGTCTGGGCATCCAGGGAGGATGATGATGCGATCGGAAGATTTCCGGGCCGACAAGACGCGGCCGTTTACTGGTGAAGAATATCTGCACAGCCTGCGCGACGGGCGCGAGGTCTACATCAACGGCGAGCGGGTCGCCGATGTGACCACGCACCCGGCGATGCGCAATTCGGCGCGCTCGCTTGCCCGCCTGTATGACGCGCTGCACGACCCGGCGCGACAGGCGGCGCTCACCTCCCCGACGGATACCGGGTCGGGCGGCTACACGCACAAGTATTTTCGCGTCGCCAAGTCTTCCAGCGACCTTGTTGCGCAGCAGGCGGCGATCGCGGACTGGTCGCGCATGTCCTACGGATGGATGGGGCGCACGCCTGATTACAAGGCGGCGCTGATGAACACGCTCGGCGCCAATGCCGAGTGGTACGGCCCCTTCAAGGACAATGCGCGGGCCTGGCACAGCAGAGCGCAGGAAGCCGTGCTGTTCATGAACCATGCCATCGTCAACCCGCCCATCGACCGCCACAAGCCGGCCGAGCAGGTGAAGGACGTGTTCGTGCACATCACCAAGGAGAGCGACGCCGGCATCTGGGTCTCCGGTGCCAAGGTGGTGGCGACGTCGTCGGCGCTGACCCACTACAATTTCCTGGCGCAGAGTTCGGCGACGGTTACGGAAGACCCATCGCTATCGGTGATGTTCATCGTGCCGATGAATAAGCCGGGGATAAAGATGTTCTGCCGTGTTTCCTACGAGCAGACAGCCAACACGGTGGGAACACCCTTCGACTACCCGCTGTCGTCGCGCTTCGACGAGAACGACGCGATCCTGGTGCTCGACAACGTCTTCATCCCCTGGGAGGACGTGCTGGTGCTGCGCGATGCGCAGAAGATCCTGTCGTTCCATCCGGCGTCCGGCTTCATGCACGGTTATTGCTTCCAGGGCTGCACACGCTTTTCCGTCAAGCTCGATTTTCTAGCCGGCCTTCTCGCCAAGGCGCTACGGGCCACCGGCGGCGACGCGTTTCGCGGCAACCAGGCCGCACTTGGCGAGGTGATCGCGCTGCGCCACATGTTCTGGAGCTTTTCCAACGCCATGGCGCACAACCCCATCCCCTGGGCCGATGGCGCCGTGCTGCCCAACCTCGAGGCCGCGCTCGCCTATCGCACCTTCATGTCGGAAGCCTATCCGCGCGTCATCGACACGGTACGCCGGGTGATCGCGTCTGGCCTGATCTACCTGCCCTCCTCGGTGAAGGATTTCGCCAACCCGGAAATCGACCGCTACCTCGCCCAATATGTGCGCGGCTCCAACGACATGGGCCATGTCGAGCGCATCAAGATCATGAAGCTCTTGTGGGACGCGACCGGCACCGAATTCGGCGGACGCCATGCGCTCTACGAGCTCAATTATGCCGGCGCCCCGGAAGAGGTGCGGCTGCAGGTGCTGAAGGGCGCCGAGCGCGGCGGCCGGCTGAAGCAGATGGAAGAACTGGTCGACACCTGCATGGCCGACTATGACGAGACAGGCTGGACCGGCGACACCTGGTTGCCGCCGCTGCCGCCGAGTGCAAGCTGAGGGCCGAGGCATGGAGGTTCAGGTCGCGAGGCTGGAATTCCGCGAGGCCATGGCGCGGGTCTGCGCGCCGGTCAACATCGTCACCACCGACGGTCCGGCCGGGCGCGGCGGCTTCACCGCCACCGCCATGTGCAGCGTTTCCGATGATCCACCGACGCTGCTTGTCTGCATGAATGAACGCTCCGCGCAGACCGGCATGTTCCTGGCCAACAAGCGCTTCTGCGTCAACGTGTTGACCCAGCTTCACATGCACCTCGCCGGCAAGTTCGCGGGCGCGATCCGAGACATGGCCGAGCGCTACAGTGCCGCCAGATGGCAGACGATGCCGTCCGGCATGCCGGCGCTTCTCGACGCCATCGTCAGCTTCGATTGCGAGATCGGCGCGGTGAACAAGGTCGGCACGCACAATGTGATGTTCGGCCGCGTCGTCGACATCCGCCACGGCAGCGAAGAAGCGGCGTTGCTCTATGTCGGCCGCAACTACATGCAGCCAAGCGCGCTCGGCAGTTTTGGTGGGTGAGGAACGGTCCGCGCAGCGGACGAAAAGCCAATTGCTTGGCTTTTCGAGTGACGAACGCCCGGAGCCTGCGACGGGCGAGCAGCGGTCAAAACTAATCCGTAGTCGTCTCCGACTGAATAAGGCTTTCCAGCATGTCGAGCAGGCGCTCGTGCTGTTCGGCGCCATAGCGCTTTTCGATCGCGTCGTAGATGGCGACGCGCTCGGGCGACAGATCCTCGATCAGTGCTACGCCGGCCGGACTGATGGCCAGCAGCGCCCGGCGCCCATCATCCTTGACCTTGTTGCGGGTGATGAACTGTCGTTCCTCCATCGCCTTGATGATGCGGGTGAGGCTCGGCGGCAGGATCGAGGCGCGATTGGCAAGTTCGGTTGCCTCGAGCGGGCCGGCCTCGGCCAGCACGCGCAGCACGCGCCATTGCTGTTCGGTGATATCGTGCCGGGCGAGCATCGGCCGGAAGTGTGCCATGATCACTTCGCGGGCGCGCAGAAGAGCCATCGGCAAGGAGCGACGAGTGCTGGGCGGTAGCAAGAGCAGGCCTCCGAAGAACGTTTCAGCTGCATTCCCTGATGCCGGATACAGGCATGACTAAGAATGCGGCGGACGCTGCTATATCCGCGATTTTGCCGGGTGCGGCAATCCCGCTCCGGCAGGCGTATTCAAACCAAGTGAACGGTGCTTGACATTCCACCATCATGATGTAATTCACATGTTAATTACAAGAACCGGCAGCGCCGGCGGAGGAAACCTTGCCGCACATGACCATCGAGTATTCTGCCAATCTCGACGCCTGCGTCGACATGGCCGGGCTTTGCACGCTGGTGTCGCGAACCATCCTCGAAACCGGCCTGTTCGAGCAGGGCGCGGTGCGGGTGCGCGCCTTTCGCGCCGAGGCCTACGCAATCGCCGACCTGCTGCCTGAGAACGGCTTCATCGACATGAATTTTCGCATCGGCAAAGGGCGTAGCGCGGAGGAGAAGAAGCGCACCGGCGAGATGATCTTCGCTGCTGTCTCTGAGTATCTCGCGGCGCTTTTCACAACGCCGCATTTCGCGCTGTCGCTGGAGATCCGCGAGATCGACGCCGAGTTGAGCTGGAAGAAGAATGCCATCCACCCGCGGTTGCGCGGCAAGTAAGTACAGGAAAAACACCATGGCGGCATTGGACGACAATCTGAGGAAGGCCGAGGCCTATCTTGAGCGCTTCAGGACCGGGGGCGTGCTTAACCAGATCGGCGGCGAGACCGTGCCGGCCGCCGACGGCTCGACGTTCGAGACGCTGTCGCCCGTCGACCTGAAGCCGATCGCCAAGGTGGCGCGCGGCAAGGCCGTGGACATCGACCGCGCCGCCAAGGCAGCGAAAGCAGCGTTCCGAGACTGGGCCGCGATGCCCGGAGACAAGCGCAAGGCGCTGCTGCATGGGATCGCCGACGCGATCGTGGCGCGTGCCGAGGAGATCGCCTTCGTCGAATGCATGGACACCGGCCAGTCGCTCAAGTTCATGGCCAAGGCTGCGCTTCGCGGCGCAGAGAATTTTCGCTTCTATGGCGACCGGGCGCCTGAAGCCCGCGACGGCCGCACGATCCGCGCTCCGAACCAGGTCAACATGACCACCCGCGTGCCGATCGGCCCGGTTGGCATCATCACACCGTGGAACACGCCGTTCATGCTGTCGACCTGGAAGATCGCGCCGGCGCTCGCCGCTGGCTGCACCGTCGTTCACAAGCCGGCCGAGTTCTCGCCGCTGACGGCGCGGCTGCTGGTCGAGATCGCCGAAGGGGCGGGCCTGCCCAAGGGCGTCTGGAACCTCGTCAATGGTCATGGCGAAGATGCCGGCAAGGCTTTGACCGAGCATCCCGACATCAAGGCGATCGGCTTCGTCGGCGAAAGCCGCACCGGCTCGATGATCATGAAGCAAGGCGCCGACACGCTGAAGCGCGTGCATTTCGAGCTTGGTGGCAAGAATCCGGTGATCGTCTTTGCCGATGCCGATCTGGAGCGCGCGGCGGACGCCGCCGTCTTCATGATCTATTCGCTGAACGGCGAGCGCTGCACTTCATCCTCGCGCCTGCTGGTCGAGGAAGGCATCTATGACAAGTTCACCGCCCTGGTGGCCGAGAAAGCCAAGCGCATCAAGATCGGCCATCCGCTTGATCCGGAAACCGTGGTCGGCCCGCTGATCCACCCGGTGCACGAGGAAAAGGTCCTTTCCTATATCGAGATCGGCAAGTCGGAAGGCGCCGTCGTCGCTGCCGGCGGCGGCAAGTTCGATGGTCCGGGTGCCGGCTGCTATGTCAGCCCGACGCTGTTCGTCGGCGCCACCAACAAGATGCGCATCGCCCAGGAAGAGATTTTCGGACCGGTGCTGACCGCCATCGCCTTCAAGAACGAGGCCGAGGCGCTGGAGCTGGCCAACGCCACCAGCTACGGCCTGACCGGCTATCTGTGGACCTCGGATGTCACCCGCGCGTTCCGCTTCACCGACGCGCTGGACGCCGGCATGATCTGGGTCAACTCCGAGAATGTGCGGCATCTGCCGACGCCATTCGGCGGCGTCAAGAGTTCGGGCATCGGCCGCGACGGCGGCGGCTGGTCGTTCGATTTCTACATGGAAACCAAGAACATCGCATTCGCGACCGCGCCACACGCGATCCAGAAGCTCGGCGGCTGACCGGAGGCCATCACCCATGCCCCTGCCCACACCAAACCTCTATCCGGCGTTCAACATCGTGCGCCTCAGCCATGTCGAACTGGCGGTCACCGACCTCGCCAGGTCGCGCGCCTTCTACGTCGACACGCTGGGCTTACAGGTCACCGACGAGACCAGCGGCGCCATCTATCTGCGCGCGCTGGAAGAACGCGGCCACCACTGCATCGTGCTGCGAAAGGGTGCCGCGCCTGAAGCCCGCGACCTCGGCTTCAAGGTGTTCTCCGACGAGGAACTCGACAAGGCCGAGCATTTCTTCAAGGGCAAGGGCCTGCCGGTGGAATGGGTCGAACGGCCCTACCAGTCGCGCACCTTCCGCACTCGCGACCCGCACGGCATTCCGCTGGAATTCTATTCGAAGATGGACCGGCTGCCGCCGATCCACCAGAAATATGCGCTCTACAAGGGCGTCAAGCCGCTGCGCATCGACCACTTCAACTGCTTCTCGCCCAATGTCGATGAATCCGTGGCGTTCTACAACGAGCTCGGCTTCCGCGTCACCGAGTACACGGAAGATGCGGTGTCGGGAAAGCTGTGGGCCGCATGGACGCACCGCAAGGGCGGCGTCCACGACATCGCCTTCACCAACGGTGTCGGACCGCGGCTGCACCACGTCGCCTTCTGGGTGCCGACGCCGCTCAACATCATCGACCTGCTCGATCTGATGGCCACCACCGGTTACATCGGCAACATCGAGCGCGGCCCCGGCCGGCATGGCATTTCCAACGCCTTCTTCCTCTATGTCCGTGATCCCGACAACCACCGCATCGAGATCTATTGCTCGGATTACCAGACGGTCGATCCGGACCTCGAGCCGATCAAATGGGACCTCAAGGACCCGCAGCGGCAGACCCTGTGGGGCGCGCCGGCGCCGAAGAGCTGGTTCGAGGAAGGCAGCGCCTTCGCCGGCGTCGAGCCGCGCCAGCCCGACCTCGCGGCCTCGCCGATCGTTGCGCCGTGACAACGAACTCGACAGCAGAGACGCGGAGATCAGCATGACGACACAGGGGCGGCTCGCCACCTTCAGTGCCGGAGGCAAGACGCGCTACGGCGCGATCACTGAAACAGGCGTCGTCGACCTTTCGGCGCGCCACAGCCAATGGCCTACTCTGCGAGAGGCGATCGAGGCTGGCGCACTGCGGCGCCTGGCGGAGGAGGCCGACGCCTTCGCGGCCGATTTCTCGCTCGACGATATCGCCTACGAGATACCGATCCCCTCCCCGGAAAAAATCATCTGCGTCGGCGTCAACTATCCGGACCGCAACGAGGAGTACAAGGACGGACAGGCGGCTCCCTCCAACCCGTCGCTGTTCATCCGCTTTCCGCGTTCGTTCGTCGGCCATGGCGCGCCGCTGGTGCGGCCACCGGAATCGCCGCAGCTCGACTATGAGGGCGAGGTCGTCATCGTCGTCGGCAAGGCAGGCAGGCGCATCACTGAGGCCGACGCGCTCAGCCATATCGCGGCACTGTCGCTCTGCAACGAAGGCACCATCCGCGACTGGGTGCGCCATGCCAAGTTCAACGTCACCCAGGGCAAGAATTTTGACCGCACCGGCTCGATCGGACCGTGGCTGGTGCCGTTCACCGACGAGGCGCAGATCGCCGATATCGCGCTCACCACCCGCGTCAATGGCGAGGTCCGGCAGCAGGACCGTACCAGCCGCATGATCTTTTCGTTCCGCAAGATCATCAATTATGTCTCGACCTTCACCACGCTGGTGCCCGGCGACATCATCGTCACCGGGACGCCGACCGGCGCCGGCGCGCGCTTCGATCCGCCAGTCTGGCTGAAGCCCGGCGACGTCATCGAGGTCGAGGCCGACGGCATCGGCCTGCTCAGGAACGGCGTTGTCGACGAAGGAAGCGGCCGATGATGACGGAGACCCAGGTCGAGGACGCGGCGACCAGACTGTTCGAGGCAGAGCGCAATCGCCGCCAGATCAGGCTGCTCAGCCTCGACTTTCCCGGTGCAACGATGGACGACGCCTACCGGGTACAAGTGGCACTGGTGAAGAGGAAGGCAGCATCGGGCCTGACGATCAAGGGCTGGAAGATCGGCCTGACGTCCAAGGCGATGCAGTCGGCACTCAACATCGACATTCCGGATTCCGGCGTGCTGTTCGACGACATGTTTTTTGGCGATGGCGGCACGGTTCCGGCCGACCGCTTCATCCAGCCGCGCATCGAGGCCGAGATCGCCTTCGTCATGAAGGCGCCGCTGTCAGGGCCGGATGTGTCGATCGACGACGTGCTGGACGCCACAGACTACATCACGCCGGCGCTGGAAATCCTCGACACCCGCATAGAGCGGATGAACAAGGAAACCGGCAAGGCGCGCACCTTCTTCGACACGATCTCCGACAATGCCGCCAATGCCGGCATCGTCGTCGGAGGGCGCCGCAGCGGCCCGCGCGATGCCGATTTGCGCTGGATCGGCGCCATCGTGTCGCGCAATGGCGAGGTGGAGGAAACCGGCCTTGGCGCCGGCGTGCTCGACCATCCGGCCAAGGGCATCGTCTGGCTGGCCAACCGGCTGCACCAATATGGCATGCGGATTTCAGCCGGACAGGTCGTGCTGTCCGGCTCCTTCGTGCGCCCGGTGGAGGCGCACCACGGCGACGCAATCGTCGCCGATTTCGGCCCACACGGAACGATCAGGATCGCCTTCGCCTGATCGCAACGATCAGGCCTGGCTTCTGCGCTCCGCGACGGCCCTGGCCATCACGCACAGCAGTTCGAACATCATCGTCGCCCCCGCCAATGCCGTCATGCCGGCGAGATCGAATGGCGGCGCCACTTCCACCACATCGGCGCCGACAATGTTCAATCCATCGAGAAGGCGGACCATTTCCTGCGCTTCGCGGGTGGTGAAGCCACCGAGCTCGGGCGTCCCGGTGCCCGGCGCCATCGACGGGTCGATGCAGTCAATGTCGAATGTCACGTAGGTGGGACCGCTGCCGGCGATGGCTCGCGCCTCTTCCATGACGCTGGCCGCGCCCCGCCGGACGAACTCCTCCATGTAGATGATGCGGATGCCCTGGGCGACCGCCCAGTCATGTTCGCCTGGTTCATAGATCGAACCACGAATACCGATCTGAACCACGCGCTTCGGATCGAGCAGTCCTTCTTCGATGGCACGGCGGAACGGCGTGCCATGCGTGTAGGGATTGTCGCCGAAGTAGCTGTCATTGGTGTCGGAATGCGCGTCGAAATGGATCATGCCGACCGGCCTATCCCTGGCGACGGCGCGCAGTACCGGCAGCGTCGTCAGGTGATCGCCGCCAGCGGAAAGCGGAATGGCGCCCGCCGCGACGATCGCTGCAATGCCGTCCTCGATGCGCTTCAATCCGTCCAGGAGGTTGATCGGATTGACCGAGAGATCGCCGACATCGGCGACATTGGCGATGCTGAACGGCTCGATGCCCGAGACGTGGTGGGCGCGCCGCATCAGGCTCGACTGGTTGCGGATTTCGCGTGGGCCGTGGCGCGCGCCGGCGCGGTTGGTCGTGCCGCCATCCCACGGTATGCCGACAAGGGCGATGTCGAGCCCCTCGGCACTCGCCACCGCCGGCAGCCGCATGAAGGTCGAAAGCCCGGCGAAGCGGGGAACGGCCGAGGCATCGACCGGCTGGAAGAAATTGCTGCTCATGGCTGTCGGCACCTCAGAAGAATTCACGTTTGACGATTTCAGCGATCCGCGTCTCGCAGTCGTCGAGCAGCCATCGGCCCTTTTGCGCCGATGAGCCCTCGGTCAGCGAGAGGACGCCGGAGGGCGGCACTTCCTCGGCGGGCCTTGGATAGCGATCATAGGGCTTGAATTGCGCGGGGCCGTCATGCAACGCCTTGGCGAGGTCGACGAGCTCGGGGCGCAGCGCCAGCATCATCGATGTCTCGATCACGCTGGCATGCTCGAGCTCGATCCCGGGGTAGCCATCGGGGAACACTTTCGCCAGCGTCTCTGTGCGCACCATCTCCCAATGGTCGATGCGCAGGATGGTCAGATCCGTCGCACGCTCGCGGCCAATGGCGTCGAGCGCCAGTTCGATGCCCTCGATCGACGGGCCGATGTTTTCGTAGTGGCCGTTGAGCACGACGATGCGCCGGACCTTCTGGCGATAGAGGTCGCAGATCACATCCTTGACGATGAGCGAGAACGTGTGCGCCGTGATGTTGATCGTGCCGGGAAAGGCCGGGCCGCCGCCTGTCCTTGGCTGCGAGCGGTTGCCGTAGGCGATGGTCGGCGCGACGAGGCCGCCAACCTCCCTCGCCACGGTCTCGGCGATGGCGGTGGGAATGACGACATCGACATTCATCGCCATGTGGTGGCCGTGCTGCTCGGTCGCGCCGAGCGGCAGGATGACCGGAGCGCCGGCGGCGATCCGCCTCTCTGCTTCCGGCCACGGCAGTTCAGCGAGGAAAACCCTGTCTTTCATGATCATCTCATCTCAAAGCATCGCCGCGCCACCATTGGCGCCCAGGCATTGTCCGGTGAAGAAGGTGGCGCCTGGGCCGGCCAGGAAAACCACCGCTGAGGCGATTTCTTCCGGCCGACCGATCCGCCCCAACGGATGTGTCGTTTCCAGCGCACGCTGGCTCTCGGTCAGCGCCTCGAAACCGAGAAGGGGCGTGTCGGTCGGCCCAGGCGCCACGGCGTTGACGAGGATGCGAGGTGCGAGCTCGCGTGCCCAGGAGCGGGTCAGGCCAAGCAGTGCCGCCTTGGTCGCGCAATAGACCGAGGCACCGGCACGACCGAGATAGGCAAGTTCCGAGGCGATGTTGATAATGCGGCCGCCATCGGGAAGATGCGGCAGGACTTCGCGCGCCACAAGGATGGCGCCGCGCACATTGACCGCGAACATGCGGTCGACATGATCGAGTGAAATCGCATCAAGCGACGCTTCCTGGAGAATGCCGGCATTGTTGACGAGGATGTCGTAACCGCCGATCCGCTCCGCCCCGTGCCCGACTGCGGCGATGATGTCGGCTTCGCTGGCGAGGTCGCAGGCAAGAATCGGGATATCGCTTTCGGACGCTTTCAGGTCGAGACCAAGAACGGTGGCGCCCGCCTCCCGCAAGGCTAGCGCGGTGGCGCGGCCGATGCCGCTGGCTGCGCCTGTGACCAGAGCGCGTTTTCCGTGGAGCGGGACTACCAAGGCACTTCTCCCCTGTCGACGCCGAGCGACTGCCCGGTGATGTTGGCCGCGAGGTCCGATGCCAGGAAAAGATAGGTGCCGGCCATGTCGGCCGGTTCCATCAGGCCCGGCAAGGCCTGCGCGCCGACGATATCCTCGAGCAGGGCCGCCTCGCTGACATCACCCTGCTCGGCCATGCGGCCGAGCGAGCGCATCGATGCCTCGGTGCGGACCCAGCCGGGACAGACGGCGTTGACGCGGATGCCTTTGGGTCCAAGCTCCTTGGCCCAGGTCTTGGTCAGACCAATGATGGCGTGCTTGGACGCGACATAGGCGCCGAAGCGGGCTTCGGCGACACGGCCCCAGATCGACGCGGTGTTGATGATCGAGGCGCCGGCCCGCATGCGCGGCAGAGCGCGCGCGGTGACCAGTGCCGTGCCGATGATGTTGATCTCGATGATGCGCCGGAAGGCGGCCTCATTATCGTCGCCGCTGTCGGTGATCGGCGTCATCAGCTCAAGGCCGGCATTGTTGATGAGAACGTCGATGCGGGCGACCGGATCGAGCGCTTCCGCGACAGCCGCGCGGTCGGCAATGTCGGCCTCCGCGCTGGTGGCGTCCAGCTCGCGCGCCCGTTCGTGCACGGCTTTGTCGTTCGCGATCAGATGCAGGCTGGCGCCGGCCTGCGCGAACTCCCTGGCGATGCCGAGCCCGATGCCCCGGCTCGCCCCGGTGATCACAACCGTCTTTCCGGACAGGGAGAGGCTCACACGACCACTCCGGTTTCGTTGCGGATGAGGTGCAGCACCTTGTTGCGCAGCTCGAAGAATTTCTGGGTTTCGCGGATTTCCAGCGGCCGGTCCGGGCCAAGCTCGGCCGCCACATCGATGTCGGCGACAACCGAGGCCGGCCGGCGCGAAAACAGGATGATCCGGTCGGCCAGGAACACCGCTTCCTCGACATCATGGGTGACGAAGATGACGGTCTTTTCCTCGCGGATCTGAATCTGCCGCAGCTCGACCTGAAGGCGCTCGCGGGTCAGCGCGTCGAGCGCGCCGAAGGGCTCGTCCATCAGCAACACATCGGAACCAGCGGCCAGCGTGCGCGCTATGGCAACGCGCTGGCGCATGCCGCCCGAGATCCGGTTCGGATAGGAGCCGGCGAAGTCGGCGAGACCGAACAGGTCGAGATAGTGATGGATACGCTCGGCCTTTTGCGCCGCATCGAGATCCTTCCTGTAGCGCATGCCGAAGGCGATGTTCTTTTCCACCGTCAGCCAGGGGAAGGACGAATAGGACTGGAACACCATGCCGCGCCGCCGGTCAGGCCTGACGACCTTTTCCCCGCCGAGCAGGATCGAGCCAGAACTCGGCTCGTCAAGGCCGCCGACCATCCGCATCAATGTGGTCTTGCCGCAGCCCGATGGACCGAGGAAGACGACCAGCGAATTACGGTCGAGGCCGAGGCTGGTCTTGCGCACGACATTGACGGGGCCGAAGGATTTCGCCGTGTCAACGAATTGAACATATCCGGTCATTGTCATGCCCCTCACAGATACCGGAACAGCCGGCGGTGAAGCAGGCGAAGCAGCTGGTCGGTGACAAGGCCGATCAGGCCGATGACGACGACGCCGGCCATGACTTCGGGCGTCTTGACGAAGCGACGCGCCGTCCAGATCACATAGCCGATGCCGGAATCGGCGGCGACGATCTCGGCGATGATCAGATAGGTCCAGCACCAGCCGAGCGTGATCCGAAGATTGTCGAGCAGCGTCGGCCCCATCCAGCGCAAGGCCACATCGACCATCACCTGCCGCGAATTGGCGCCGACGGTGCGGGCGACCTCGACGAACTCTTGCGGCACGCGGCGCATGTCGTCGGCCACGAGCAGCACGAGCTGGAAGAACGTGCCCAGCCAGAGCAGGAAGATCTTGGTCTCCTCGCCGACGCCGAACCAGATGATGGACAGCGGCACGAGCGCGGGAACCGGCAGGTAGCGGATGAAATCGATCATCGGTTCCAGGGCCGCACCGACGATGCGGTAGCTGCTCATCATGATGCCGATCGGGATCGCCATGACGGCGGCGAGCAGGAAGGCGATCCAGACGCGGAGGGTCGAAACCCCGACATGCCATAACAGGTTCTGCTCGGTCAGCATCGTCCACAGGGCGACGATGACGCGGCTTGGCGACGGCAGGAACTGCGGCGCGATGATGCCCGCGCGTGCCGCCAGTTCCCACAGGGCAACGACGAGAACAGCCGCCCCGACACTGACGGCGAACTCCGCCATCGGCGACGCGCGGCCGCGGAAAACAAACAGGCTGCTGAACAAATCGGTATCCCCGGATGATCTAGAGAACGACCGTCACCGACGGCGAGCCGCAATGACATGGCTGCCGGCAGCAGCCAAGAGGCTGCCGCACGGTCGGCTTGACCGTTATTTTGCCGGGATCTTGTTGATCGCCGAATTGTCGATCTGGTCGGCCGCCACCAGCTTGTTGTCGGCGGCGCCGTTCTCCAGGTTGAGCTCCATGACCGTGTCGAAAATGCCGTGCAGCGTGCCCTTTTCGCCGGCCTTGCCCATGTAGGCCTGCGATTCCGCGAGCGTCGTGTAGGACAGGCTGGAGTTGACGATATCCGTCACTTCGGCCGGCGTCAGGCCGAAGTGCTTGGAGGCCATGTCGGCGAATTTCTGAGGCTCGGCCTTGATGAAATCGACGGCGTCATAGATGCAGCCGAGGAATTTGACGTATTTGTCCGGGTTGGCCTTGAAGTCGTCGTTGCGGGCGATGATCGCGTCGATGATGATGCCGCGATGATCCTTGGACGAGATCAGCATGCGGGCGCCCGTACGGGTCGACGCCTTGATCGCCTGCGACATGAACGGTTCATAGGTCGCGATCGCGGCAATCGACGGATCGACGAAAACCGCGCCGGTATCGGCCGTGGCGATGTCCTTGATCTGAAGATCCTTCAGCGACAGGCCGGCCTGCTTGAGTTCCATCTGCAGCAGCAGGCGTGAGGGAATGTTGGGCTCGGCCGCGACGACCTTGCCCTTGAGGTCGGCGACCGACTTGATCTTGTCGTCGGTGATGACGCCGTCACCGCCAACGGATTCATCGATGGTGCCGATGATGATGCCAGGCGTCGACGCATCGCGCGGCCTGCCCTGATATTCGCCGACGGAGCGCATCTGCATCTCGATGTCGCCGCGCGCCATGGCCGCCATGACGTTGGTCAGGTCGTCCTCGAACTTGATGCTGACGTCGAGGCCCTTGGCGGTGAAGCAGCCGAGATCGCTGGCGATGTGGACAGGCGCGAATCCCAGCCATGTCGGCGCAAGGATGCGGATCTGGTCGGCGCTGAAGGCGAACTGCGAGCTGGCGAGCAGAAGGACCGCGGACAGCGCGGTTGCGACCGTTGGTTTCATGATTGTTCCCCTTTTTTGTTGCGCCAAGCTCGCGATTTTCAACATTGATGTAAATGAGTTTATTTCAAATTTTACATCGAATAATGTCGATGTATCATTGGGAGGCAGGCATGCGCCGGCTCGACAACATCGATATCCGTCTCCTGCGCGTCTTCGTGGCTCTGGCCGATTCAGGCGGTTTTGCCGACGCGCAGATCACGCTGAACCTGTCGCAGCCGACCCTCAGCACGCATCTTGCGGAGCTGGAGAAGCGCATCGGGGCGCAGCTTTGTCATCGTGGACGCAAGCAGTTCCGCCTCACTGAGGTCGGGCAGGCAACCTACGACGCCGCGCAAAAACTGTTTCGTGATCTCGACGATTTCGGCCATCGCATCAGCGCTGCCAGCGGCAACCTGTCCGGCCGGCTGCGCATAGGTACGTCGGACGGCGTTTTCACGAGCAGGGAATTGGGCATCCAGCACGCCCTCAACCGCTTCATGGGCCCCGATTCCGATGTTTTCATAGACCTGTCGCTGGGCACGCCGTCCGAGCTCGAACAGCAGGTTGCCGATGGCGACCGCGACGTCGTCATCGGGCCGCTATCGCAGAAGGCGCCGGGCGTCGTCTACCGGGACTATTGCGGCGAGCCGCATTTTCTCTACTGCGGCCGGCACCACCCGCTCTTCGCCATGCCCGATTCAAGGATCGACCAGAGCGCCGTCGACGCGGCGCGGTTTTCGGTGCGCAGCTATCGGTACTTCGACGACCTCTATCTGGTCGGGCATCCGAAGGCGAGCGCGGCGGTCATCGACATGGAAGCGCAGTTGATGCTGATCCTGTCACAGAACTTCATCGGTTTCCTGCCCGCCCACTATGCATCGTCATGGGTCGAGGCCGGTGACTTGCGGGCGATCAAGCCGGGATCATACACCTTCTCCTCGCGCCATCTGCTGGCCTACCGCAAGGCCGACGAGACACGCAGCCTCGTCCAGGCTTTCGTCCGTGAGTTGATGGACCGCAACCGGGAGTTCGCCACGGCAAGCTGAGCCGGTCAGTTGCGTTGCGTGGCGACTTGCCTGGGAATGAGGAAGCGGGCGGCCAGCACGCACAGCAGCACGGTGAACATCAGGATCAGCGCCACCAGTGCATTGATGTCCGGCGAGAAACCGAGCCGCATCATCGCCCACAGCCTGACCGGCAATGTGCTCTGCGTACCGGTGACCAGGATGGTGATCATGGTCTCGTCGAAGGACAGGGCGAAGGCCAGGATGGCGCCGCCAACCATCGCGCTCGACAAATTGGGCAGGATGATGCGCCAGAAGGTTTGCCAGCCCGTGGCGCCGAGATCGTAGGACGCCTCGACCAGCGTGCGGCTCATCGACTGCAGGCGCATCAGCACGGTGCGGTAGACGATCGCCAGGACGAACACCGTATGGCCGATGATGACGGTCAGCAGCGACCGTTCGAGGCCGATCTCGCGGAAGAAGATCAGCAGCGCCAGGCCGCTGATGATGGGCGGCATCAGGAACGGCAGGAAGATGATGAACTGCAGCACTGAGCGTCCGCTGCGACGTCCGTGATAGTAGAGCGCCAGCAGCGTGCCGCTGACCACGGACAGGATGACCGTGCAGACGCCGACGATCAGCGTGGTGCGCAAGGCGGCGAGGATGTCGTGGTTTTCGGCCAGCGACACATAGGTTGCGACCGTCGGAGACGACCAGTCGACATCGCCATGCGAGACGGTGAAGAACGACGACACGATGGGAACGAACAGCGGGCTGTAGAGCAGCACCGCGACCAACGCGGTGATCGCGGCCAGGAAGATCGTGGACAGGCGGGGCAATGCGGTCATACCGAAGTCCCCCTGCTGCGCCCGAAGCGCTCGCCGACAAGGATCGCCGCGATCACCACGGCAGCCAGGGCAACTGAGAGTGCGGCTCCGAATGGCCAGTTATAGGCGGTGCCGAACTGGCTGTAGAGGATGCGGCCGAAGGTGAAGCCGCTGATGCCGCCGACCATCTGCGGCGTCAGGAAATCGCCGATAGCCAGCACGAAGACAAAGCTCGCCGCCGAGGCCACGCCGGGCAGGCTGAGCGGCAAGGTGATGCGCAGGAAGGTCTGCAAGCCGGTGGCGCCGAGATCGTCGGATGCGCGCAGCAGGACCTGCGGGATGCGTTCAAGCGCGAGGAAGATCGGCAGGATGGCGAAGGGGATCAGCAACAGCGTCAGCGTCAGCAGGATGGCGTTCATGTTGAAGACGAACAGCGTCGACGGCTGCTCCAGGATGCCAAGCCCAACCAGCGCCTTGTTGAGGAAGCCGTTGAGGCCGAGGATGCTGCGGATGGCATAGATCTTGATGACGTAGCTCATCAGCAGCGGCACGAGCAAAAGCATCAGCAACGCATAGCGCCAACGCCCTTTCAGCGTCGTCAGGAAATAGGCGGCGGGATAGGCGAGCAGGATGCAGATCGCCGCCACCGAAAGACACAGCACGATGGTGTTCCAGAACACCTTGAAGAAGACGGGATCGGTGAAGAAGCGAACATAGTTGCCGAGCGTCGGGGTATGGACGATCGTGCCCTGGTCGACGCTGAAGAAACTGTAGCCGAGGAAGATCACCAGCGGCACCAGGACGAAGACGACCGGCATGGCGAAAGCCAGCACCGTCACCAGCAGCGACGCTCGCCGCTCGGAAGTCTGCATCGAGCCTGATCCGCTCATGCCAGCACCAGATGGCCTTCATGCGGCGCAAAGGAAAGCGCCACCGTCTCGCCGGATTTCAAGGCGCTGCCGTGGACCTGGCTTGGGAAGCGCAGGCGCAGGCGCGGTGCAGCTACCCCCTCTCCCGCAACAACCGTGGCGACGGTCGACGAACCGGCAAAGGCCAGATCGGCGATCTTACCGGTAAAGTGGTTGGTGGCATCGTGCGTGCCGGCAAGGCGCAAGGTTTCGGGACGAAACGCGGCGAAGGCCTTGGCGCCGTTCGCCGCAGCCTTCAGATGAGGCTGCCCGGCAATCGAGCAGACCAGCCGTCCGAGCACCGTGTCGATGGAGCGCAACTCGCCCTGCACCGGTCCAAGCGTTCCGGCGACGAGGTTGTTCTCGCCGAAGAAGCGCGCCACGAACTCGCAATTGGGCTTGTAGTAGAGCTCATGCGGCGTGCCGAGCTGGCGGATATGGCCGGCCTGCATGACGCAGATGCGGTCGGCCATGCCGATGGCCTCTTCCTGGTCGTGGGTGACGAACAGGAAGGTGGTCTTGATCTCGCGCTGGATGGACTTCAGGAACTCCTGCATCTGCCGGCGCAATTCGAGATCGAGCGCCGCCAGCGGCTCATCGAGCAGGATGAGGCGCGGCTGGCAGATCAAGGCGCGCGCCAGCGCCACGCGCTGACGTTGGCCGCCGGAAAGCTGTGCCGGAAAGCGATCGGCAAAGAGCCCGAGCTGTACCAGATCCAGGGCTTGCGCGACGCGGCCGGCAATCTCCTTGCGCGGCACATGGCGAACCGAGAGGCCATAGCCGACATTGCCGGAAACGGTCAGGTGCGGGAACAGCGCATAGTCCTGAAACACGGTGTTGAACGGCCGCCGGTTGATCGGCATGCGGCTGATGTCCTGGCCGTCGAGCCGGATTTCGCCTGCTGTCAGCGGCTCCAGACCGCCGATGAGCCGCAGCACGGTGGTCTTGCCCGAGCCGGATGGTCCAAGGACGGTGAGGAACTCGCCGTCCTTGATCGAAAGGTCGATGTCGTGCAGCACGGGAACCGTGCCGTAGGATTTCGAGACGGACCGTAGCGTGAGCAGGTCGGTGTTCTGGTTCATTGGATACTCTCGACGTGCGCTTTTCGGCGGTCCGGAACGCCCGAACCGCCGGGTCCTTCGAATGCCAGGGATCAGGGCGTGGCCTTGACCTCGTTCCACATGTCCGAACGCTTCAGCGGGTCCTCGACATTGTTCAGCCAGACCAGCTTGTCGTTGCCGCCGGCGCTGCTGGATTCTGTCACGGTGTTGCCGAAGCCGGTGCGCTCGGACAGCGTGCCGCTGACCTGTTTGCTCAGCATGAAGTTGATCCATTTCTCGGCGGCATCGTTGTCGCGGACGCCCTTGGAAATGACCCAATTGTCGAGCCAGGCAAGCGCGCCTTCGCTCGGATTGACATAGGCGACATGGGCGCCGACCTTCTGGAGCGCCTTGACCTGCTGCTGGCCGTAGTTGGCCCAGATCAGCGCAACGTCGTTGTTCTGGAAGATCTGCTGGGCTTCGTCGGCGGTGGTGTAGAAGCTCAACACGTTGCGCTTCAGCTCAACCAGCTTGGCCTTGACCGCCGCCATCTGCTCTTCGTTGAGGTTGAACGGATCCTTGTAGCCGAGGGTCAGCGCGGTGAACGAGAAATTGTGCTCGCCATTGTCATAGGCAAGGACCTTGCCCTTGTAAGCCGGGTCCCACAGGACCGACATCGATGTCGGCGCGGGCTTCACCTTGTCGGTGTCGTAGATCAGGCCGATCGAGTCGAAGCAGAACGGGATGCCGTAGACCTTGCCGTCCTTGGTGACGCCGCTGACCGCGGTCAGGTCACGGAAGCGCGGCAGCACCTCTTTCTGGTTGGGGAGCTTTGCCACATCGATCGGCGATACGAGATCGGCCTTGATGTAGCGTTGCAACTGGGCGGTGTTGACGGCGAAGACGTCGAAGTCCTGCCCTTCGCTGCCCTTGATCTTGGCCCAGATCTCGTCATCGCTGCCGATGAAGACAACGTCGACGCCGATGCCGGTCTTGGCGGTGAAGTCCTTGACCCAATCCGCGTCCGCATAGCCGTCCCAGGCCAGAACACGAAGGTTTGCCGCAAGTGCTGCCGAGGTCATCAGACCGATGCCCAGGCCGATCGTAGCCATTTTGAGAAACAGTCTCTTCAGTCCCATTGTCATTCTCCCATTATCGTTGTCGTGAACCGCAGTCTTCGGACCTTTGCCCTCACAGCTGGGTGACGGTGACCAGTCCCTCGTCCGACACCTTTTCCATCCGGTTGCGCAGTGGTTTGCCGAATGTCGGTGCCTGGATTTCATACTCGTCGCCGGAAGCCGTCTGGACGCCGGAGGCGTAGCTCATCACCGCCGCGCCGAAGAAATAGGCGTGCAGGTCGCCTGGCCGGCGATGCATCGGGTAGCGGAAATGGTAGTGTTCGAGATTGGCGATCGAGTGCGACATGTGCGCCTCGCCCGACAGGAATTCCTGCTCCCAGATGACGGCGCCGTTGCGCGTGATGCGGGAATGGCCGCGTACTTCGTTCGGCAGATCGCCGATCAGCAGTTCGGGACCGATCGAGCATGAGCGCAGCTTGGAATGAGCGAGATAGAGGTAGTTCTCGCCCTCTGTCACATGGTCGGAATATTCGTTTCCGAGCGCGTAGCCGATGCGATAGGGATGGCCGTCCGGCCCGTTCAGATAAAGCCCGACGATCTCGGCTTCCTCGGCTCCGGCCTTGGCGAATGCGGGCATCGGCAGCGGCGCGCCGGGCGGCACCACGCAGGTGCCGACACCCTTGAAGAACCACTCCGGCTGGATGCCGATCTTGCCAGCGCCAGGCTTGCCGCCCTCCAGCCCCATGCGGAAAATCTTGAGGGAGTCGGATTCCGCCGCACCCTCGCCATGGGTCAGAACATGCATCTGGTTGCGCGCGGCGGCACTTCCCGTGTGGGTCAGGCCTGTGCCGGTGACGAGGAACCGCGCCGGCTCGGCATGATCGACCGGGGCCAGCACGCGGCCTTCGCGCAACAGCTGGTCATAGTCGATCTTCTCGGCGGTCGTGCGCTCTTCGACAAGCGTCGCGATGGAGACGCCTCGGGCAATCGCCGCTTCCGCCAGTTCCAGCACGGTGCTCGTTGCCTTGAGCGGGTGCAGATGGTCACCATCTTTGGAGACGCGGCCGACCTGCCTGCTGCCATCGGGCATTTTGAATTGAACAAGACGCATGAAATTCCCTTCCTCCTTCAGGGCTGTCCGGGTCACACCCAGCCCCCGTCGACGATGAATTGCTGACTGGTGCACATGCGGCTGTCGTCGGCGGCGAGGAACAGCGCCATGAGCGCGATATCCGATGGCTGCAGCCGGTCGGGCAGGCACTGCCTTTCCTCGATCTGGCGCTCTCCGGCCGGTGTGAGCCACAGGCGCATCTGGCGCTCGGTCATGACCCAGCCCGGCACCATGCAGTTGACCCGGATGCGCTCCGGTCCAAGCTCGCGGGCAAGCGCGCGCGTCATGCCGTAGACCGCTGCCTTTGCGGTGACGTAGGCCGGGCAATCCGGATCGCCGACCATCCAGGTGATGGAGCCGAAATTGATGATCGAGCCGCCGCCCAGAGCGCTCATCTGCGGACGCACGGCCTGCGCGGCGAAGAACTGGTGGCGAAGATTGACCGCCATGCGATCGTCCCAATAGGCAACGGTCACATCCTTGGTCTGATGGCGGTCATCGCTACCGGCATTGTTGCAGAGGACCTGGATGGGGCCGTTGTGCTGCATCGCCTGTGCGGTAGCTGCCTGCAGGGCTTCGATGTCGCGCAGGTCGCACGGGATGAACAGCGGTGCGGCATGCCCCTCGGCGGCGATTGCATCGACGAGGCGTCTTGAAGGCTCCTCGGCCAGGTCGACGAAGGCGACGCGGCTGCCCTGCGCACAGAAGTGGCGCACCAGGCTTTCGCCGATGCCGCTGCCGCCGCCGGTTATGAAGACGCTGCGGCCCTTGAGACTGGGGTAGATTGCGTAGCTGTCGGCTTCGTCAGTCATGGCGCGTCCGTCTAGTGGGAATGCCGAGGGATGCCGGCATCGCGGCGTCCCACGAGGAAGTCGAAATCACAGCCTGCATCGGCCTGCAGGACGCGCTCGACATAGAGGCTCTGGTAGCCGCCTACAGGTGGCGTCGGCGGCGTCCAGTCGCGGCGTCGGATCGCGAGTTCCTCGTCCGGAACCAGAAGCTCCAGGCGGCGGCCGGCGACATCCAATTCGATAAGATCGCCATCGCGCACCAGTGCCAGCACACCGCCTGCCGCCGCTTCGGGGGCGACGTGCAGAACCACGGTGCCATAGGCGGTACCGCTCATGCGCGCGTCGGAGATGCGCACCATGTCGGAGACACCCTGCTTGAGCAGCTTCGCCGGCAGCGGCATGTTGCCAACCTCGGCCATGCCGGGATAACCGCGCGGGCCGCAATTCTTCAGCACCATCACCGAGGACGCGTCGATATCCAGGTTGGGATCGTCGATGCGGGCATAGTAGTGCTCGATGTTCTCGAACACGACGGCCTTGCCGCGATGCTGCATCAATTCAGCCGTGGCCGCCGACGGCTTTATGACCGCTCCGTTGGGCGCGAGGTTGCCGCGCAGGATCGATATGCCGCCCTCCTCGGTCAGCGGATTTTCCAGTGGCCGGATCACCTCATGATTGTAGTTGGGGGCGCCATCGACCAGTTCGCCGATGGTCTTTCCACTAACGGTCATGACGTCGCGTTGAAGCAGCCCCGCCCCATCAAGCGACGCCATGACCGCAGCCAGCCCCCCGGCGTAGTAGAAATCTTCCATCAGGAACCGGCCCGATGGCATCAGGTCGACGATCGTCGGTATGCCACGTCCCAGGCGATCCCAGTCGTCAAGGCTGAGATCCACACCGACCCGGCGCGCGATAGCGATGAGATGCAACACCGCATTGGTCGAGCCACCGATGGCGCCATTGACGCGAATGGCATTCTCGAAGGCCGCCTTGGTCAGGATCTGCGAAATAGTCACATCCTTGTTGACGAGATCGACGATGCGGCGACCGGCCAGATGGGCCAGCACGCCACGACGGGAATCCACCGCCGGGATCGCCGCATTGTCGGGCATGCCGATGCCGAGTGCCTCGACCATGCTGGCCATGGTGGAGGCCGTGCCCATGGTCATGCAGCTGCCCGCCGACCGGCTCTGGCCTTGCTCGGCCGCGAGGAAGTCAGCGACCGGCATGCGGCCCGCCTTCACTTCCTCGGCGAATTTCCAGACATGCGTGCCCGAGCCGATATCCTGGCCACGGAACTTGCCGTTGAGCATCGGACCGCCCGAAACGGTGATGGTCGGCAGGTTGCAGGAGGCAGCCCCCATCAGCAGTGCTGGTGTGGTCTTGTCGCACCCGGCCAGCAGAATGACGCCGTCGATCGGATTGGCGCGGATCGATTCCTCGACGTCCATGCTGGCGAGATTGCGAAACAGCATGGCGGTCGGGCGCATATTGCTTTCGCCCAGCGACATCACCGGGAATTCGAGCGGCAGGCCGCCAGCCTCATAGACGCCGCGCTTGACGTGTTCGGCCAGCCCGCGCAGATGGGCATTGCAAGGGGTCAATTCCGACCATGTGTTGCAGATGCCGATCACCGGACGACCGTCGAACTCGTCGCCGGGAATGCCCTGGTTCTTCATCCAGCTGCGGTGCATGAAGGCATTCTTGCCCTCGCCGCCAAACCATGCCGCTGAACGCAGCTTGCGCTTTTCTTCCGTCACGACTGCTGTTCCCGATCCTTGCGGCGCTTGTTGCGGTTTTCGACGCTGCGGCGCACGTCTTCCTCGGCATTGTCGATGAGCACGAGCAGCGCCTTCTGCGCGCCCGGACCGTCGCCGGCGGCGATCTTCTCTGCCACTTCCCGGTGCAGCGGCAACGAATGGCGCTGCCCTTCCGGATTGTCGTTGGAGAGGCGAAAGCTCATGACCAGCGCGGTTTCGACGAGTGCCGCCAGCGAGCCGATCAGCTCGTTGCCGGTCATGCGCAAAATGGTCTGGTGGAACACCAGGTCGGGCTTGGCGAAGCGGTCGCCGTCGTCGCTGAAAGCTTCCATGTCGGCGAGTGCGGCATGGATCTCGGCAATCTGCCCAGGCGTGGCGCGCTGGGCAGCGAGCGCCGCCGACATCGGCTCGATGGCCCGGCGCAGCTCGAACAGCGCCCTGACATCCTCGTCGCTGACGCCAGCCGCGTAGCGCCACGACAGCACGTCCGGGTCGAGGAAATTCCAGTCGGCGCGGGGACGCACCCTGGTGCCGGTCTTCGGACGCGACTCGACGAGCCCCTTGCCTGCCAGAACCTTGATCGCTTCGCGCAGCACGGTGCGGCTGACGCCCAGCATTTCGCTGGAATCGTCGGCATTGGGCAGCGCTTCGCCCGGCAGGAAATCGCCTTGCACGATGCGCAGTCCGATCTGCTCGACAACTGTTGCATGCAGTGCCGTCGAGCCGCTGGAAACAGCGACGGCGATCCGCGACGTTCGCGCCGTACTGAAGGACTTTTTATTCTTCATACTATTCATATGATATGTCTTAAAGGCCTGACGGCAGGAGTCAAGCAGGGAGAGCATTGCCGACAAATGATTTTGCGCAGCAGCCGCAGAGCGCACCGCGCTGGACCAAAATCTGATTTTCCTGGATGTCTTCTTCGGCCTCTGGGCAGCCCTATATGCCTGATACAGACCGCGTGCCGGACCGGCAGCAAGAGGCGTGCGGCCTTGATCGATCCAGCCCCTAGAGGTCAGACATGCCCAGCGCCGAAACCCTCGAAAGATTCATCGCCTGCGTCGAACGGAACGACCACATCGAAGCCGTCGAACAGTTCTACACGGTAGACTCGACCATGCAGGAGAACCAGGCCCCGCCTCGCGTGGGTCGGGATGCGCATGTCGCGAATGAACGCAACGTCATGGCCAGGGTCAAGACGATGGAATCCCGGTGCGTGCGGCCTGTGTTCGTCAATGGCGACCACGTGGTGATCCGCTGGGTATTCCACTTCGAATGGAAGGACGGGACCGCCACGCATATGGAGGAACTGGCCTACCAGCGTTGGGAGGGAGAATTCGTCGCGCAGGAGACGTTCTTCTACGACCCCGCGCAGCGCCAACCCCGATAGCCGACGGCTTCAGATCAGGGCCCGCCCTTACGTGCCGGTCGCGCGCGCCGTGATACGCTCCAGTCCGAGCAGCAGGGCCAGCGTCGCCACCACCAGGATCATGGTCAGTGCCGCTCCGGCAAAAATGTCGCCGCGGTCGGTGAGGCTGAAGATCGATACCGGCAGCGTCACCCAGCCCGGCGGATAGACCATCACGGTGGCGCCGAGTTCGCCCATGGACAGCGCGAAGCTCAGGCCGAAGGCCGCGACCAGATAGGGCGCGAGCAGCGGCAGCGTGACATGCCAGAGCCGATAGGTCGGCTTCGCGCCGAGGCTCGACGCGACCTGCTCGAAGTCGGGCGAAAGCCGTGCCAGGCCGGCCGAGACATTGCCGAAGGTGAAGGCCGAGATCAGCACGAAATGCGCGATCAGCACGATCGCCACCGTGCCGTTGAGCAGCAGCGGCGGATGGCTGAAGGCAACCAGCAGGCCGAGGCCGACGGACACCGAAGGCACGGCGCTGGGAATGAAGAACAGCAGGCCGAGCAGCCGCTTCAGGGAGGGCCCCTGAAGACGAAGCGACAGCGCCGCCCAGGTGCCGCTGACCAGCGCCAGCGCGCTGGCCAGGAAGCCGGTGATCAGGCTGGCCTTGACCGAGTCGCCGGCGGCACCGCTGATGACATCGCTATAGTGCTCCGTCGTCAGGCCGCGCGGCAGCACGCCGTTCCATTGGTCGGCAAGGCTGGACAGCAGGATGACGGCGAGCGGCGCCAGGAACAGCACGCCGAACAGCAGCGCGAAGAGCACCCACAGGACAATGCGACCGGGCCGCGACCAGACCAGCATGACTAGGCTCCCAACCGGCCGGCGGCCAGGCGATAGAGCCCGAACAGGCCTAGCGACAGCGCGACGTTGATCACGGCGATGATGCAAGCGACCTGATAGGCCGATTCCTGGATCGCCTTGCTGTAGATCAGCAGCGGCAAGGTAATGACGCCCTTGGCGCCGATGAACAGCACGATGCCGAATTCGTTGACCGTCAAAAGCAGGCACAGACTGCCGCCGGCAATGAGCGCGGGAATGGCCGCCGGCATGATGACCTGCCGGACAATGCGGAACGGCCGCGCGCCAAGCACGCTTGCCGCCTCGATCTGGCCGCGATCGACCAGCGAAAAGGCGGCGAGCAGCGGCCGCAGGATGAAGGGCGTGTAGACGGTGACTTCGGCCAGCACCACGCCCCAGGTCGAATAGAGGAAATCGACGGGAGGCAGCGGCAACGAGAAGGCTTCCATCAGTCCGGCATTGAGCATGCCGGCGGAGCCGTAGAGAAAGGTGAAGGCGAGCGTGACCAGGAAGGTCGGCAGTGCGATGAAAGTGTCGATCAGCCGGGCGATGAAGCCGCTGCCGGGAAACGGCACGAAGGCCAGGATCAGCGCCAGCACGAGGCCGACGATCAGGCATCCGGCTGTCGCGGCAACCGAGATCGTCACCGTGTTGATCAGCGCATTGAGGAAGAAGCGCGAATGCAGGACGCTGATGACTTCGGCAGCATTGGCAACGCCGCTGTCGTCGAGGAAGGCCTGCCGGGCAATGAGCGCCAGCGGGTAGAAGAACAGCAGCGTCAGCAGTGCCGCGGGCGGCACGATCCAGAATTTGCCGGGTTCTCTCCTGACGCCCGGCGCGGCAGCGGCGACGGCCTCAGACACCGGCGTCTTCCGGAACAAGCGATGTGTCGGCGGGTGCAAAGAAGAGCGGCACCTTGGCGCCCGCCTCGGGCAAGGCGATCGGCAGCCTTGTCGCCGAGGCACGCACGGGCGTGCCGTCGACATCGAGCACGAGATGGGTGAGTTCGCCCTGCCAATGCACTTCCTTCAGCGTGCCGACGATCCGGTTGGTATGCTCGCTGTCGGCCGTCAGGCTGAGATGCTGGGGACGAATGCACAGCAGGCTCTTGTCGCCGGCCTTCTCGTTGCGGCCAGCACCCGTGAGCACCGCATCGCCATGCCTTGCCGTGGCAAAACCCTTCGACCCAGCGGCTTCGGAAACGGTCACCGGCAGGAGATTGGCACGGCCGAGAAACTCCGCGGTGAAACGGTTGGGCGGACGCTGGTAGAGTTCGGCCGTCGGCCCATGCGAACAGACCGAACCGTCCCGCATGATGGCGATCTTGTCGGCAAGCGTCAGCGCTTCCGTCTGGTCGTGGGTGACATAGAGGATGGTCAGGCCCGGCAGGTTGCGGTGCAGACGGGCGATCTCCTCGACCATGTTGCGGCGGATCTGCGCGTCGAGCGCCGAAAGCGGCTCGTCGAGCAGAAGCACGCGCGGCCGTACGGCGAGCGCCCTTGCAATGGCAACACGCTGCTGCTGTCCGCCCGAAAGCTCGCGCGGATAACGCGTCGCATAGGCCGACATGCCGACGGTGGCGAGCGCTTCCTTGACCCGCTCGGCGATCAGCGCCTTCTCAGCGCCTTGCGCCCTGAGCCCGAAGGCAACGTTGTCCTCGACCCGCATATGCGGAAACAATGCGTAGTTCTGCACCACCATGCCGAGACCGCGCTCGTAGGGCGGCAGATCGGTCACGTCGGTCGTGCCGATGCGGATCCGCCCGCTTGCGGGCCGCACGAAACCGGCCACGGCACGCAGGGCGGTCGTCTTGCCTGAGCCGGACGGGCCGATCATGGCCAGGATTTCGCCCGGCGCAATATCCAGGGTCAGCGGGTGCAGGACGACATGCGCGCCATAGGCGACGCTGACCTTGTCGAAGTGAACATTGGAACCGGCGCCGCGAACCTTCGCGGCGTCGATGTCCATGACACTGGTACCTGTGAAGGCGACAGCCGACATGGCGGAGCTCTCCGGGTTGTTTCCTTTGGAGATCAACTGCCGGTCGCTTCGTTCCACTTCTTGACGTAGGCGGGAAGCTTGCGCAACGCGTCGTCCCAATTCGGAGACCATATCGTCACGCCCTTCATCGCATCCTGCAACTTGGCGAAGTTCGCGTCGCTCGGCGTCACGTCCTTGCGGGCGGGCATGCCGATGGCAATGGAGCTTACCGTCGACTGCGCTTCCTTGGAAAGCAGGAAATCGATCAGCTTCTTGCCGTTGTCGCCATTGGGAGCGCCCGTCACCAGGCCGATCTCATAGGGCAGCGCGAAGGTAGAGCGCACGCCATCCGGGCCAGCCGGCCAGAACACCTTGATGTTGGGATTGTCGGCCATCTGCGACATGTTCATCTGCAGGTCACCGTTGGCGACATGAAGCTCGCCCTTGTTCACCAGCGCTGTCAGCTTGCCGGTAGAGGCGGATGGACCGACATTGTTGTCCTGCAGCTTCTTCATGAAGCCGAAGCCGGCATCCTCGCCACCGAAGGCGTGGATGATCTGCAGCATGACGGCCGTGCCGTCGCCAGCCTGGCCGGGGGTCGAATACTGGATCTTGCCCTTGAACTTGGGGGCGAGCAGGTCGGTGTAGCTCTTCGGCGCTTCCGAAAGCACGGCGCTGTTGTAGATGAAATTCATGTAGTTGTTGACCAGCGGCCGGTACTTGTCGGTGCCGCCATCGATCTGCGAGGCAGCCTCCGGCTTGTAGTCCTGCAGCAAGCCGTCGGCGGCAGCGCGCTGGACGAAGGGCGGCAAGGTCACCAGGACGTCGGCCTGAGGGTTCGACTTCTCCTTGGCGACGCGCTCGACGACACCGCCCGAACCCGCCTCGATATACTGCACCTTGATGCCGGTCGCCTTGGTGAAGGCGGCGAATTCGGTCTCGTACCAGCTGCCGTTGCCGTCATGCAGGCCGTCGGCGGAATAGATGGTGACGACGCCGTCGGCGAGCGCCGGTCCGACAAGAGCCGCCGAGGCGGAGAGCGCGGCGGCGAAAGCCACCAATATAGCTGTATTTCGTGATTTCATGGCTCAGTTCCCCTTTGATTGTAGGCACATTCTTCGATGCACTAGGACGATCGGCGGTGGATCTGCTTGCCCACGTTGCGCCGGTTGGATGTCGTCGTTGTGACAACTCTGATGACTGGGGATCGATAAGTAAAATCTATTTATTTTATGACAGACAAAGTTCCTCTGATACTTGTCATGGAACTGTCGCATCCGCATTGCGGGCATATCCGAAGACGCTCGAAGCACTTGAAATGACGATGGAAAACGGCGGCGTTCAGCGGAAGGACACGCCCGTCGTCTGCGCCCGTAGCCGTGGATCCGACGAGCGGACAGTCACCGGCCGGCCCTCGAGAACCTCGAAGCAGCGGGCGAGTGTGTCCTCTTCCAGCCGGCGCATCGCCTCATGCGTGAAGAAGGTGAGATGCGGAAAAAGGATCACATTGTCGCGACCGAAAAGCGCGCTCATCGGGTGGCCTGACGTCGTCAGTGGCTCCACCGAATAGACATCGAGCCCGGCGCCGCCAATGCGCCCCGATGTGACAGCCTCGACAAGCGCGACCTCGTCGATCAGCGCGCCACGCGAGACGTTGACGATGATGGCTGAAGGCTTCAGGCAAGCGAGTTCGGCCTTGCCGATCAGGCCGCGCGTCCTGTCGTTCAGCACGCAATGGATGGAAACAAAGTCGCAGGCACGAAGCATGCTGTGGAGGTCGTCGACCTTCTCGATGCCGGCAGCGTGCATCGTTGTGGCATCGACACCGGGATCGAAGCCGAGAATGCGAGCGCGAAACCCCTGCCCGGCCATGCGCGCCATGCTGCGGCCGATCTTGCCACAACCGACCAGCCCAAGCGTGGCGCCGGAAATATCGCGTCCCAGCCAGCGCCGTTCGGGCCAGACCCAGCCATCGCGCGACACCGCCGCCGTGACGGCAGGCAGCCGCTTGGCGAGTGCGATCATCAGCGCGAAGGCGCCCTCGGCTACGGTTTCCTCGGCATATTCAGGCACGTTGACGACGGGAATGCCGCGCCGCATCGCTGCAGGGATGTCGATGGCATCGATGCCGACGCCATATTTGACGATGCCTTTCAATCTAGGCGCCGCCTCGATCACCCCAGCGGTGATCGGCGTGTAGCACATCAGCAGCAGATCGGCGTCAGCGACCGCTTCCATGAGATCGGCCTCAGGAATACCGTCCGGCAGCGTCACCAGTTCAACGCCCCTCGCCCGCAAGCCCGCATCGATGCCTGGGCATTCGAGTTCCCTGTCGGTGCGAACGGCCTTCATGGTCAGGCCGCCAGTACGGCGTGTTCGACGATGTCGAGCGCGCGGTCGAGATCCGTTTTCGAAATGACCAGCGGCGGCGACAGCGTCAGCACGTTGCCCTGGCTGACCTTGAAGCTCAGCCCCTGCTCCAGGCACGCATAGAAGACACGTTCGGCGAGGTCGCGTGCCGGCTGGCGCGTGGCGCGGTCCTCGACGAGCTCGACACCGACCATAAGCCCCCTGCCCCTGACGTCGCCGACATGAGGCGAACGCGCCATCAGATCCTGCATGCGGCCCAGCATATGCCGACCGAGTTCCGCGGCGCGCTCGACCAGCCCTTCTTCCAGGATGATGTCGATCGTCGTCAGTGCCGCGCGTGTCGTTACCGGGTTCTTTTCATGGGTGTAGTGGCCGATGGCGAAGCCGCCGGTGACGTCGAGATCGCCGCGCGCGATGACGGCGGCGATCGGCAGGATGCCGCCGCCCAGCGACTTGCCGAGAACGACGATGTCGGGCGTCACGCCATCATGCTCGTGGGCGAAGAACTTGCCGGTCTTGCCAAGCCCGGTCGGAATCTCGTCGAAGATCAGCAGCGTGCCATGCCGGTCGCAGGCCTCGCGCACCCGTTTCCAGAAGCCGGACGGCGGCGGGTTGGGCGTCGCGCGCATCGGCTCGGCGACGACCGCCGCCACATCCTGCTCGCGGCCAAGCACATAGGCGATCATGTTGGCGCAAGCGAGCCCCGACGCTTCCAGGGAATCGTGACCATAGGGGCAGCGATAGCCGTCCCAGGGCGCGACATGCTCGGTGCCGGTCATCATCGGGCCGGCGATGTGCGAGCGGAAGGTCGCCTCGCCGCCGACGCTTGCCGCACCGAAGCCGGCGCCGTGGAAGGCATCCCAGAACGACACCGTCTTGAAGCGGCCGGTCGCGGCGCGCGCGATCTTCAGCGCGACCTCGATCGCGTCCGAGCCGCCGGTGGTGAACAGCACCTTGCCGAGATCGCCGGGCGCCAGCACGGCCAGCCTCTCCGCCAGTTCGACGGCCGGCTCGCAGGTGAATCGGCGTGGCGCGAAGCAGAGGTCATCGAGCTGCGCCTTGATCGCGGCGACCAGCCTTGGATGGCCATAGCCGAGGTGATGCACGCTGTTGCCATGGAAATCCATGAAGCGGCGGCCGGCGGTGTCCTCGATCCAGATTCCCTCAGCCTTGGCGATCGTCGAAAGACAGGGGCTGGACAGGCTCTGGTGCATGAAGGCGGCCGCGTCGCGATCAAGCAGGCCGCGGATCCGGGGATCGTCCTGTCCGGCATCCCAGCGGCCGCGCGCCGCCGTTGTGTTGGAATCGCCTTCGGTATGCACAAGCTCAGCTATCGCGGCCATCACCGTCTCCCAAACGCGAATGAGGGAGCGTGGAACGCCCCCTCGGTTGTTCTGCCAGCCAAGTGGTCCGTTCAGGACCAGGGCAGTGAAAATGTCTTCACATTGGTATAGCTCTTCATCGCCTCGATGACGCCTTCCTTGTAGCCATTGCCCGAATCCTTGATACCGCCGAAGGGCGACATCTCGATGCGGTAGCCCGGCACTTCCCAGATGTTGACCGTGCCGACCTGCAGCCCGGCAATGTATTTCTGCATGCGGGGAAACGAGTTGGTGCAGACGCCCGACGACAGGCCGAAGGCGGTCGAATTGGACAGCGCGATCAGCGCCTCGTCATCGTCCGGCGCCCGCACGATCGGGATGATCGGCCCGAACGTCTCTTCCATCACCAGTTCGGATGTGTGCGGCACGCGATCGACGACGATCGGCGGCAGCAGCGCGCCCTTCCGGCCCGGATTGTAGAGGATTTCGGCACCTTGCTCGGCCGCCATGTGAACGCGCGCTTCGAACAGTGCAGCAGCCTTTTCGTGCACCACGGTGCCAAGGTCGGTCGATCGGTCCATCGGGTCGCCGAAGCGGATCTTCTTCGCCCGCTCCAGCACCAGTGGCACGAAGCGGTCGGCGACGCTTTCCTGGACGAGGATGCGCTTGACCGCCGTGCAGCGCTGGCCGGAGTTTTTCGTCGCACCCGCGACCGCGAGATCGGCCGCTTTGGCGAGATCGTCGTCAGAGAGATCGTTGAGGATGATCAGCGGATCGTTACCGCCGAGTTCCAGCACCTGGCGCTTGTAGCCCGCGGTGCGGGCGATCATCTTGCCGACCGGCACGCCGCCGGTGAAGGTGATCAGGTCGATGTTCTCGTTGGTGATCATCTCGTTGCCAATGTCGGCCGGCCAGCCGGTGACCACCGACAGCATTTCCGGCGGCAACCCAGCCTCATAGAGAATGTCGGCCAGCAAAAGCGCCGTCATCGGCGTCAGTTCGGTCGGCTTCACCACCACGCAATTGTTGGTGGCGATGGCCGGCGCCACCTTGTGCGAGACCATGTTGAGCGGATGGTTGAAGGGTGTGATTGCGGAGATCGCCTTCAGCGGCTCGCGTATGGTGAAGATCTTGCGCGCCTTGCCGTGCGGGGTCAGGTCGCAGGAGAAGATCTGGCCGTCATCCTGGATGCACATCTGCGCCGACAGCGTGAACACGTCATAGGCACGGCCGACTTCATAGAGCGAGTCGGTCTTGGAGATGCCGAGTTCGAGCGTGATGAGATCGGATATTTCTTCCCGGCGCGACGCCAGCGCTTCCGCCGTGCGAAACAGGATCTGCTGGCGCTCGTAGCGCGTCAGCTTCGACTTGTAGCCGGCGGCGATCTCGAACGCTTTTCGCGCGTGTTCGGCGCGACCGGCCGGCACGGTGCCGATAACTGCATTGGTGTAAGGGTAATGGACCGGGACGACATCATCGGCGTCGACCTTGCGACCAGCTATGCGCATCGGTTCGTGGCGGACTTTGATCGAAGTATCGAGCTTGGTCATTTCAGTGTTCCCGGTGCTCAGAAAGCACATTGATCTTTTGTCGGCGAGGCCATCGCGTCTCGGCTATGGCTTCCCCCACTCCGTCGCCGCTTCGCGGCGCCACCTCTCCCCCCTCCGGAGGGAGAGGAAGGGAGCCAAGGCTGGCGAGCTCAGCGCGCTTCCTCTCCCCAGTCTATCGGGGGAGAGGTGCCGAGCGTAGCGAGGCGGAGTGGGGGTCGACCAGCGCTACCATGGACGGCTACACGTCCTACCGGCGACCCAACTCAACCATCAAGCCTGCGCGGCCGCCATGGTGGCGTAGTAGAAGGCGTCGAAATTGCGCAGGGTCGGCTCGTTCGGCAGGTCCGGCAGCACGCGATTGACGATGAACGGCACCGTCTGCTCGGTCAGCCCGCCATGCGAGCGCAGCGGTTCGTTGAGCGCGGCCAGATCGTGGCGGTGTTCGCTGGTGCCGATCGTCATGTTCTCGGTCGAGATCAGCACGATGTCGCCGATGCGGTCGGCCGGCAGTTCGAAACGCTCGCAGGCCGTCGGGCTGTCGACGACCAGCATGATGCCGTCGATCTCAGCCAGCCGCGCCATGATGCCGGCCTGGTCGGCGCCATCAGGCAGATAGGCGGTGGCGAAGGAGCCGAGCGCGCCGTGGTGGACGACATAAGGATCGGTGATCGGCAGGATGACGCGGGCGGCATTCTCGCCCAGCCATTCATCCAGAAGGTCCTGGACATAGACGACGGCGGGCGAACCGTCCGCCTTGTGCTTGGGCTTCATGCCATGGTCAGCGGTGACGACGATGGCCGCGCCCAGCGCATCGAGCTCGGTCAGGTATTTGTCGAACATCTCATAGAAGGCGTTGGCCTGCGGCACGCCCGGCGCATATTTATGCTGCACATAGTCGGTGGTCGTCAGGTACATGATGTCGGGGCGGAATTCCTTCAGCAGCTGGACGCCGGCGGCGAAGACAAACTCCGACAATTCGGCCGAATAGACCTCCGGCACCGGCAGCCCGAAATGCTTCGAGGCGTTGTCGATGCCGTGCTCGGCCTTGGTCGTGGTGTCCGATTTTTCGGCCGAGAAGCACAGCGCGCGGCCCTGGTCGAAGGCAAGGCCCTTGCCGAGCAGCGCGCGCAATTTGTCCTTTGCGGTCACCACCGCGACCTTGGCGCCGGCATCGTAGAAGGCCTGGAAAATGGTCGGCGCGCGCAGGAAGCGCGGGTCGTTCATCATCACTTCCTTGCCGGTCTCGCGCTCGTAGAGATAGTTGCCGCAGATGCCGTGCACTGATGGCGGGCGGCCGGTGGCGATCGACAGATTGTTGGGGTTCGTGAAGCTCGGAATGACTGAGTGCGCCATGCGCACCGTGCCCTTCTGCTTGATCCTGGCCAGGGCCGGCATCAGCCCGGCCTTGATCGCTTCATCGAGATAGGCCGGCTCGCAGCCGTCAAGGCAGATGGCGATGGCCGGCACACGCGGCCAGGCGTAGGTGCGGCCGTTGACCGCGACATTGATGGGAGACATCTGGTTCATCGAAAATCCTCGAAATTGGCCGCTTCAGGCGGCAAGTTTGGCGCGCTCGGCGATAGCCGCGGCGGGTGGAGCGGCGGTGTCGACGCCCATTTCCTTCAGTGATTGCGCCGCCGCCTCGACGACGCGGCGCATGACATGCTCGTCCATCTGGCCGATGCAGCCGACACGGAAGGAGTCCACGACCGTGAGCTTGCCCGGATAGATGATGAACCCCTTGTCCTTCATCAGCTCGTAGAAGCGGTCGAAGGCGAAGTTGGCATGGGCCGGGTTGAAGAAGGTGACGATGATCGGCGACAGCCAGCGATCCTTGAGCAAAGTCTCGAAGCCGAGCTCGCGCATACCGGCCACCATCACGTCGCGGTTCCTGGTGTAACGGGCGCCACGACCGGCGACACCGCCTTCGGCCTCATGCTGGCGCAGCGCCTCCAGGAAGGCGGCGACGACATGCGTCGGCGGCGTATAGCGCCACTGGCCGGTCTTGTTCATGTGCGCCCACTGCGCATGGACGTCGAGCGACAGCGAGTGGCTGCGGCCCTTGGTGGCCTCGAGCTCGCTCTTGCGGGCTATGATGAAGCCGAAGCCGGGCACGCCCTCGATGCATTTGTTGGCGGACGAGACCATCGCCTCGTAGCGGATCTCGTTGACGTCGAGCGCGACGGCGCCGAAGGCGCTCATGGAATCGACCAGCAGCTTGCGCCCCCTGGCATGGACGGCCTCGGCGATCTCGGCGACCGGGTTGAGGATGCCGGAGCTGGTCTCGCAATGGATGGCGATCACATGGGTGATGGCGGGGTCGGCCTCAAGAGCGGCCGCCACCTCGTCACCGCGCGGCGGCAGGTAATCGCCCTTGTCGATCAGCGTATAGGCGCGACTGAGATACTGCATGGTCTGGGCGGCGCGCAGACCATAGGCGCCATTGGCCAGGACCAGAACCTTGCCATCCTTCGGCACGAACGAGCCCAGCATCGCCTCGACGCAGAAGGAACCGCTGCCTTGCATCGGCACGCAGTCGAACTCGCCGTTGGCGTCACCGGTCAGCGCCAGCAGGCGGTGTCGCATGTCGGCGGTCATGGCGCGAAAATCGCTGTCCCACGACCCCCAGTCGCGCAGCATGGCCTGCTTGACTGAATAGGCCGTGGTGAGCGGACCCGGAGTCAGAAGATAGGGCTCGCCCAGCGCAGGCTTGTCCAGCGGCTTTGCTGCGGCAAATTTCGTCTCGGCGAGCATGGTGTCCTCCGACAGGTCGCTGCTTTTTCGGTGTGGCTTTATTCTTGGCTCGAACGATATATTTGTAAAATCGTTATTTTGTATCGAAGTATCGATTTTTACGATGATAGCACACTGGGCTCCGTGCACAGGCTGCATGCCCCTCATGACACGACTGTGAAGCCGGGAAAATTGACCGACTTAACATAAGCCAAATCGTTCGTTTCTACCTTTTGAATACTGTGGCTTATGGTAATCTGCCGGTGATTTCGGGTTCACGAAGGCATAGACGATGCGTTACGTTCAGCTGCGGGCCTTTCATCAGGTGGCAATCTCCGGCGGTTTTTCGCGGGCCGCCGAGGCGTTGTTCCTGACCCAGCCGGCCATCTCCGACCAGGTGCGCAAGCTCGAGGAAGAGTATGACGTCCTGCTGTTCAACCGGAACAAGAAACAGGTCACGCTGACGCATTCGGGCCAGAAGCTGCTCGAAATAACCCACCGCATGTTCGACACCGAACAGCAGGCGCTCGAACTCCTGACCGAGTCGCGGGCGCTGCGCTCCGGTACGCTGCGCATCGTCGCCGATGCCGCGCATCATCTGCTTCACATCCTCGGCGGCTTCCGGGCTCGCTATCCCGGCGTGCAGGTTTCAGTCCGCTCCGGCAACACCGAGACGGTGATCAGCAGCCTTTACAGCTACGATGCCGACATCGGCGTGCTTGGCGAAGTGCCGGCCGGGCGTGATTTCGAGGTGCTGAAACTGAACTCGACGCCAATCATCGCCTTCACCTCCGTCGATCACCCGCTGTCGGGGACGAAATCACTGACGCTCAAGCAACTCGCGCAGGAATCGCTGGTGATGCGCGAGCGCGGCTCGAAGACGCGCCAGAAGCTCGAAGACCTGGCTGCAGGTTCAAAGGTCGAGCTCAGACCTTCGATCGAGGCCGAGGGCCGCGAAGCCGTCCGCGAAATCGTCGCATCGGGCGCCGGCATCGGCTTCGTCTCGGCGGCCGAATTCGGCCAGGATTCTCGACTGGTCCCGATCACCATCGATGCTCCCGAAACCTTGATGGACGAAGCGCTGATCTGCCTGCGCGAACGCAGCGGCGGCAAACTCGTGCGCGCCTTCCTCGACATGGCGCGCTCGATGTCGGCGGATTAGGCCGCCGCGAGAACCTCGACCACATCCGCCTTCACCCGCCCGCCTTCGGATCGTAAGGGCTGCGCAGATGCGCAGTTGCCGCATGGCGAACGCCGGCCAGATCAACCTTGAAACGGCCCGTCGGTGAGGAACGCGCCATCGACACCGGCTTCGTTATCGATCAGCCCGAGCGCCACAGAGGCGCGGACCGGTCAAGCTCGATGCGGCGGTGTGAGCGGCACATGCCACTCGGCGGGACGCCGATCGATAGGGTTGCGTCAAAGCCGGCGCCCCGGCAACGCGCTGGGGCACCGTGCGATCATAACCGGCCTGCGTCAGCCGTTCGGATAGTAGCCACCATCGGCGCCGTCACCCATGTAGAAGCCGCCGCCGGCATCGAGCTGTAACTGCTGATCCAGATCCTCAATCTGGTTGAGCAAATCCCGGGATACGCCGCTGCCGACCGCCGAGCGATGGATGCTGTCGGCCTGTATCATCAGATCATGCTCCTGCTCGGGGGTGATCGCCTTTGCATCCCTTGCCTCGACAATTCCTTCCCTCACGCCCTGCAACTGGTCGAGGACCGCCCTTCCCTCAACCGACATCGCCTGCGGTTCAACCCTGTGGCGATGCACGGCGTAAGCACTCGACAGTGGCACCGCCGCCAGAAGCGATGCGATTGCTATGATCCTCGGTGTGAAAGTGCGCATGGTCATGCCTCCTCTTTGACTGGAAAGCGGATTGGATAGCGCTTTCCGAACACGGACCATCTGCTCCCGTCGCGTCGCGATGATCCTCTCATCGCCGGCGGTTCATGGCCCGCAGGAGTCATATGGGGCTGTCGTAACCCACGGCATGGCATGGAACGGAAACGTGACAAAGTGTTGATCGCGGAAACAGAAGTCCGGCCTATCAGCGTCGGCAGCGTCTAGATGGCATAGTCGTCGCCAATGACGGCAGGACCTTTGGGAATAGCCGTTTGCGGCGTAACCTTGGTCGCGGCTGGACGACCCCGGGCCCTTGAGATCCAACGCGAAAAGCGGTCGAGATAGAGATAGACCACAGGCGTGGTGAACGGGGTCAGCGCCTGGCTGACGGCCAGACCGCCAAACATGGCGGAGCCAAGCGGCTGGCGCAGTTTAGATCCCGTTCCGTGGCAGAGCATCAGCGGAACCGCGCCGAGCATGGTCGCCATGGTGGTCATCATGATCGGCCGAAAGCGGATCAGAGCGGCACGGCGGATGGCCTCCTCGCTCGACAGCCCATCCCCGCGTTCGCCCTCGATGGCGAAGTCGACCATCATGATACCGTTCTTCTTGACGATGCCGATCAGCAGGATGACGGCGATCAGAGCGATCAGGCTGAAATCGTGGCCCAGGAGCATCAGGGCCACCACGGCGCCGATGCCAGCGGACGGCAAGGTGGACAGGATGGTCAGGGGGTGGATGTAGCTCTCATAGAGAATGCCGAGGATCAGATAGCCAGATAACCCCGTTCGATCCACGCGCCACTGGCAAGCGCGACGAGCACCAGCCCGGTCACCGAGCGCCTCTTACCCTTCCATGTCTGGCCCTTCGATGTCTGGTCCTTCGATGTCTGGGGACGCGGAGCATCGGACATGGCAAATGTTCCCTGGTTCGACGGCGTGCATCGCGTCGAGCTACAAAACAGAATGTCCTATATCGACGAATGTTCGTTGGCAGCTTGCACGATACTTTGATCATCGAGTGATCAGGGATTGGCGGCGGCGGAGAGCGTCGCGGCATGTGATCGGGCAGTGGTGCCGGCAGTCATGCCTGCCGGCTGAGGACTGACGGCCTCGGACATCACCTGGCATTCTTGCCGGCGTCCGAGGGGCGCTTGCCGTCTTACTCCGGATGTCAGTCGACCCTGACCGCCACCACCGCAGCACAGTCGCCGGCCTTGACCAGGCCGGGAAAATGCCGCGCCGCCAGCATGCCCGACATCTTCGCCTTGATCTCCTGCGGGGCGATGCCGGTGCGGCCAACGGAATGGATGCGCGCCAGCACCGCGCCTTGTTGGACACGCTCACCGAGATCGACCATGGTCTCGATCATGCCGTCATCCTCGGAGAAGGAGAAACAATCGCCAGATGGCATGTCGAGCCATTGTGTTCTGCCCTTCTCGACCGCACCATCAACGATGCCAGCATGGCGCAGCACATTGAGAATGCCGCGCCGCGCGATCCCTACGGTTTGCGCACGCGAGGTGCCGCCGCCGCCAAGCTCGGTGCTGACGAAGACCTTGCCCATTTCCTCCGCCGCCGTGTCGTACATGCCGACCGCATCGATCTCGATCATGCGCATCGAGAACGGTGCAGCGAAGGCCGCGACCGCATCGAAAGCTTTCTGCTCCAATGCCTTGTCGGGCAAAGTGTGCGCGGCGCAGAACGGCACGAAGTCCAGCGTCCTGCCGCCGGAATGGAAGTCGAACACGATGTCGGCGCGAGGCAGCAATTCGCGCTGGAAATAGTCGGCGATCTTTTCGGTCACGGTGCCGTCCGGCCGACCGGGAAATGTGCGGTTCATGTTGCCCTTGTCGATCGGCGACGTCCGCGTGCCGGCGCGGAAGGCCGGGTAGTTCATCGCCGGCACGATGATCACCGTGCCGCTGACATGCTTGGGGTCGAGTGTGCGGGCGAGATCGTAGAGCGCCAGCGGCCCTTCATATTCGTCGCCATGGTTGCCGCCGGACAGCAGCGCCGTCGGTCCGTTGCCGTTGCGGATGACGCAGATCGGGATCATCACCGAGCCCCACGCCGAATCGTCGCGGCTGTAGGGCAAGCGCAGGAAACCGTGCTGGACGCCCTCCTTGTCGAAATCTACGGTTGGGGCGATCGGCGATGGACGGAGAGCGGACATCGGTTTCAATTCTTCACCACCAGCTTGCGCGGCACATTGGCAAGGCACTCTACACCGGTTTCAGTGATCAGGATGGATTCGGTGATCTCCAGTCCCATCGTCTCCAGCCACAGGCCGGTCATGAAATGGAAGGTCATGCCGGGCTTGAGCTCAGTGCGGTCGCCGGGACGCAGGCTCATCGTGCGTTCGCCCCAGTCCGGCGGATAGGATAGGCCGATCGAGTAACCGGTACGGTTGTCCTTGACGATCCCGTATTTCTTCAGCACGGCGAAGAAGCCGTTGGCGATATCCTCGCAGGTGTTGCCGGGTTTGGCTGCCGCGAGCCCGGCCTCCATGCCCTCCAGCGTCGCCTTCTCGGCATCGAGGAATTCCTGCGTCGGCTTGCCGAGGAAGACGGTGCGCGACAGCGGGCAATGGTAACGGTTGTAGCAGCCGGCGATCTCGAAGAAGGTGCCCTCGCCGCGCTTCATCGGCTGGTCGTCCCAGGTCAGGTGCGGCGCCGACGCGTCGGCGCCCGAGGGCAGCAGAGGCACGATCGCCGGATAGTCGCCGCCAATGCCATCGACGCCGCGCGTGCCGGCATCATAGATTTCGGCGACGAGATCGCATTTGCGCATGCCGACTTCGATCTTGTCGACGATGCGCTGGTGCATCGCTTCGACGATGCGGGCGGCCTTGCGCATATAGTCGATCTCGGTCGCACTCTTCACCGCACGCTGCCAGTTGACCAGGGCCGTGGCATCGACAAAGCGGGCATTGGGCAGATGCTTCTGCAGCGAGGCGAAGGCAGCGGCGGAGAACCAGTAATTGTCCATCTCGACGCCGATGGCGAGCTTGCCCCAGCCGCGATCGGCGAGCACGCTGGACAAGAAGTCCATCGGGTGCCGCTCGGTCGACTGCACGTAGTGGTCGGCATAGCCGACGATGTTGTCATGCGAGAGATAGGCGGTGCGCCTGGCGCCGTTGGCGTCCTGGCCACGGCCGTACCAGACCGGCTCGCCCGATGGCGGCACGATGACCGCCTGGTGCACGTAGAACGACCAGCCATCATAGCCGGTCAGCCAGGCCATGTTGGAGGGGTCGCTGACGATCAGGAGATCGACGCCCTTCACCTCCATGGCTTGCCGTGTCTTGGCGAGGCGATCCGCATATTCGCCGCGCGAGAATTTCAGGTTCGGCTGCATTCTTTTGCTTCCTCGTTTGTTGGGCCTTGCGGCCAGCATCAGCTTTCGAAAACGGTTCCAGCGTTCGCCACCCGGGCTCGGTCGCGGGCGAGCGTGGCAATCGCCGTGTCCTGCACACCTGTGCCGGTCAGGTCGGCGACGGTGATATCGCTGGCCGAACGCCTGCCATGCCGTTCACCGGCGATGATCTGGCCGAGTTCGGTCACTTGCTCGTCAGCGGCCATGACGCCGGCCGCGATGGCATGGTGGAGTTCGCCCAGCCGTCGTGTCTGGCGCGCGCTGTCGGCGACATAGAGATCGGCCATGCGCAGGATCGCCGGTGCGATCTCGTTCTTGTGCTCGGCGTCCGAGCCCATGGCGGTGATGTGTTGCCCGGCGGAGATGAAGCCGGCCTTGATCAGCGGCTGGGTCGACGGCGTGGTGGTGACGATGATGTCGGCGCCAGCCGCGGCCCTTGACGCGTCGGGTTCGGCGCGCACGACGATGCCAAGCTTTTCGCGCAAGGCGCCCGCTGTCGCCTCCGCCTTGGCGGCATCGCGCGCCCAGATGCGCGCTTCTGCAATCGGCCGCACCAGCATGAGGGCTTCGAGCTGCAGCCCGGCCTGCACGCCGGCGCCGAAGATCGCGGCGACGGACGAATCCTGCCGCGACAGATGTCTGGCCGCGACCGCACCAGCGGCAGCCGTGCGGACATCGGTGAGATAGCCATTGTCGAGCAGCAGCGCCTCGACCAGACCTGTTTTCGACGACAGCAGCACCATCATGCCGTTGACACTGGGCAGGCCAAGTTTCGGATTGTCGAAAAAGCCGGGGCTGATCTTGATGGCAAAACCGTCGATGCCGGGCACATAGGCGGTCTTCACATCGACCTCGCCGCGATGCTCGGGGATATCGAGGCGCAGGATCGGCGGCATCGCCACCGGCAAGGTGGCGAGCGCGCGGAAGGCATTCTCGACGCAAGCGACAGCATCGAGATCGAGCCTCACCATATTGCGCAGTTCGGCCTCGGTGAGGATCGTCATCCGGCTCATGCGGCGTGCTCCGCGGCTGATGGGGCGTCACCGCAGATGATTGTCCGGTGCAGGCCCATATCGATGTTGCGGCCAGAGAGCAGCACGACCACCGGCCCGCTCACCGTGACCTTGCCGGCGAGCAGCGCGGCGATGCCGACGGCACCGGCGCCTTCGACGATCTCGCGTTCCCGCGCATAGGCATGGCGGATGCCGTCGGATATCTCTTCCTCGCTGAGCAGGATGACATCGTCGAGCAGGTCGCGGCACATGGCAAAGGTCAGCCGGTTGTCGAGGCCGATGCCGCCACCAAGCGAATCCGCCAGCGTCGGCAGTTCCTCCACGAGCACAGGCTTGCCGGCATCGAGGCTGGCCTTCATCGCCGCGCCACGCGCCATCGAGACGCCAATGATCTTTGTCCTGGGGCCGACACCTTTAATGGCAGCGGCAATGCCGGAGGCAAGGCCACCGCCGGACAGCGGCACAAGAACCAGAGCGGCCTCCGGGACCTGCTCGATCATTTCCAGCCCAAGCGTGCCTTGCCCGGCGATGACCGCCGGATGGTCGAAGGGCGGCAGCATCACCAGCCCCTCTTGCGTCACCAGCCGCTCGACCTCCTGCTGCGCATCATCCTGGCTGTTGCCGACAATGCGGATCTCGGCACCCAGACGGCGGATATCATCGAGCTTGTTGCCGGGCACCAGCCGCGACATGCAGATCACCGCGCGCATGCCCTCGAGCTTCGCCGCATGGGCGAGCGCCCGGCCGTGATTGCCGGTCGAAGCCGCGACCACGCCGCGCGCCTTCTCCTCGGCGCTCAGTGAAGCAACGGCGTTCGAAGCGCCGCGCAATTTGAAGCTGCCGGTGGTCTGGCGATGTTCCAGCTTGAGATAAACCGGGACGCCCAAGTGCTGCGAGAGATTCTGGGAATGTACGGTCGGCGTCCGCTCGACCTTGTTGGCGATACGGTCACGGGCGGAACGGATGTCCGCCAGGGCGACGGCGCACGTCATGGGGCGACCCCCTCTGGCCTGCCGGCCATCTCTCCCTCGAGGGGGGAGATCCGCGGCTCATGCGCCACCGCCCTTCTTGCAGCGTCGACAATTTGCGAGGACGCGGCAGTAGCTAGTCTTCCCCCTTGAGGGGGGTAAGGAGTGTTCCGCGCAGCGGACGAAAAGCCAATTGCTGGGCTTTTCGAATGACGAACGCCCGAAGCGGCAGCGAAGGGCCGGAGCCGGCAGGCCAGAGGGGGTCGCTTGTGCACGCAGGACATGATCTTACTGTCCCAGAGGCTGCGTCATCAGACGCCCGAATTCGGGATGTTCCGTCTCGTCGCCGCAGAGGCGCAGACAGTTCCAGGCTGTCGCCTGGTTGCTGGTCACGACCGGGCGGCCGATCGCCTGTTCCATCCCGGTGACCGCGAGCGCACCGCGCAATGCCGTGCAGGACACGAACAGCGCGTCGGCCTGCGCGTGTGTCGCTTTACGCGCGAGGTCGACAAGCGTTGCCGGGGCGATGCGCGCCATCTCGCGATCGTCCTCGAAACCCAGACAGGTGAAGCTCAAGATGTCGAAGCCGCGCGCCGCGAAATACGTTGCCATAGGCCTAGAGGTCTCTACCGTATAAGGGGTGAGGATGCTGATCTGCTTGGCGCCGAACGCTTTCAACCCGCGCACGCCTGCCATCGGCGGCGTGACGACGGGCACACCGGGCTTGGCGGCAAGGATCGCCGCTTCGATCTCCGCATCGCCTATGACCACCGAGGCCGAGGTGCAGGAATAGCAAATGGCATCGAGCGGCTCATCGGGCAGGATCAGGGCCGCGCCCGCCGTCAGCGCCGGCTGCATTTTTCGCAGGTTTTCCGGCGTCGTCGGGTTGGCATAGGGAATGCGCGCGACATAGACGCCGACGCGCTCGCTCGCCACCATTCGGTGAAAGTCCGGCTCGGTCGTATGGTCGGTGGCCAGGATGATCAGGCCAACCCGCTTGTTGAGCGGGCGGTCATCGAGTGCTGGCCGGTTGGGAACAATCTTGATCTCGGGCAAGGATTTCATTGGCTACCTCTCGATCTTGCCGTAGCGGCGTTCCAGCCAGCGCAGCAGCACGACCGAACAGAGACTGATGACGAGGAAGAAGGCACCGACCAGCGTGATCGGCTCGATATAGCGATAGTAGGTGTTGGCGACGCTTTTCGCCTGGTTCATCAGTTCCAGAACGGTGATCGCCGACAAGAGCGGCGTCTCCTTGAACATGGCGATGAAATAGTTGGCCAGCGCCGGGATCATTGGCGGGATGGCTTGCGGGATGATGATGTGCGTCCAGGTCTGCGTGGCGCTCAGGTTGCAGGCCTTGGCGGCCTCCCATTGGCCGCGCGGCACATTGTCGATGCCGGCGCGATAAACTTCCGCCGTGTAGGTGCCGTAGTGCAGCCCAAGCCCGATGACGCCGGCGACCAGCGGCGGCAGCAGGATGCCGATGTCGGGCAACACGTAGAAGATGAAATACAGCTGCACCAGCAGCGGCGTGCCGCGAATGAACTCGGCCGCCCAGCCGACGGTGCGCGACAAGGCCCTGTTTGGCGAACGGCGCGCCAGCGCGATGCCCAGCCCGACGATCGCCGCCAGCACCGAGCCGAGCAGCGTCGCCAGGATGGTGATCTTCACCCCCTGGATCAGCGTCGGCATGATCTGCCAGACGAAATTCCAATCCCAATCCATCAGCGGACCCCGGCCATCAGACGCGCACCCCATCGAGGCCGCGCGCCAGGCGGCGCTCCAGCGAACGCACGCCCCATGAGATGAGCAGTGCCAGGATGAAATAGATGATCAGGATGCTGGTGAACGGCACCATCGTGTTGCCGGTCTGGGCGCGCACCACCTGCGCCTGGAAGGTGAGGTCGGCGAGCGAGATCAGCGAGACGACAGATGTGGCCTTGAGCAGCTCTATGGCGTTGTTGCCGAAGGTCGGCAGCATCACCAGAAACGCTTGCGGCAGAATGACATGGCGCATGCCTTGCCAGCGGCCGAGATTGAGCGCGATGCAGGCCTCGTGCTGTTCGCGGCCGATCGACTGCACGGCGCCGCGCACCACTTCGGCGGCATAGGCGCCGACATTCAAGCCCAAGGCCAGCACGCCGGCCTGCAGCGGAGCCAGCTCGAGGCCGATCAACGGCAAGACGAAATAGGCAAAGAACAGCTGCACGAAGATCGAGGTGCCGCGGAAGAATTCGATATAGGCGGTGGCCAGCGCCCGCAGCACGAAGAAGCGCGACAGCCGCCCCATGCCGGCGAGAAAGGCCATGATCAGCGCTAGCACCGACCCCATCAGCGTCAGCTCGATGGTGACAAGCGCTCCCTGCAATATCAGGCCGAAATAGCCGGACCACTGGGTCATTTAGGTTCCAACGTTGGTGGTTCTTGGGTCCTTCTCCCCGTTTACGGGGAGAAGGAAAGAGGGCGCTTACTTCGCCGAGCAGAGCTTTTCGCGCGTCGTCGACATCGCCGCAGCAGCCGAGAAGCCGTAGGGCTCGATAATCCTGGCGAACTCGCCGGACTTCTTCATCTTGGCGAGTTCGACATCGAAGGCATCGCGCAGCGCCTCGTCGCCCTTTTTGAAGGCAGCGCCGTCGCAATAGACCGGCGCGCCCTGCACCGGGGCGATGACCTCCAGGTTCGGATCATTGGCCTTCTTCATCAGGTCGTTGATCGACAGGACGGGCAGCGAATAGGCGTCGATGCGGCCGTCCTGCAGCATCTTCACGCCGCTCTGGCCGTCCGGCACGACGATGACGCGCTCGCGCGGCACGCCGGCGTTGAGCGCCAGTTTCTCTTCGGTGCCGCCGCCCGGCGCGCCGATCGTGGCGGTCGTGTCCTTGGCGACATCCTCATAGCTCTTGAAGCCCTTCGGATTGCCCTTCTTCACCAGCATCGCCTCGGCGTCGCACAGCACAGGCTCGGAATAGGCGACCGCGGCACAACGCTCCGGCTTCATGAACAGACCAGCGGTGACAACGTCGAAACGGCCGGCCTGCAGGCCGGGGATCATCGCGCCATACTCCGAGATCGAGGCGACGATGTCGGCGACACCGAGCCGCTTGAATATCTCGCGGGCCACGTCGGGCGCCGCGCCCGAAACCTTGCCGTCGGCGGCGACCGCCGTATAGGGCGGCTCGTTGGCGATGGCGACGCGGGCAAACCCTTGAGCCTTCAGTTGCTCGAGCTTGGTGTCGGCAGCCGAACCCACGCTCGAGGCGGCCAGGACGGCTGTAAATGCAAGGCCGGCGACGCCGGCCAGAATGCCAAGTTTTTTCATTGTTCCCAACTCCTTGTTTCTTGTCGTTGTTTGGTTACGGGACGGCCTTGCCACCCGTGGCATGACGGTCAGACGCGATGTCCGGCCGCGATGATCTTCTTCAGGAAGCCTTGCGTGCGCTCCTGTTTGGGATTGCGGAAAATCTCGTCGGGTTTGCCCTCCTCGACGATCTTGCCGCGATCGAAGAACAGCACCCTGTCGGCGAAGTCGTGGGCAAAACCCATCTCATGGGTGACCAGCAGCATGGTCATGTCGGTCTCGGCGCAGAGCCGCCACAACACGTTCAGCACCTCCTCGACCAGTTCCGGGTCGAGCGCAGACGTTACCTCGTCGAACAGCATGATCTTCGGCTGCAGGGCGAGCGCCCGGGCGATCGCCACACGCTGTTTCTGGCCACCGGACAGCTGCGCCGGCATGGCCTTGGCCTTGTCGGCCATGCCCACCATGTCGAGCAGTTCCATCGCCCGCTTTTCGGCGGCGGCGCGCGGCGTGCCCTTGGTCAGCATCGGCGCCAACGTGACATTGTCGATGACGCTCTTGTGCGGAAACAGGTTGAACAGCTGGAAGACCATGCCGATCTTCTGGCGCATTCGGGCGAGATGCCGCTCATCGGCCGGCAGAAGCTGCCCGTTGCGCTCCATGTGGTAGAGCTGCTCTCCCTCGATCTGGATGTGGCCGCCATCGATGCGCTCCAGCGTCATCAGAATGCGCAGGATCGTCGTCTTGCCCGAACCGGATGGGCCGATCAGCGCCAGCTTCTCGCGCGGCATGACCTGCATCGACAGCCCGTCCAGCACCTTGAAGCTGCCGAAGCTCTTCGAGATGCCGTCGATCTTGATGATGGGCGCGGATGCGGACAAATGAATTTCCCCGTGCTGGAGAAGCCAGTGCCCTTAACGATGCGGAACGCGCCAAATCATGTCAATTGGGAAAATAATATCATGACAATTATTCTGATTGCGCACATTTCGAAGCACTATCGGCCTAAATCGCCAGCAACAGATGCTCCGGATCGCCAAGCAGCAGCTTGGTGACAACGCCAAGGCCGGCGCGCAGTTCCCCCTCCGTGGTCGACCCCAGCGAGATGCGCACCGCCGGATGCCATGGCGCGTCCGAGATGCGGAAGGATGTGCCAGGCGCGATCGCCACGCCCTGCAGCCGGGCCTGGGCGACAAAGCTCTCCTCGGCGCGGTCGGCGGGCAGTTGCAGCCAGACATGCAGCCCGTCGCGCCGGGCGCGGTAGTCGACGCCGGCCAGCACCTCGGCCGCGATATCCTGGCGCCGCCGCAACGCGGAGCGTTGCCAACGGACAAGCTCCATCGCCGTGCCGTCGGTCACCCATTTGGTGGCGATCTCCGCCACCATCGGCGTCGCCATCCAGTTGGAAACCAGGTGCCGGTTGGCGACGGCGGCGACGTAGCGGTCGGGCGCGGCGAGATAGCCAATGCGCAGGCCTGGCACGGTGATCTTGGTGAAAGAGGTGACGTAGAGGGTGCGCTCCGGCGCATAGGCAGCGACCGGCGGCGGCCGGTCCTCGACCAGCGGACCCAGCACATCGTTCTCGATGATGGCGATGTCGTGCTTGCGGGCGACCGCCGCGATCTGCTCGCGTCGCGCGGCATCCATCAGTGTCGCCGTCGGATTGATCACCGAAGGCTGAACGAAGACGGCGCGGATGTCCGAGAGACGGCAGGCCTCGTCCAGCGCCTCGGGGATCAGGCCATTGCCGTCGATTGGCAAGCCCTGAAGGTTGAAGCCGAGATAGCGGGCCAGCGGCACCAGCGTGTGATGGCCGATGGCCTCGGTGGCAACGGTCGAGCCTGGCGGCGCCACGCTCATCAGCGCCACCGTCATGCCGGCCGTGGCACCATTGGTCAGGCTGATGTTCTGCGCTGAAGTGTCGAGGCCGCACAGCTTCAGCCATTCGACCGCCACCGCGCGGTGGCGCGGAAACACCATGTTGGGCCGGAACGACAGCGCCGAACTCGACGGCAGGTTCTCGGCAAGCCAGCCCAGCGCCTGCTTCAGCCGCTCCAGATGCATCGGCTCGCAGACCGGCTTCAGGATCGAGAGGTCGATGACCTCGCCGAGGCGCTCCGGCAGATAGGGTGGTTCGGGTTCACGCCGTTGCGTCTGGACAAAGCTGCCACGGCCAATCTCGCCCGAAATCAGGCCGCGCCGGATCAATTCCTCATAGGCGCGGCTGACCGTCTGCACCGAAAGCTTGAGGTCGTCCGCCAGCCGGCGATGGGTCGGCAGCCGCGCCCCATTGGCAAGGCGTCCGTCGTGGATGGCGCGCGCGAACTGGTCGGCAAGCGACTGGTAGGCTGGCCGCCGGATAAGCGCGGGATCGGGTTGCCACAATGTCATGACTTATTAGAGATCCAAATCAGTGCAATTGACAATCGAAATAATGCGCAGTCATGGTACCGTCGACGAAAAAGTGGATGCTGATGACTGCCGCGAAACTCGACCCGATCGACCTGAAAATCCTCGACGCCATCCAGCGCGACGGACGCATCACCAAGCTGGCACTGGCCGAAAAGGTCGGGCTGTCACCGACCCCGTGCTGGATGCGGCTGCGCAAGCTGGAAAAGGCCGGCATCGTCTCGGGCTATCACGCCAGGATCGCCATGCGCGCCGTCGCGCCGGTCGCCACCGTGCTGATGGAGGTGACGCTGGCCAGCCATCGCCAGGCCGATTTCGACCGCTTCGAACGCGTTATCCGCGACATTCCCGAGATCGTCGCCTGCTGGTCGGTGGGCGGTGGCGTCGACTATGTGCTGAAAGTGATGGCACGCGACATCGACGCCTATCAGCGCCTGGTCGATGGCTTGCTCGACCGCGAGATCGGCATCGACCGCTACTTCACCTACATCGTCACCAAGACCGTGAAGGACGACATCACACTGCCCGTGGCCGACCTTTTGCCGGCATCGGTCTAAGGTCGGAGAGATCGTCTACCTCGGCGGCACAATAGAGAGAGTCTCTCTACGGACGGGCCACCAAAGAGCCTCTCTGTCTATCCGTGGCAGATAGTCTTCCCGCATCAACCCGAACCGGGAGGCCAGACCATGTCCGCGCACTTCGCCCGCCAGAACCGCCACGAAGCGCTAGACGGCCTCGCCGACCGCCGGCTGCTGCGCGAACTCGCCTATGTCGATGGCCACTGGACGGCGAGCGAGGCGGCTGAAAGCTTCGAGGTCACGGATCCGGCCACCGGCGCGACCGTCGCCTTCGTAGCCGCGCTCGATGCACAGCAGACAACGAAGGCGATCGATGCTGCCGCGCGTGCCTTTCCGGCCTGGCGATCGCTGCTGCCGCAGGAGCGTTCTAAAATCCTGCGAAAATGGTTCGAGCTGATCATCGCCGCGAAAGACGACCTCGCCCTGCTGATGACTCTGGAGCAGGGCAAGCCGCTGCAGGAGTCACTCGGCGAGATCGACTATGCTGCCTCCTTCGTCGAGTGGTATGCCGAGGAAGCAAAACGCCTGAACGCAGAGAGTGTCACCAGCCATCTGCCGAACGCCGAAATGATGGTTCGGCGTGAACCGCTCGGTGTCGTCGGTGTCGTGACGCCGTGGAATTTCCCATCGGCGATGCTGACCCGCAAGGCTGCGGCAGCACTCGCCGCAGGTTGCACCATCGTTGCGCACCCCTCTTCTGAAACACCACTGTCGGCGCTGGCGCTGGCCGAACTTGGCGAGCGCGCCGGACTGCCCGCTGGTGTCTTCAACATCATCACCGGCAACGCTTCGACGATCGTCGGTCGGATGTGCGAAGACCCGCGTGTCCGCGCCATGAGCTTCACCGGCTCGACCGAGATCGGCCGACTGATTGCGGCGCAGAGTGCGCCGACGATGAAGCGGCTGGTGATGGAGCTTGGCGGCCACGCACCGCTGATCGTCTTTGCCGACGCCGATCTCGACAAGGCGGTGGGCATCGCCATCGACGCCAAGTTCGCCACATCGGGCCAGGACTGCCTCGCCGCCAACCGCATCTATGTCCAGCGCCCGATCCACGAGCGTTTCTGCGCCGCTTTCGCCAGGCGCATCGAGGCGTTGCGGACCGGCAGTGGCCTTGCCGATGACATCGACATCGGCCCGCTGATGCATGAGCGCGCCGTCGCGAAGGTCGAGGAGCAGGTCGCCGACGCGATGAGCCACGGCGCGCGTTGTCTCATCGGCGGCAAGCGGCACCCGGCCGGGCCGCTGTTCTACCAGCCGACGCTACTGGCTGATGTCACTGATGAGGCGCTGATCATGCGCGAGGAGACCTTTGGCCCTGTCGCCGCCGTCACGCCTTTCGACAGCGAGGACGAGGTGGTCGCCCGCGCCAACGCTACCGAATACGGCCTGGTCGCCTATGTCGTGACCGAGAACGGCGCGCGCCAGCAGCGCCTGGGCCGCGCGCTCGACTACGGCATGGTCGCCATCAACCGCGTCAAGATCACCGGCGCGCCGATCCCGTTCGGCGGCATCAAGCAATCCGGTATCGGCCGAGAGGGCTCCCGCCACGGGCTCGAAGCGTTCACCGATCTGAAGTATCTCTGCCTGGACATCTCATAGTTCGTCCGGCCATCCTCAAGGAGTCAAAAGAATGCTCGACCAGTCCAACGAACTCAACGCCTGGGATCGCGACCACTTCTTCCATCCCTCGACCCATATGGGCATGCATGCGCGCGGCGAGAGCCCGACGCGGATCATGGCCGGAGGTGAAGGCGTCACCGTCTGGGACAACAATGGCAAGAAGAGCCTCGATGCCTTCGCTGGCCTCTATTGCGTCAATGTCGGCTATGGCCGCCAGAAGATCGCCGACGCCATCGCCGCCCAGGCAAAGAACCTCGCCTACTATCACGCCTATGTCGGCCACGGCACCGAGGCGTCGATCACGCTGGCCAATATGATCATCGACCGCGCGCCCAAGGGCATGTCGAGGGTCTATTTCGGCCTCTCGGGCTCGGACGCCAACGAAACCAACATCAAGCTGATCTGGTACTACAACAATGTGCTGGGCCGGCCGGAGAAGAAGAAGATCATCTCACGCTGGCGCGGCTATCACGGCTCGGGCGTGATGACGGGATCGCTGACCGGGCTCGACCTGTTCCACAACGCGTTCGACCTACCGCGCGCACCGATCCTGCACACTGAGGCGCCCTATTACTTCCGCCGTGCCGACCGCTCGATGAGCGAGGAGCAGTTTTCGCAGCATTGCGCCGACAAGCTGGAGGAGATGATCCTGGCCGAAGGCCCCGAGACCGTCGCCGCCTTCATCGGCGAGCCGATCCTCGGCACCGGCGGCATCGTGCCGCCGCCGGCCGGCTATTGGGAAAAGATCCAGGCGGTGCTGAAGAAGTATGACGTGCTGCTGGTCGCCGACGAGGTGGTGACGGGCTTCGGCCGGCTGGGCACCATGTTCGGCTCCGACCACTACGGCATCAAGCCGGACCTGATCACCATCGCCAAGGGCCTGACCTCGGCCTATGCGCCGCTGTCGGGGGTCATCGTCGCCGACAAGATGTGGCAGGTGCTGGTCGAGGGTTCCGACAAGCTCGGCTCGCTCGGCCATGGCTGGACCTATTCGGCGCATCCGATCTGCGTTGCCGCCGGCGTCGCCAATCTCGAACTGATCGACGAGATGGACCTGGTGACGAACGCCCGTGAGACCGGCGCCTATTTCCGCGCCGAACTCGCCAAGGCGGTCGGCAGCCACAAACATGTCGGCGACGTGCGCGGCGACGGCATGCTGGCGGCGGTCGAATTCGTCGCCGACAAGGACGACCGGGTGTTCTTCGATGCCTCGCAGAAGATCGGACCGCAGGTGGCGACAGCACTTGCCGCAAGCGGCGTCATCGGCCGCGCCATGCCGCAGGGCGACATTCTCGGCTTCGCACCACCGCTCTGCCTGACCCGCGAGGAAGCCGACATCGTCGTTTCGAAGACGGCCGATGCGGTGAAGAGCGTGTTTGCGGGTCTCTGATTGTCGTTGACAGCGCTGCCGGCAGATCACCTGCCGGCACCTTCTCCTTGTGAAACGAGGAGAAGGAAAGCGCTTCGGCGTCAGCGAGAATGTCCGCAGTCGCGTTTTGACACATAGACATTCCAGTACCGCGTGCCTATTTTCCCCTTCGTCGAAAATGGCTGGCTTGGTCTGGGTAGGCCCAAGCCTTTCGGTAATGGCGTCCAGGGCGGCGCGGTCGCGCGCGAAGCGGCAAGGCGTGGCTTCGCAATCACCGCCCTGGTCCGAGATGGAGCGGGAGGCGCCAACCTTGCGAAAGCAGGGATCGATCTCGCCTTTGGTGATCTGGCCGATCCGTCGTCACTCGACGCTGCCCATGCCGGCGTGACTGAAATCGTGCTCCAGATGCCGATCGGGCCACTCGACGTGATCAGCGGCCTTGCCGCGAATGCCCTGGCGGCGGCAAGGAGCGCGCGGTTCGCATTCGGGAAGCAGCCATGGTTCGGCACAGCTGCCGAACCATGGAAGCGTTCCGTTCCTCTTCTGCGACTATTACCGAGAAAACCGAGCTGGGCGAAAGTTTGCAAGGAGTGGGTGCTCTTTCCCGGTGGCGATCTCGCCGGCCAGCAATTCGCCGGCGATCAGGCCAAGCGTTGCACCGCTGTGGCTGAAGGCAACGTAGTATCCCTCGATGTCCTTCAACTGGCCGAATACCGGCTCGCCGTCTCCGGGAATCGGCTTGGGGCCGACACCGTAGCTTTCCAACCCTAGCTTCGGATGTCCCTCGAGGACCTTCGAGGCTTCGACAAGAAGCCCCTGAACAGTCGAATCCTTCACGCCATAAGTGCCGTCAGGATTGACGACCACCTCTTCTTCCGACCAGGCGGAGTCGAGCGCCAAGGCTCCGTCCGGCGTCGGGCGGATGGCGACGCGCGGCGTATTGAGGACGGCGCGAAGGGCCAAGCTGACCGGCTTGGTCCTGACCAGCAGCGCGATCGGCGTCCCGTCGGCGATATGCCGGCCTGAGTCCGCAACCATTCTCGGCACATTGCCGCCGGTCGCCAGGAGCACCGCATCGGCATCAAAGCTGGTGCCGCTTGTCGTGGTGACGCCGGTGGCGCGACCGTCGACGATCGTGACTGCTGCGCTTCCGGCATCGGTGACAAGCTGGCCGCCACGCTGCACGAATTCCGCAATCAATATCTCGATCAGCGACGGCAGGTCGACCCAGCCTTCGCCCGGATTGAAGATCGCGCCCTGTGGCGTGACAGCGCTTGCATCGATGCCCGGCGCGACTGACGCAATAGCACCGGCGGACAAATGCTGCGCGTCATAGCCGAGAGATTTTTCATGGGCGAAGACATCAGCGATCTCGTTTGAGGCGTTGTCCGGATCCCATGTCAGGCCGCCGTCGAAACGCAACCAGGCAGCATCCGGAAATCTCGCCGACAGCGTCCGGTAGCGGTCGATGCCGATCATGCGCAGGCGATGATACTCGGCCGACCGCTTGCGCGCGGAATTGAGCCACGCCAGCGAGCGGCCGGACGCACCCTTGGCGAGCGGTCCATCATTGACGAGGATCGTTTCGATGCCGAGCCGCGCAAGATGAACGGCCGAGGACACACCGAAAATGCCACCGCCGACAACGACGACCTTGGAGACCGGATGTAATTTAGCCATGGAATATTCTTTCACTGTGTAGAGGATGGATTGAGCGGCCGGCGAAGGCGTGTCTACGCATCTCGGGGCCAAGGGATCGCGCGGATCAAAGCACCTCGGCAAGGAAGTGCTTCAGACGCTCGCTTTTCGGAGTGTCGAAGATCGCAGCCGGTGTGCCGGCCTCGATGATGCGACCTTCATCCATGAAGACGACCTGATCGGCGACCTTGCGGGCAAAGCCCATTTCATGGGTCACGACGACCATCGTCATGCCGCGCCGGCCGAGGTCCGCCATCAGGTTGAGGACACCCTTCACCAGTTCCGGATCGAGAGCGCTGGTCACCTCGTCGAACAGGATGACTTCCGGATCCATTGCCAATGCACGGGCGATTGCCACACGTTGCTGCTGGCCACCGGAAAGACCCCCGGGGCGATGGTGTTTGCGGGCGGCAAGGCCAACATCGGCGAGGCGCGCCTCGGCGATGCGCTCGGCCTCCCGCGCCGGGATTCCCTTGACCTTGGTCAGCGACAGCATGACGTTCTCAAGGGCTGTGTGGTCGGGAAACAGATTGAAATGCTGGAACACCATACCGACACGCCGGCGCAGCTTTTCAGGCTTCATCGCCAGGATGCTCGCGCCATCGAGCAGCACTTCGCCACCCTTTGGCTCGACCAGGCGATTGAGGCAGCGCAACAGCGTCGACTTGCCCGAACCTGACGGACCGATGACGCAAGTGACCGTACCCGGCTTGACCGTCAGGCTGACGCCCTTGAGGACATCGAGATTGCCATAGGCCATGTCGAGATTGCTGATGGCGAGACTGCCGCCCTTGAACCGGGGAAGTGCCGAACTGCCTTCAGCGCTGGTCTCCGAAGGAGGACTGCTGATGGCGCTTTCCAGTTCGCTCACCTCGGCAAGGCCACTGGTGACGAGGCCGGCCTTCTGCTTGCCGACCCGCAACGAGTTGTCGATGTAATTGACCACATGGGTCAACGGCACGGTGATGACGAGATAGAACACGCCAGCCAGGAGCAATGGCGAGAGGTTTCCGGTGACCACCGCCTGGTCCTGACCGACACGGAAAATCTCGCGTTCCGACGCGAGCAGGCCGAGGAAATAGACGAGGCTGGAATCCTTGACGTTGCCGATGAACTGGTTGACCAGAGCCGGCAATACGCGGCGGATGCCTTGCGGGATCACGATCAGGCGCATGCCCTGCCCGTAGCTCATGCTGAGCGCCTTGCAGGCTTCCATCTGCCCGCGCTCGACGCTCTGGATGCCTGAGCGGAAGATCTCGCCGATATAGGCGCCGGCGATCAGGCTGAGGGCGAGAATGCCGAGCGGATAGGGCGACGGCCCGAAGATTTCGCGGCCGATGCGGGCGAAGCCCTGGCCGATCAGCAGAATGGTAACAATCGCCGGAAGGCCACGGAAAATATCCGTGTAGACCCGGGCCGGAATGCGCAGCCAGCGCGATTGCGAAATGCCCATGACGGCCAGGATCATGCCGAGGATAACGCCGAGCACCGTGGACGTGGCGGCGAGGATCAAGGTGTTCTTCAATCCGATGGTGATCATGCTTGGCAGCACGTCAGCCATGGCCTGCCAGTCGAGGAAACTGCGGCGCAGGTTTTCAAGCCAGTTCATTCGATCCCCTTTTCCATTGCGCTATGCGCGCCGTGCCGAAATCTGGCGCGACGCGTGTCTTCCTGCCGCCGGCCATCACGGCCGGCGGCAGGCGCGGTCACTTCTTGGGGAGATATTCGTCAGGCATCGGCGAGCCAGGGAACCACTTCTCGTAAAGCGTCTTCCAGGTGCCGTCCTGCATGGCCGCATGCAGGGCAGTGTTCAGCGCATTGCGGAGCTTGTCGTTGCCCTTGCGCACGACGAAGCCGGCGGGCGCGTCGAAGGAAGGAATATTGACCGCTATCGTCAGCCCCGGATAGCGCTCGCCATATTGCTTGGCGGCCTCATAGTCGAGGAAATGCGCGTCGACAGTTCCATTGTTCAGCGCGGAGACGGCGGAGTTGTTGTCGGGGAATTTAACGAGATCGGTCCCGACAAAATTCTTCGCTGCGTAGATCTCCTGCAGCGTACCCTGCACGACGCCAAGACGCTTGCCCTTGAGCCCGTCCGCGGAAGTTATCGCCTTGTCGGCGGTAAGCACCGACAGGTAGCCTGCGAGATAGCCGTCGGAAAAGTCGACCGTCTTCTTGCGCGCTTCCGTCGTGCCGATCGCCGCGACAGCCACGTCGAAGCGCTCATTGGCAACCGAGGGCATCAGCGCCGAGAACTCCTGGCCGGTGAAGATCACCTGATCCGGTTTGAATCCAATGCGGCTTGCAACATTGCGGAAGAATTCAATGTCGAACCCCGTGAACGTGCCATCCGCCTGGGTGAAAGCGTAGGGTTTGGCGTCTCCCATGGTACCGACGCTGATGACCTTCGCATCGATAAGACCATAGGGATTGTCATCCGCGGCAGCTGCCCGCGAAACCAAACCTGCTCCGATGCACACAACCATAAGAGCCATTGCGCCGGCTCGGACCGGCGACATCAACGACTTGAGAATTCCTGTCCTGCTCATGTCTTCTCTCCACTCTGAAGGTCTGTTCTTCTTGGCATTTACGTAGAGCCCGTAATTTCACACCTCACATCGTCCGTCGCCGCGGAGCGGCCTGCACGCCGGGCTGTCACCACGCCTCTTGTCTCTTCATTTTCCAAAAGAGACCGGTCTCTTATTGCGCGAGACCGGTCTCTTTGATAATCGTTATCGCCAGATTGACCTTCCGTCAACAACTCTTGTAGTCGTTCATCCGATGAAAAGAACCGCGCCCAAAACCCGGTCGATAACAGTCAGCGACGTCGCCCGCGCGGCAAACGTCTCAAAAGCGACCGCCGCGCGCGTGCTCGGCGAATACGGCGTCGTCAGCGACACGATCCGCGCCGACGTCATGGCCGCCGCCAAGACACTGGACTACCGTCCGAACGAACTGGCCCGCAGCATGACCACCGGCAGGTCAGGCATCATCGGGGTGGTGGTCGGCGACATCGAGAACCCGTTCTTCAGCCTCGCGGTGCGCGGCATCAGCGATGTGGCAAGGGCGGCCGGGTTCAACGTCATCCTGGCCAACTCCGGCGAGCGGATCGAGGCGGAAAAGGCGGCTGTGCGGCTGCTGATCGGCAAGCGCGTCGACGGACTGATCGTCACGCCGTCGGAATCGCGTGACATCTCGCATCTGCGCGACATCCACCGTTCAGGCCGGCCGCTTGCCCTGCTTGACCGGGCGCTGCCCGACCTGGATGTCGACACGGTCACGGTTGACGATCGCGGCATCGCCATGCGGGCGACCCGCATCCTTGCGGACGCCGGCCACCGCAACATTTCCTATGTCACCGCCGTCGACTCCGAGGGGCATGAATACCGCGATCTCGGGCAAATCTACACTTCGTCGGTTCGCGAGCGTATCGACGGTTTCCTCACCGTGTGCCGAGAGGCCGGAATTGATCGGCCTGAACGCTATGTTCGCCTTGGTGCGACGAGTCCTGACGAGACGCGAGGGGTCGCCGACAAGCTGCTGTCCGGGCCCGATCGGCCGACGGCGATCCTTGCCTCAGACAGCGTCATAGCGCTGGAGATCTTCAAGGTGATCCGCCAGCGCGGCCTGCGGGTTCCCGAAGACATTTCGCTGATCACCTTCCATGATGCAGACTGGACGAGCGTCACGACCCCGCCCATCACCGTAATAGACCAGCCCGTCTATGCGCTTGGCAAAAGCGTCGCGGAACTGCTCATTCGCCGCTTGAAGGGCGAAACGAGACCGCCTGAAAGGCTCATTCTGCCAACCGGGATCATCGAAAGAGGCTCGGTGGGTCCACCCAGGATGGCCTTGCTGGCCGAGGCCGCGAAGTAGCAGGTAACCTCGACCTGGGTGCACCGCCTACACCGTCGCGGCACCACCTTCTGAAACCTTGCGCGGGCTGTTGTCGCGCAAGGGCGCCAGGGTGCTGTGCTGGGCAAAGGCGTCGTCGGGCAGGCGCCGCACGGCATGCTGTGGCGCGGACGACAACAGGGCGGCGATGCGCTGGTGCGACTGGGCCAGCGTCGCCTCGGCGACAGAGCCGTCGCGCACACCTGCCAGGATATGATCGGTCATGCGCAGGATCAGCGAGGTGTCGGCCCAATAGGCGCACATGCACAGCAGGTCGCAGCCGGCATTGGCGAGCTTGATCGAGGTTTCCGGCCGGTCGAGCATCGACGAGATCGCGGCCATGCCGAGATCGTCGGAGACGACGACACCCTTGAAGCCGAGTTCGCCGCGCAGGATGTCCTGCAGCATGACCTCCGACATCGTCGCCGGCGTGCCGGGATCGATCCGCGGGAAAACGATATGGGCGGTCATGATCATGCGCGCCTGCGCGTCCGCCATATCACGGAACGGCGCCAGTTCGCGGTTGCGGAAGGTTGCGGCATCGATGTCGACGACCGGGAGACCGTAATGCGAATCGACGCTGGTGTCGCCGTGGCCGGGGAAATGTTTTGGGCAGCCCAGAACGCCCTCGGCCTGCATTGCCTGGAGGAACGGCCGCGCCGCCGTCGTCACTTCCTGCGGCGTGGCGCCGAAGGCACGCTGGCCGATGACCGGGTTGTCAGCATTGGAATTGACGTCGAGCACGGGAGCAAAGTTGACGTTGAAGCCAAGCGAGGCCAGTTCGATCCCCATCGCGCGCCCGACATCGGCAGCCTGTTCCTTCCAGCGCCTTGCATAGGCGAATGGCGTGATCGGCGCCGGCGGCCTCAGCACGCCGCCACCCTCATGATCGATGCAAAACAGGACCTCGTCGCGCCCGATATGTTCGCGGATGTCGGCCATCAGCTTGCGGTGCGCCGCCAGCCAGTCGTCATAGGGCGCGTCGGCGAGGAAATTGGCGCGGAAGAACACCACGCCGGCCGGCTTGAGCAGCGACAGCAGCCGCTTGTCGTGGTCGCCCAGCACATGACCCGGCTGGAGGCCGATCAGAAAACGATGTCCAAGCGAGGCAGCCCCCCGGCCGAGATCAAAAGACAAGTCCATTCGTGGCCTCGTTCGCGCCATTGCTCCTTGCGGCCGCTGCCGCGACGGTCTTGTGACAGATTCGATAGGTGTTTGCCCATGGCCGAATCCGCTCGAAGGCGGCACTCGCCGCGATGACATCGGCATCGGCGTTGCGGCGGCCGATGATCTGCAGGCCGATCGGCAGGTTTTGCGCCGACAGGCCGGCCGGCCCAACGGTGTTACCATCGGAGGCATTGGCGACCGGCATCGCCGCCAGGGTTGGACACACCAGAAGATCGTATCGCTCAAACACCGCCTGGAAGGCCGTGAATACCTCCGAACGCATGGTACGGAAGCGCAGCCAGCGAAAGAGCGCGGCCGCCTCTATCACCACTGATTGGCTCGGGAGATCAGCGTACGATCTTCACGCACATCGGCGTGCCGATCTCGATCGAGCATCCGGTGTCAGTCAGCCGGCCGTTGGCGGCATCGCGGGCGAAAATGGAGATGCGGTTGGCATTCTGGTTGGCCGAGAAAAGGTGGCCGCCTGAAGGCGTCAGGGCCAGGTTGCGCGGCGTGGCGCCGCCGCAGGGGACATAATCCACCAGGCTCAACGCTCCGGTCTGCTGGTCGACGGCCATGATGACGATGCTGTCGTGGCCACGGTTCGAGCCGTAGACAAACCGGCCATCCGGCGAAATCTGGATATCGGCGCAGTGGTTACTGTCGCGCGCCTCGGTGGGCACCGCCGGCTTGGCATCGATCAACGACAGCTTGCCCGTGGCTTCGTCCAGCGCCATCGACACGATGGACGAGTCCAGTTCGTTCATGACGAAGACGAAGCGCCCTTTCGGGTGCAGGGCAAGATGCCGCGGGCCGGCACCGGCTGGCAGAGCGGATTCGGCGAGCCTGCTCAGGCTGCCATCGCTCTCGATCCGGTAGGACACCAGCCTGTCGATGCCGAGATCGGCGACGATGGCTGTCCCACCAGCGATGGTTTCGGTGACGCTGTGGGCATGAGAGCGCTCTTGTCGTGCTGCATTCGGACCAGTGCCGGTGTGTGAAACGCTGGCCAGCGGCGCCGACAACGCACCATTCTTGTCGAAGCCGTAGACCGCCACGGCTCGATCTGGGCCGCCCTGCCCCATGCCGTAATTGGCGACCAGCAGTTTGGTCCCGTCGCGGGTGATCATGTTGTGGGCGGTGATGCTACCCAGCGAAGGCTGCTTATTCAGATAGCCCAGCGTGCCCGAGGCGCGATCGAAGCCGTAAGCCGACACCGTCCCCTCACGCCAGGTGAACACTTCCGAGTTGGCATAGATGCGCGAGCCGTCCGGCGTCACCGACAGGAATGTCGGGTTGTCGACATCGTTGGTCTCGGCCAGCTTTCGTGTCTCCAGCGTCGCTTCATCAAAGCTGTAGACGCCGAGGCCAACGCCGCGCGCGCCCTGAAAATATGGCGCCTCGCGGTTCAGGCTGCCGACAAAGACCAGACAGGCATTTTGCATGATTTCCTCCCCTGTTCCGCCAGCGCATGCGCACCCGGAACGGCCAAAATTTCGCCGAGACTCGCTTGCAACGCAACCCCATATGTGAAAATACTATTTACAAAAGAAGATTGACGGGAGGAGACGTCATGCATTTTGACGCTTTGACGCGTGTTCCGACGGTTTGGCTGCGCCTTGCGCAAGAGTGGCGGAGCCGGCCATGAACGATTTCGCGCCCACGGTCGGCGTTGCCTCGACGCATCCCGCCAACATGCCGAAGGACCATGCCGATCTTCCTGTCTGGAACGCGGAGAACTGGTTCTATGAGGACTGGCCGGCCGGCCAGAAGATCCGGTCGTTGCGCCGCACAATGGCGGAGGGCGACAGCCACCTTTTCAACACACTGGTGCTCGACATCCACCCTTATGTGCAGGACCAGATGTTTGCCGAGACGGAAGGCATTTTCGGCAAGCGGCTGATCGCTGGCGCCTTCGTCTTCTCAGCCGGCCTGGGGCTGGTGGCCACCAATTGCGTCAACGCGTTTTCGTACGGCTACGACAAACTGCGTTTCATAAAACCTGTCTTCATTGGTGACACGATCTATTCGATCCGCTCCAACCTCGACAAGAAGCCCCGCTACAAGGAGATGGGGCTGATCCGCGCCAGCTACGAGGTGTTCAAGGGCGAAGGCGAGCTCGTTCTCTACTGCGAGCATCTGCAGACGGTGAAGTACCGTAACCCCGCCGACTTCGTCGGCAAGACGGAGAAATGATGATGCCGGCAGCAGCCGAATTGCCGCTCGCCGGTCTTGTCGTCGTCGACATGAGCCAGTTCCTGTCAGGGCCCTATTGCTCGCTCAGGCTGCTCGATCTCGGCGCCCGCGTCATCAAGATCGAGCGTCCGGATGGCGGCGACCTGTCGCGCCGGCTCTATCTCAGCGACACCGAGATCGGCGGCGATTCCACCATCTTCCATGCCATCAACCGGGCCAAGGAAAGTTTTGCCATCGACCTCAAGAATGAGGCCGATCTCAAGGCATTGCGCGAATTGCTGACCAAGGCCGATGTGCTGATCCAGAATTTCCGTCCGGGCGTCATCGAACGGCTGGGCCTGGACTACGAGTCCGTCCGTGAGATCAACCCGCGCCTCGTCTATGCCTCGATCAGCGGTTATGGCGAGGACGGTCCATGGGTCAAGCGGCCCGGCCAGGACCTGCTGGCGCAGTCGCGCTCCGGCGTGATGTGGCTGAATGGCGATGAGGACCAGGGACCCGTGCCGTTCGGCCTCGCCATCGGCGACATGCTGGCGGGCGCGGCCTGCGCGCAAGGCATTCTGGCCGCGCTCGTGCGGCGCGGCATCACCGGCCAGGGAAGCCATATCGAAACCAGCCTGCTGGAAGCACTGGTCGACTTCCAGTTCGAGGTGCTGACCACCCATCTCAACGATGGCCGCCGCTTGCCCAAGCGATCCAACTTCCGCAGCGCGCATGCCTATCTGTCGGCGCCTTATGGCGTCTACCCGGCCAAGGACGGTTATCTCGCCATCGCCATGACGCCGATCCCCAAGCTGGCCGACCTGTTGTCGCTCGAGGAGTTGACGCCCTATCGCGACAAGCCGGCAACATGGTTCACCGCGCGCGACGACATCAAGGCGATCATCGCTAAGAGGATCGCCACCAAGACCATTGACGAATGGCTGGCCATACTCGAACCGGCCGACATCTGGTGCGCCAAGGTGCTGACCTGGCCAGAGATGCTGGCAAGCGAGGGGTTCCAGTCCTTGGACATGCTGCAGACCGTGACACGCGAGGATGATGTCTCGATCCTCACAACCAGCTCGCCGCTCCGGGTCGACGGGGTGCGGGCCAAGGTCGACCGTGCCGCGCCACGCATTGGCGAGCATAGTGCGCGGATACGCGAGGAATTCGGCCTGTGAACGCACGCTCCCTCAAGGGCATGACCTGGAGCCACCCGCGCGGCTACGATCCGATGGTCGCCTGCTCGTCCCTGTGGGAGCAAAAGACCGGCGTTGCCATCGAATGGGACAAGCGCTCGCTGCAGGATTTCGAATCCTTTCCCGTCGAGGAACTGGCGCGCGCCTATGACCTGATCGTCATCGACCATCCACATGTCGGCCAGATCACCGCCGAGCATTGCCTGGCACCGCTTGATGTTGCCGGGCGGGAAGCGGATCGCGCGGCACTCAGGGACGGCAGCCTCGGCCAGTCCTATCCAAGCTACACATGGCAAGGCCGACAGTGGGCATTTCCGATCGACGCTGCCAGCCAGGTGCAGGCGTGGCGGCCGGACCGGCTCGATGCGGCACCAACGCGCTGGTCCGAGGTGCTGGAGTTGGCGCGGCGAGGCCATGTCCTGTTGCCGCTGCGGCCGCCGCATTCGCTGATGACACTCTACACGCTTGCCGGCAATCTCGGCCGCCCGTGCGCAACCGATGCGCCCGGCGATCTCATTGATATCGAGACGGGCAAGCAGGTTTTCGAGATGATGCGAGAGATCGCCGCCCTCGTCGATCCGGCCTGCCTTGGCATGGACCCGATCGCGGTTTCCGAGGATATGGCCGCGACCGGCTCGCGCACCCAGTGCGCGCCGCTGATCTATGGCTACGTTTCCTACGCCATCGCCGGTTTCCGGCCCAATCGCCTTGCCTTCACGGACATCCCGGTCGCCGGCGATGCCGGCCCGGTCGGTTCGGCACTGGGCGGAACCGGTATCGCCGTCTCGGCCTTTTCGAAGGCGAAGCAGGCGGCGATCGACTTCGCCTATTGGATCGCCAGCGGCGACGTGCAGCGCGGCCCCTATGCCGTAGCTGGCGGCCAGCCCGGCCATGCCGCGGCCTGGGAGGATCCTGCCGTCAACGCAGCGACCGGCAATTTCTACAGGGATACGCGCGCCACGCTCGACGGCGCATGGGTCAGGCCGCGGCACGATGGCTACATGGCGTTCCAGCAGAGCGCCTCCGATCGCATCAATCTCGGCCTGGTCGAGCGGCACGCCGCCGCTCCCGTCATCGCCGATCTCAATCGCCTGTTTCGGGACAGCTTCCCGGCGCGGGTGTCCGGCGCTGCCGGTGGAGGAGCCTGAAACAACTAGAACGGAGGAGAACAATGAAAAGCATGATGCGCGGCCTTCTGGCCGCAACCGCCTTTGTATCGATCACGACGATTGCCTATGCCGAGGATGTGCAGGGGGTGATCGCGGGACTGCCGACTGAATTGAAGGCGCAGTATGACGGCGCGCCGCAGAAAATCCTGCCCTCGGCCTGGGACAACTTCACGCCGCCGCCGAAGCCGTGGAAATGGTGCCATTCGGAATCCTACCAGGGCAATCCGTGGCGGGTCACGGTGACCAAGGAACTGAAGCGTCTTGTCGACGGGCTGATTGCCGACGGCACGGTGTCCAGCTTCGAAGTCTCGGATTCCAACAACGATGCCAGCCAGCAGATCAACCAGATCCGCGCCTTCATCGACAAGAAGTGCTCGATCATCACCTCGATCCCCGGCTCGGCGACCGCACTGGATGACGCCATCGATGCCGCCGCCAAGGCCGGCATTCCCTTCCTGACCGCCGCCGGGTCGGTGACCAGCCCGAATGCGATCAATGTCGATTCCAACTATGCGCGTTGGGGCTACGACATGATGACGGCGATCGGCAAGGCCGACCCGAACGGCGCCAGCATCCTGTTGGTCGAAGGCATTGCCGGCCACCCGATCGTGGTGCAGGAACGCCAGGGCGCGGACAAGGCGCTGGCCGAGAATCCGAAGCTGAAGATCGCGCGCAACGTCAACGGCAACTGGACGGCAAACGTCACCAAGACCGTGGTGCTGCAGGCGATCGCCACCAATCCGGCGCCGATCGACGCGGTGTGGACGACAGGCAGCGAAAGCCGCGTCGTCGCGGAAGCCTTTGCGCAAGCCGGAAGGCCTGCTCCGCTGATCACCGGTTCGATCACCGGCGATGCGCTGGGCTACTGGAAGGCCAATCCCGACAAGTACCGCTTCGAAGGCCATGCAGTGCTGCCGCACTGGACCGCCGAGACGCTGTTTCGCATCGGCGTGCGCATGCTCGATGGCCAGAAGCCCAAGCTGAACACGCTGCTGATCCCGATCCCGCCGGTTCACAGCGCGGATCTCGGCGCCTGGTACAAGGACTGCATGACACCGGACGCGGTTTCGATCTTCCCGGTCCCGCCAAAGGACCCGATGCCGGAGGAATGGCTCAATGCCTATTTCGCCAATCCTGCGCCGACCCAGGGCTGGGACTATTCGAAGGTGCCGGACGCCTGCGCCAAGTAATATCTTGAACGCCGGCGTCACATGCGCGGCGCCGGTTTTCCCTGACAGGAACCTGCCATGCTGGAAGTCCAGGATGTCTCGAAACGCTATGGCGAAACGGTGGCGCTGGCGAAGGCCTCGATCGCGTTTCGCGCCGGCACGATCCACACCATCCTGGGCGAGAATGGCTCGGGCAAGAGCACCCTTGTCAAACTCCTGTCGGGGATCGTCCAACCCGATAGCGGTACTATCCGGCTTGACGGAGCACCCTTCTCCGGCTTCGGACCGGCGGCATTCCAGGCCGCCGGCTTCGCCACCGTGTTCCAGGAAGTGCTGATCGCACCCGACCGCTCGGTGACCGACAACATCCTGCTCGGCCTCGATGGCTTGCTGAAACGAAACGTGCCACGGGCGGAACGGCAGCGCCGGGCGCAAGCGGTGCTGAAACAATTCGCGGTGACCGAGATCCCTCTAGACCAACCAGCGGGACAATTGCCGCTGGCGGTCCAGCAGCTAGTGGTGCTTGCCCGCGCGGTGGTCCGCACGCCGCGCATTCTCATTCTCGACGAAGTGACGGCCGCGCTCGACTTCGCCGACCGCGAGGCGGTTTTCGCCATGATGCGCAAGCTGGCCTCGGAGGGCTGCCTGATCCTGTTCATCACCCATCGCATGGACGAGGTGATGACGCTTTCCGACCGAATTTCCGTGCTGCGCGGCGGCAATGTGGTGGCAACGGAAGAGCGCGGCACATCGACCGCGTCCGAACTGCTCAAGGCGATGGCGCCGCGCACCGCGGCGGAGCTCGCGCATGGCTGATCTGACTGCCCTTTCGGTGCGTGGCCTGGTCATCGCGCCCGGTGCCCTCCCCGTGACACAGACGATCGCGCCGGGCGAGATCGTCGGCCTTGCCGGCCTGGACGGCCATGGGCAGGAGCGGTTCCTGAAGGCGTTGGCCGGCCTGGAGAAACCTGTCGGCGGCGATGTGATCATCGACACGCCAGCTGGACCGCGCGCTGTGACCAGTTTTCGCAAGGCGGTCGCCAGCGGCATCGCCTATTTGCCGCGAGACCGGCGCGCCACCGGCATTTTTCCGACCCAGTCGGTGCTGGACAATTTCGCTGTCTCGACGTTGTCGCGCGACATGCGTTTCGGCCTGCTCAATTTCTCACGACGGCGGCAGCGCTACGAGGCGTATCGCGAAAAGCTCTCCATCGTCGCACCACGGCCGGACGCCGCGATCACCACGCTTTCGGGCGGCAACCAGCAGAAGGTGCTGCTGGCCCGAGCGCTGGCGCTGGAGCCGGCATTCCTGCTGCTCAACGACCCGACGCGCGGCGTCGACGTGGCGACGCGCCATATCCTCTACGACGTGTTCAGGGGACTGGCCGCCGACGGCATGTCGCTGGTCATCCTGTCGAGCGAGATCGAGGAAATCCTGCTGCTGTGCCATCGCGTTCTGGTTTTTCGTGAACAGCAGGTGGCGGCTGAAATCACCGGAGCGCAGATGAACAGCAACGCCGTGATCGCCGCCATGTTCGGACGCGCGGCATGATGGGCTCCTGGCGCAAATTGCGCGGCGCGGGTTTCGCGGTCGTGCTGCTGGTCATCCTGGCGGCGGTCAACCTGCTGCTCAACCCGGCCCGCTTCCATCCCTCGGCCTGGGGCACGCTGATCGGTCTCGCCGCGCCGCTGATCGGCGCGGCGGTCGCCTCGGCTCCCGTCATCCTGGCCGGACGCGGCGGCATCGATATTTCCGTCGGGCCGCTGATGGGCTTCGTCAACGCGATCGTGATCCAGTGGCTGTTCCTGACGCTTGGCGTCTCCTCGCCATTGATCATCGTGCCAGCGGCGCTGCTGATCGGCGCGCTGGTCGGGGCTGCCAACGGCTTCCTGGCCACCGTCGTGCGCATCCAGCCGATCGTCGCGACACTGGGCACCTACCTGATCCTTGCCGGCATAACGCTGACCATCCTGCCCGCGCCGATCGGCCCGGCGCCGGCATGGCTGAAGGCGATGTCGGGTCCCTGGTCAGCTGTGCCGCTGGCGCTGATCTTCATGTTCTGGTGGCTGGTGCGGCAGACCCCCTACTACGACCAGCTGATGGCGGTCGGCAGTGACGACCGCGCCGCCTACACGGCCGGCGTTCCCGTCACCAAGGTTCGCTTCATCGCCTATGTCATGACCGGCATGCTGGCCGCCTGCGCCGGCCTGATGCTGACGGCGCTGATCGGTTCGGCCGATCCCAACATCGGACCGACCTACACGCTGATCGCCATTGCCGCTGTCGCGCTTGGCGGCGTCAGCCTTGCCGGCGGACGTGGCGGACTCTTGGGCGCCGCGATCGGCGCCATCGACATCTTCCTGCTGCAGAGCGTGCTGACCGCCTTCAATGTCTCCACCTATGTGCTGCAGATCGCCTATGGCGTCATCCTCGTCATGGCCGTCATCATGACGGCGCTGCAGGAACGGCTCTCCGGACGGAAAGGCTGACAGACATGGCCCAGACCTGGTTCCAGTCCACCAATGCGCGCGTCGCCGGCGCCTTTGCCGTCGCGGTCGTCTTGCAGATTGCCGGCACGTTGCTCATCCCCGGCTATTCCGCGCCGTTCGCGATCCGCGCGTTGCTGGTCATCGCCTCGCTGCTGGCGGTGGCATCGATCGGCCAGACTCTGGTCGTCATCCTCGGCGGCATCGACCTGTCGATCCCCTTCGTCATCGGCTTTGCCAATGTCGTTGCCGCGCAACTCTATGGCAATGGCATGGACTTCGCTGTCGTCTGCCTGATCGTCGGCGTGCTGGCCATCCTGATCGGCGCGCTGAACGGCCTGATCTCGCGCGGGCTGAACATCCACCCGCTGATCGTCACACTGGGCATCGGCATGATCGTGCAGGGCGCCGTCCTGTTGTGGACCGGCGGCTTTCCATCCGGGTCGGCGCCGCAGGCAGTTTCCGACTTCGTCTCGATCGGCGGCTCCATAGGACCACTGCCGGTACCGGCGGTGGTGCCATGCGTGGCGGTGCTGGCCTTGCTGGTGACTGTCGTGCTCGCCCGCACGCCCTATGGGCGGCGCCTCTATGCGGTCGGCAGCAATCCGGAGGCCGCGCCGCTGGCGCTGATCGATCCCGTGCGCATGTGGACGATGACCTACGCCGCGAGCGCTTTCTTCGCCGCCGTGGCCGGCGTGCTGCTGCTCGGCTTCACGGGATCGGCCTATGGCGATGTCGGCCAGCCCTATCTGTTCCAGACGATCGCCGCGGTGGTGGTCGGCGGTGCCGCCCTCGTCGGCGGCCGCGGCAATTATTTCGGCACCATCGCCGGCGTGCTTGTGCTGACGGAGATCAACACGCTGCTGATCGGGTTGGGCTTCCAGCCCTCGACGGTGCAGGCGGCCCTTGGCTTCGTCATCGTGCTGCTGGTTTCGCTCTATGGCCGCGAGCGGCATGTGTCGGCGACGATCTGAACTTCAGCGCCGACGGTCGGGCATGCTCGGCCCGCTTCACAGGCTCCACAGCCGCTTGGCGTTGGCGGACAGCAGCATTGTCCGTTCATCCGGGCTTGCGCCGCCGATCAACGCGTGCGTGGCCGCCACCCAGGTCGCGAGGCCGCCGCCAAGCGTGCATACCGGCCAGTCGCTGCCCCAGACGACACGATCCCAGCCGAAGCATGTGATGGTGTGCTCGACATAGGGTCGCAGGGTTTCGACAGTCCAGGATCCGGCGTCCGCATAGGCGACCACGCCAGAAATCTTGGCGACGACATTGGGGCGCCGCGCGATCTCCGCCATATGCTCGCGCCACGGATGCTCGGCGCCACCCTTGATATCCGGCACGCCGCAATGGTCGAGCACGAACTGCACGCCGGGCGCGAGATCGGCAAGTGCGATGGCCCTGGGGATCTGGTGCGGCAGGACGACGAGATCGAAGGTCAGGCCGGTGCCGGCAATCCGCGTGATGTTTTCCCGAAACAGGGTGCCCTCCGAGAGCGCGTCCGGCATGACGTGGAGCACGCGGCGAAAGCCCTTGACGAAAGGATCAGCCCGCTGACGTTCCAGATAGGTGGCAAAGTCCTTCTCTTCCGGACGGCAAGAGGCGATAACGCCGCGCAGCAGGCTGCCCTTCTGCCGTGACTGCGCCTTCACATGGCCGGTCTCGGCCTCGATGTCCGCCGGATCGACATCGACCTCCATATGCAACGCCCCCTCGATGCCGGCGCGACGCGCCTGGGTCGCATATTCGTCATGGGAGAAATCGCGGTTCAGCGCCGGCACGCCGCCGAGCCAGGGGTAACGCAGTGCCGACAGGTCGATGAGGTGCAGATGGGTGTCGAAGATCATGGCCGCGCGTTCCTCCCTGGCGATTCCGGATCATCTCACGGAGAAATCATTCATTCAAATAAGAATTCACTTGCCTTGCTTTACGGCTGACCCGGCGAGGTGCGAGAGTTTTTCAGCTGCAACCTGCAGCAGCCCGATGGTGCGGGTGATGTCTGGCGACTGGGGTGAATTGACCAGGGTTATGTAGGGGACGGAAAGTGCGGCGATCGCCTTGCCGTCCGATCCCAGGACAGGCGCCGACAGGTTGAACACGCCGGCTGTCTGCAGCGACGCCATCATCTCGTAGCCACGGTCGCGAATCTGGTCGAGGCGGGTGAAGAACTCCGGCGACTGGGCGGGCTTGTCGGTGCTGCGCATATGCTCGGAGATCATCATCTGCCGCTCCTCCGGCGAACGGAAAGCGAGCAGGACATGGCCCGAGCCGGTGTCGAACAAGCTGATGTGCGAACCGACTCGAATGGAGATTCCCCAATAGTCGGGAGCCTCCTGCTGTGCGATCACCACCGCGGAACCACGGTCGAAGACCACAAGCTGGTTGGCCTGCTGCGATGTTTCGGCAAGCTCGCGCATCAGCGGGGTCGCATAGGAAACCAGCCGGCGCACCGGTGCATGCAATTGCGCCAGGCCGAACAGTTTGAGCGTCAGCGAATAGCGGTCGCCGTCCGGCCGCGTGACATAGCCCCGCCGCACCAGGCGATCCAGCATGCGGTAGAACTCATTGGGGCTGCGGTCGAGTTTCTTGGCGATTTCCGCTTGTGTCAGGCCACCATCGACGCCCGCCAGCAACTCGAGGATATCCAGCCCCTTGTCCAGCGCCGGCGCGCGATAGCGGTCGTCATCCTCGTCTTCGGCCATGGTCGTTCCCCAGTGAATTCCAGCTTTCATATACGCATAGAGACCGCGCCTCCGAAAGAACTTTCGGCTTGACGGTGTATAAATGTTTTGTTTGTATATGAATGAACCTGTCCTGCGGCCATGTCATGACCGTCGATGCAGGCTCTTTGGGAGGAACCAATGAAGAGACTCATTTCCGGCCTGTCGGCCGGTGTAACGCTGCTTGCTTTTGGTGTGGGCGCTGCCTTCGCCGGAGACCTGCCCGGCAAGTTCGACGGCGTCACCATCGACGCCAAGCTGATCGGCGGCCAGCAATATGAGGCGCTCTACACGCGCATCGGCGAGTGGGAGAAGGCCACGGGCGCCAAGGTCAACATTCTGACCAAGAAGAACGGCTTCGACATCGACAAGGAGCTGAAATCAGACATCGCTTCCGGCAGCACCAGCTGGTGCGTCGGCTGGAACCATTCCTCCTTCGCGCCGCAGTATACGGGCCTCTACACCGACCTCAGCAAGCTGCTGCCCAAGTCGGAGATTGACGCCTTCGTGCCCTCCACGATCAAGGCGGCAACCATCGGCGGCAAGCTGGAGATGCTGCCGCGCGCCCAGTTCGACGTGTCAGCGCTCTACTACCAGAAGAGCCTGTACGAGAACGCCGACAACAAGACCAAGTTCAAGGCGAAATACGGCTACGACCTCGTGCCGCCGGACACCTGGAAGGAAGTGACTGATCAGGCCGAGTTCTTCGCCAACCCGCCCAATTTCTACGGCACCCAGTTCGCCGGCAAGGAAGAGGCGATCAACGGCCGCTTCTACGAGATGGTTGTCGCCGAGGGTGGCGAATATCTCGACAAGGACGGCAAGCCGGTCTTCAACTCCGAAGCCGGCGTGCGCGCGCTTGACTGGTTCGTCAATCTCTACAAGGCCAAGGCAGTTCCAGCCGGCACCACCAACTATCTGTGGGACGATCTCGGCCAGGGCTTTGCCTCGGGCACGATCGCCATCAACCTCGACTGGCCGGGCTGGGCCGGCTTCTTCAACGATCCGAAATCGTCGAAGGTCGCCGGCAATGTCGGCGTCAAGGTTGCGCCGAAGGGTTCTTCTGGCAAGCGCACCGGCTGGTCCGGCTTCCATGGCTTCTCGGTCACCGAGAATTGCCCCAACAAGGAGGCCGCAGCCTCGCTGGTGTGGTGGCTGACCAACGAGGACAGCCAGAAGCTCGAGGCCGCTGCCGGCCCGCTGCCGACCCGCACGGCGGTGTGGGAATGGGACCTGAAACAGGCTGAAAACGATCCTTACAAGAAGGAGGTTCTTTCCGCCTTCCAGGAAGAGGCCAAGCACGCCTTTGCGGTGCCGCAGACGCCGGAATGGATCGAGATCTCCAACGCCGTCTATCCTGAGCTGCAGGCTGCTATCCTGGGCGACAAGACGTCCAAGCAAGCGCTGGATGAAGCTGCGGCCAAGGCGACGCAGATCCTGCAGGATGCCGGCAAACTTTGATATCCTCCCCGGGGGCGCGGCGTTTGTGAAAACGTTGCGTCCCCGAACTGTTTCCAGAACCCCGACGCTTTGTCTTGATCTCCGTTCGCCGGTGGCGGCCTTCGGTGTCCGGGCACCAACCAGAACCGGATCGACATGAAAGGCTGGAAACCCTCGGCACCGTTCCTGCTTCTGCTGCCGGCCATCATCGTGCTGGCCGCGGTGGTCGTCGTGCCGCTTTGCCTGTCGCTTTATTCGAGCTTCACGCCGTTCCGGCTGACCCGGCCGGAGACCTTCTGGGTGTTCATCGGCTTTCGCAACTATGCGAACATCCTGGCCGACTGGAATTTTTGGGCAGCCTTCCTGCGCACTGTCGTGCTGCTGACCGTGGCGCTCAATCTCGAAATGCTGCTGGGCCTCGGCCTGGCGCTGTTGGTCGAAAAGGCCTCGCGCGGACAACGCCTGCTGCGCACCATCATGATGTTCCCGATGATGTTCTCGCCGATCCTGGTCGGCTTCCAGTTCAAGTTCATGTTCAACGACAATATCGGTCTTGTGAACAACGCACTGCAGGCGCTTGGCCTGACCGACCGCGCCATCCCCTGGCTGATCGACGGCAAGCTCGCCTTCTTCGCCATCCTGACCGCCGAGATCTGGTCGTCGACCTCGGTATTCGCGATCCTCATCCTAGCCGGCCTGCTGGCCATGCCGCGCGAGCCGGTCGAGGCGGCCCGTGTCGACGGCTGCACGCCGTGGCAGACATTCCGCTATGTCACTTGGCCGTTCATCATGCCGTTCGCCTATATCGCCATGACGATCCGCTCGCTCGACGTCGCCCGCGCCTATGACATCGTCAAGATCATGACCGACGGCGGCCCGGCGGGACGCACCGAGCTGCTTTGGACGCTCGTCGCGCGCACCGGTTACAGCGATTCCAGGATGGGCATGGCCAACGCCATGGCCTATTTCTCGATCCTGCTGTCGATCCTGTTCACCGTCTATTTCTATCGCAAGCTCGCCGCGGCGCGCTCGCAGGTCGCGGCGGAATGGTGAGCATGGACCAGAACGCCTCCCATCGCCTGCGCCGCCGTGCCTTGAGCATCGCTCATGCCATCGGCCTGTTCCTGGCCATGCTGGTCATCTGCCTGCCCGGCATCTGGATCGTGCTGTCGTCGCTGAGGCCGACCGTCGAGATCATGGCCAAGCCGCCGGTCTGGATCCCGCAAGAGGTCTCGCTCGACGCCTATGTCGCGATGTTCAGCGGCATCGGCAAGGGCGGCATTCCCGTGCTCGACTATTTCCGCAACTCGCTGATCATCTCGGTGACCTCCACGGTCATCGCCATCGCCATCGGCATGGCCGGCGGCTACGCCTTCGCCCGCTACCGCTTCCGCGCCAAGTCGGCGATGTTCCTCGGCCTGATGCTGACGCGCACGGTGCCGGGCATCGCGCTGTCGCTGCCGCTGTTCTTCGTCTATGCGCGGCTCGGCATCATCGACACGCATTTCGGGCTGATCCTCGCCTATGTCGCGCTCAACGTTCCCTTCACCATCTGGCTGATCGACGGCTTCTTCCGGCAGGTGCCGAAAGACCTCGCCGAAGCCGCGCAGATCGACGGCTGCACCCGCTGGCAGGCCTTCTGGCAGGTCGAGTTTCCGCTGGCCGGCCCCGGCATCGCTTCCGCCGGCATCTTCGCCTTCCTGACCTCGTGGAACGAGTTCGCGCTCGCCTCGCAGCTGACACGGTCGGTCAATTCCAAGACGCTGCCGGTCGGCTTGCTCGACTACACCGCCGAATTCACCATCGACTGGCGCGGCATGTGCGCGCTGGCCGTGGTCATGATCATTCCGGCCCTCACGCTTACCTTCATCGTCCAGAAACACCTCGTCGGCGGCCTGACCTCCGGCGCGGTGAAAGGCTGACATGGCAACCGTATCCCTGAAGAAACTCACCAAGAGCTATGGCCCGGTAGGGGTCGTGCACGGCATCGATCTCGATGTCGCCGACCGCGAGTTCATTGCCCTGGTCGGACCCTCCGGCTGCGGCAAGTCGACAACCCTGCGCATGATCGCCGGACTCGAGGATATCAGCGGCGGTGTGATCGAGATCGGCGGCCGCAAGGTCAACGACCTGCCGCCCCGTGCGCGCAACATCTCGATGGTGTTCCAGTCCTACGCGCTCTACCCGCATATGACGGTGCGCGAGAATCTCGGCTTCTCCCTGAAGATCGCGGGGGCGGCAAAGGAAGAGATGGACCGGCGCGTCGCCGAGGCATCGGCCATCCTCGGCCTCGACACGCTGCTGGACCGCCGCCCTTCGCAACTGTCCGGTGGCCAGCGCCAGCGCGTCGCCATGGGCCGCGCCATCGTGCGCGATCCCGATGTCTTCCTGTTCGACGAGCCGCTGTCAAACCTCGACGCCAAGCTCAGGACGCAGATGCGCACCGAGATCAAGAAGCTGCACGCCAAGGTGCAGTCGACGGTGATCTATGTCACCCACGACCAGGTCGAGGCGATGACGCTCGCCGACCGCATCGTCATCATGCGCGACGGCCATATCGAACAGGTCGGCACGCCCGACGAGGTTTTCCGGCGCCCAGCCACCCGCTTCGTCGCCGGCTTCATCGGCTCACCACCGATGAACCTGCATGAAGCCGTCCTCGACGCCGGACAACTCCTGTTCGCCAGCGGCGAAAGATTGCCCTTGCCCAGCCAGTTCAAGGCGAATGTCGCGGTCGGCGACAAGGTCGTGTTCGGCCTCCGGCCCGACGACATCTATCCGACGGGGCACGGTATCAGCTCCGGTGCCGACGCCGACGTCCACCAGCTTGAATTGCCGGTGATCGTGACAGAGCCGCTCGGTAACGAGACGCTGGTGTTCGTCGAATTCAACGGCAGCGACTGGGTATCGCGCATGCTCAACCCGAAACCGCTGCGGCCGGGTGACAAGGTGAAGATGAGTCTGGACCTTTCGCAGGCGCATCTGTTTTCCGCCGCGACCGGACGGACATTGCGAGGCTAACCATGGCGAAAATCGAAAAAGTCGAACTGCGCATCGTCGACTTGGTGCCGAAGGTCAAGCGCACCGACGCGATCCAGAGTTTCGTGAGCCAGGAAACGCCGATCGTCACCATCACCGACTCTGATGGCGCGGTCGGCACCGGCTACAGCTACACGATCGGCACCGGCGGCTCCTCGGTGATGCGGCTGTTGTCCGATCATCTGGCACCCCGGCTGATCGACCGCGACGCCGACATGATCGAGGCGACCTGGCACGAGCTTGAATTCGCCACCCACGCCACGACGATCGGCGCGATCACGGCAATTGCACTCGCGGCCATCGACACCGCGCTCTGGGATCTGCGCGCGAAAAAGCAGGGCCTGCCGCTGTGGAAGCTGGCCGGCGGCGCCAAGGATCGTTGCCCGCTCTACACCACCGAGGGCGGCTGGCTGCACATCGAGACCGAGGCGCTGGTCGACGATGCGCTCGCCGCCAAGGCCAAGGGTTTTCGCGGTTCGAAGGTCAAGATCGGCAAGCCGCACGGGTCAGAGGATCTGGCGCGGCTGAGGGCTGTACGCAAGGCGGTCGGCGATGGCTACGAGATCATGACCGACTGCAACCAGGGTTTTTCTGTCGACGAGGCGATCCGCCGTGCCGAGCGGTTGCGCGAGCTCGACCTTGCCTGGATCGAGGAGCCACTGCCGGCCGATGATATCGATGGGCATGTGCGGCTGTCGAACGCGACGTCGACGCCGATCGCTATCGGCGAGTCGCTCTACTCGATCCGCCACTTCCGCGAATACATGCAGAAGGGCGGCTGTTCGATCGTCCAGGTCGATGTCGGCCGAATCGGCGGCATCACGCCCTGGCTGAAGGTGGCGCATGCGGCCGAGGCGTTCGACATTCCGGTCTGCCCGCACTTCCTGATGGAACTGCATGTCAGCCTAACCTGCGCCATTCAGAACGGCCGGTATGTCGAGTATATTCCCCAGCTTGACGAGCTGACTGGCAAGAAGATGCGCATCGAGGACGGGCACGCCCTGGCGCCGGAAGAACCCGGCATTGGCATCGACTGGGACTGGGATGCGGTCAAGGCGAAGAGCATCGCCGAGTTCACCACGACAATAGTGAAATAGGGAGCGGACATGCAGCGGATGGGAATGGTACTCGGCCTGAAGCCGGAAAAGGTCACAGAGTACGTACGGCTTCACGCCGACGTCTGGCCGGATGTGCTGACCATGATTTCCGCCTGCAACATCAAGAACTATTCGATCTACCTGAAGCAGCCGGAGAACCTGCTTTTCAGCACCTTCGAATATCACGGCACCGATTATGCCGCCGACATGGCCAAGATGGCCGCCGACCCCAGGACGCAGGAATGGTGGGCGGTCTGCATGCCTTGCCAGGAGCCCTTGCCGACGCGCAAGGAAGGCGAGTGGTGGGCGACGATGGACGAAGTCTTCCATCATGACTGATGGTGCTTTCGATCCCGCTTCGCTCTCGCAGAGGTGGGCGCGGCCGTCAAATCCCAGGCCGATCGTAATCTTCGGCGCAGGCTCGATCGTCGGCGACGCGCATTTGCCGGCCTACCGGAAAGCCGGCTTCCCGGTTGCGGGGCTTTTCGATCCCGATCACGCCAAGGCGCGGAAGCTGGCGGACACATGGGGCATCGCCGCCTACCGGTCGGCCGAGGAAGCCGCCTCCGTCAAGGACGCCATCTTCGATCTCGCGACGCCGCCGGCCCATCATGTCGGCGTGCTCGGCAAATTGCCCGATGGTGCCGTGGCGCTGATCCAGAAGCCAATGGGCGGCGACCTCACGGAGGCGACCGAAATCCTGCAGACCTGCCGCGCCAAGAACCTCAAGGCGGCCGTGAATTTCCAGCTCCGCTTCGCGCCGATGATGCTGGCGTTGAAAGATGCGATCGCCAAGGGGTGGCTGGGCGACATCGTCGATTTCGACGCCTGGCTGGCGCTGGCGACCCCCTGGCAGCTCTGGGAATTCCTGCAGACAGCGCCGCGCGTCGAGATCGCCATGCATTCGATCCACTATCTCGACCTGATCCGGCAGGTGCTCGGCGACCCCAGGGGGATTCACGCCAAGACGCTTGGCCATCCCAACCACAAGGTCGCGCAAACGCGCACCAGCGCGATCCTCGACTATGGCGATACGGTGCGCTGTGCGTTGTCGATCAACCACGACCACAAATTCGGCCGCCGGCACCAGGCCTGCGAATTCCGCATCTGCGGCACTGAGGGCGCGGCCTACCTCAAGCTCGGTCTCAACCTCGACTATCCGCGCGGCGAGCCTGACATCCTGGAAATCCATCCGAAGGGCGGCTCCGACTGGATCACGGTGCCGCTTCAGGGCGAATGGTTCCCCGATGCCTTTGTCGGGCGCATGGCCAATGTCCAACGCTATGCATCCGGCGAGGACGCCGAACTTGTCAGCTCCGTCGAGGATGCCTGGAACACCATGGCGCTTGTCGAAGCCGGCTATCAATCCAGTGCCGCGCCGGCGACACCGCTCGCGGCGAGGCCCTGACATGGAGCAAATCGTCTATTTCGAGGATTACGAGATCGGCTCCTCGCGCACGACCAGCGGCCGTACCATCACCGAGACCGACTTCATCGTCCATGCCGGGCACACCGGCGATTTCTTCCCGCACCACATGGACGCCGAGTTCATGAAGACGACGCCGTTCGGCCAGCGCATCGCGCATGGCACGCTGGTCTTCTCCGTGGGCATCGGGCTGACGGCAAGCGTCGTCAATCCAGTCGCTTTTTCCTATGGCTACGACAGGCTCCGCTTCATCAAGCCAGTGTTCATCGGCGATACGATCAAGACTCGCACCACCATCGTGGCCAAGGAAGACGACCCGAAGCGACCGGATTCGGGTCGCGTGATCGAGCGCTGCGAAGTGATCAACCAGCGTGGCGAGGTCGCGCTGGCCGCCGACCACATCTACATCGTCGAGCGTCGCGACAAGACGACGCCAAGCTGAAAGCGCTGCTTCCAAAGTCGCCGGCCCGTTGCTCCCACTATCAGCGATCTCCTGCATCGCCGAGTTGTCCGCATAGCCATTTAGCCAAGATAGAATCTGATCGACCGACATTTCCGATCGTCAGGACGACGCAGCCCGACTGCGCTCGTTCGAACTTGAAGATCAAACTTGCACGCTATACTCTGAAATATATTTCACTATCTGAATTTTATTGACACATTTCAGGCAGGCTGCAATGGTTGGGACGTCGGGGTTCAGGAGGAAGTCCGGCGACAATCAATCACATAGCGGCGCCCTCGGCGCTCGCGACGCCTATTGAGAATGGCTTTGGCCAGGGGAGGAAACTTGCGCAAATTTTTGAGCACGCTCGCGATCGCGGCGGCTGCATCGACCTGCTTGGGTTCGGTTCAGGCGCTTGCCGGCGAAACCGCAAACCCGTTCAAGTGCGAACCGGGTGAGAAATACGTCATGAACGTCATGGTCTCGGGGGTCGAATACTGGTTCCCGGTCTACGAGATGTTCAAGCAGGCCGGCCAGCAGTTCGGCTGCGAGACTGCCTATACCGGCACGCCGGAATATGACGTCAACAAGCAGATCGCCACCTTCGACCAGGCCCTGGCGCAGAAGCCGGCCGGCATCCTGGTGCATCCGATGAACTCCGATCCGTTCATCGAGCCGATCAATCGCGCCATCGAACAAGGCACCGCCGTGGTGACCTTCGCGGCGGACTCGCCCAATTCCAAGCGCATCTCCTACATCACCTCCGACAACAACGCAGAGGGCACTTATGCCGCCGATGCTGTCGCCAAGGCGATGGACGGCAAGGGCGAATATGCCGTGCTGGAAAACCCCGGCCAGGACAATCACGACAAGCGTGTCAACGCCTTCGTCGCGCGCATGGAAGCCAAATGGCCGGACATGAAGCTCGTCGGCCGCGCCGCCTCCAACCAGGATCCGACCAAGGCCTATCAGGCGGTCCTCAGCCTCGCCCAGGCGCACCCTAACCTCGGCGCCGTGTTCATGCCCGAAGCCAATTCGGCCATAGGTGCTGCGCAGGCAGCCAAGGAAGGCGGCGGCAAGATCCGCGTCATGCTGGCCGACGTCAACGCCAAGATCCTCGACATGATCAAGGCCGGCGAAATCTACGGATCGGTCAACCCCAACCAGGGCATGCAGGGCTATATGGGCTTCATGCTGTTGTGGCTGGCCAAGCATCCGCAGTTGATCGACCCGATGAACGACGCCAAGCGCTCGGGCTTCAACGCCATGAGCGTGCCCTTCGTCGACAACGGCTTCGCCATCGTCACCGCCGAAAACGCTGACGATTTCTACTGGGACAAGTATCTGCAGCGGCGCGGCACCAAGGGCATCGAGGAATAGACCAGATCTCCATGGCCCCGGCGTCCGGCCGCGGCGAATAGAACGGAAGGGGGTATCTGCCCCCTTCCCCTGAAGCGCCCATCGCAGGGAGTATGGCGTGGTCGAAACGCCCATTCTTGAAATACGCGGCCTGTCCAAGGCGTTCGGCCCGGCCAAGGCGCTGGACGACGTGCGGTTCGAACTCCGGCGCGGCGAAATCCATGCGCTGTGCGGCGAAAACGGCGCCGGCAAGTCGACGCTGATGAACATGATCGCGGGTGTCCTGCAACCCGACCAGGGCGACATCCTGATCGACGGCCAGCGTGTCTCCATCCCCTCGCCCTCGGCGGCGCAGCGGCTGGGCATCGCGCTCGTCCACCAGGAGATCGCGCTGTGCCAGGACGCGACCGTCGCCGAAAACATCTATATGGCGGCGATCAATAGCCGCCGCGCACCGCTGATGAACTATCAGAGGCTCCATGCCGACGCCCAGAAGGTCATGGACCTGCTCGCTCCCATTCCCGTGCGGACCAGGGTCGCCGACCTTTCCATTTCCAACCAGCAACTCGTCGAGATCGCCAAGGCGCTGACGCTCGACTGCAAGGTGCTGATGCTCGACGAACCGACGGCGGCGCTGACCGAAAGCGAGGCGCAGCGCCTGTTTACGATCGTGCGCGGCCTCAAGCAGCGCGGCATCTCCATCGTCTACATCAGCCATCGCATGGCCGAGATCTTTTCGCTGTGCGACCGGGTCACCGTCTTCCGCGACGGTCACTATGTCGCCACCGATCCGATCGCCGCGACTTCGCCCGACGACGTGGTCCGCAAGATGGTCGGCCGCGAGATCACCCAGCTCTATCCCGACAAGCTGGCGCCGCAGGAGCCGGGGCGCCTGCTGCTCGACGTGGACGCGCTTTCCGACGGCCAGCGCTTCAACGATGTGTCGCTGCAACTTCGTGCCGGCGAAATCCTCGGCATCGGCGGGCTGATCGGCGCCGGACGCAGCGAGATCGCGCAGACCATCTGCGGGCTGCGGCCCGCGACTTCAGGTACAGTCGCACTCGACGGCAAGCGTCTGCGCATCCGCAACTACAGCGACGCCGTGAAAGCCGGGCTTGTCTACCTCTCCGAGGACCGCAAGGGTTCAGGCGTGTTCCTCAACATGCCGATCGCGGCTAACATCTCGGCGCTCGACCTTCGCAAGCTGACCGGCGCGCTCGGACTGCTCGACCGTCGGGCCGAGGACAGCCAGGCGACGGAGCTGGCCAAAAAGCTCGGCGTGCGCATGGCCGGCATCGATGCCACTGTCTCGACGCTGAGCGGCGGCAACCAGCAGAAGGTGGCGATCGCCAAGCAGCTGTCTGTAGACCCCAAGGTCATCATCATGGACGAGCCGACACGTGGCATCGACGTCGTCGCCAAGGTCGAGATCCACCGCCTGCTGCGGCAACTCGCCGGCAAGGGCGTCGGCATCGTCGTCATCTCGTCGGAGCTGCCGGAGCTGATCGGCCTGTGCGACCGCGTCACCGTCGTGCGCGAAGGCAGGATCGCCGGCGAGCTCACCGCCGACGAACTCGGCGAGGAAGCCATCATCATGCTCGCCTCGGGCGTCCAGACACCTTCAGTTCAGCAAAAGCAGGCCCAGAATGTCGCCTAGGGAAGCGGGAGAAACTCTCATGCATGCCGAGATCAAGGCAACCGGCATCGCGCGGCGCGGCAACTTCGCCCGCATGGCCTCGATGCGCGAGGCCGGTCTGATCGTGATCATCCTGGCGCTGTGCATCGCCATGAGCTTTGCCTCGCCACACTTCCTGACATGGGGCAATTTCCGCGCCATGCTGATGAGCTTCTCCATCGAGGGCATCGTCGTCGTCGGCATGACCATCCTGCTCATCGTCGGCGGCATCGATCTGTCGGTCGGCTCGGTCGTGTGCTTCTCCATGGTGGTCTCTGGCGCGCTGTTCCTAGCCGGGCTCGACCCGTGGACCGCCAGCCTGATCGGCATCGGCGTCAGCGCGCTGATCGGCGCGGCCATGGGGTTCTTCGTCACCGTGGTCGGCCTCAACCACTTCATCACCTCGCTGGCGGCGATGGTCATCGTGCGCGGCATGTGCCTGATCGTCACCAAGGGCACACCACTGTCGCTGTTCACGCTGCCGCCGTCGTTCAAGGCCCTCGGCCAAGGCAGCTTCAACGGCCTGCCCTATGTCATCATCATCTTCGTCGCGGTCGTGGCGATCTTCGACTTCCTGCTGCGCCGCGCCACCGCCTTCCGCAAGGTGTTCTACACCGGCTCCAACGAGAAGGCGGCGCAGTTCTCGGGCATCAAGACCAAACAGGTGAAGTTCTGGGTGACGGTGCTCTGTTCCACCCTCGCCGGCCTGGCGGGCGTCATCTACATGGCCCGCTTCGGCGCTGCGACGCCGACCTTCGGCGCCGGCATGGAGCTCAACATCATTGCCGCGGCGGTGATCGGCGGCGCCTCGCTCAATGGCGGTTCGGGCACGATCTTCGGCGCCATCCTCGGCATGGCGCTGCTCTCGGTGGTGACCAGCTCTCTGATCCTGCTCGACGTGTCGGTCTATTGGCAGGACATGATCAAGGGCTGCATCCTGCTGGCGGCGGTGTCGATCGATCACTTCCTGCACCGCAAGAAGTCCTGAGCCCAAAGGCGACGAGACAAGATCATGGCCCCTCCCAACACCCGCGACGACATCTCCACGGTACGCCAGATGCACCAGGCGCTGGTGCTGCACTATGTCGAAGGCAAAACCCAGGCTGAAATCGCCCGGGAGCTCGGCATCTCGCATGCCACCGTCAACCGGCTGATCAAGCGCGGCCACCAGCTCGGCCTGGTCGAGATCAAGATCAAGTCGCCGATCGACCATCTGGTCGATATCGAGGCGCGGCTGGTGGCGCTGGGCGGCATAGAACGCGCGGTGGTCGTGCCCACGGTGTCTGACAATCCGCAGACGGCACTGCAGCGCGTCGGCGAAGCGGCAGCGCGCCTGCTGCTCGACACCATCAAGGATGGCGACACCATCTCGATCACCGGCGGCAAGGGTGTCAGCGCGCTGGTCGCTGGGCTGAAGCCCGGCCGCCGCTACGACGTCGAAGTCATTCCCGCCACCGGCCTCGTCCAGGGCAAGCACTATACCGACGTCAATCACGTCGCCTCCCTGATGGCCGACAAGCTCGGCGGGCGCGCCTATCAGGTTCATGCGCCGCTGTTTGCCGACAGTCCGGAGCAGCGCGAAATGCTGATGGGCGTGCGCTCGGTCGCCGATGTGTTCCGCAAGGCGCGCGAGGCGGATGTGGCCGTGGTCGGCGTCGGTTCGATCCTGAGCGATGATTCCAGCTACTACGACCTGCACCCGTCATCGAGCGCCGACCGGCAGGCCATCGAACAGTCAGGTGCGGCCGGCGAGTTGCTTGCTCACCTCATCGACCGCGACGGCAAGCTCTGCGGCTATGCGCTCAACCGTTCGCTGGTGTCGCTGACCCTCGACGAATTCGCCACCATCCCGCGCTCGATCGGCATTGCAAGCGGCGCCAGCAAGGCCGCGCCCATTCTCAGCGCCATGCGCGGCAACCATCTCGACACCATCGTCACCGACGAGGCGACCAGCCTCCAGATTCTCGACCTTGCCCAACAGGAGGCAGCATGAGCTCCCAACAGATTATCCGCCAGATCGGCAAGTCCTGCGTCCACGCCTCGGCCGTCGGCCTGGGCACCTGGGCAATCGGCGGCTGGATGTGGGGCGGCACCGATGAACAGGCATCGATCGGCGCCATCGAAGCTTCCGTCGATGCAGGCATCAGCCTGATCGACACGGCCCCGGCCTATGGCCTCGGCCGCAGCGAGGAGATCGTCGGCAAGGCCATCAAGGGCAAGCGCGACAAAGTGGTGATCGCCACCAAATGCGGACTCAACTGGCACTCCGGCAAGGGCAACCATTTCTTCGACCAGGACGGCAAGCCGGTGCATCGTTATCTCGGCGCCGAAGGCATCGCCCACGAGCTCGAGCAAAGCCTGCGCCGGCTCGGCACCGACCATATCGACCTCTACATCACCCATTGGCAGGACCCGACGACGCCGATCGCCGAGACCATGGCGGTGCTCGAAAAGCTCAAGGCCGCCGGCAAGATCCGCGCCATCGGCGCCTCGAATGTCAGCACCCAAGACCTCCAGGACTATGTCGCCGCCGGCCAGATCGACGCGATCCAGGAACGTTATTCGATGATCGACCGGGAGATCGAAGGCAGCCTGCTGCCGATCGCTCGCCGCAACGACATCGCAACGCTCAGCTACTCATCGCTGGCGCTCGGCCTGCTCAGCGGCGCGATCGATCCGGCGCGGGAGTTTACCGGCGACGACCAGCGCAAGGACAATCCTCGCTTCTCCACCGCCAGCCGGCAAAAGGTAGCGCGGCTGAAACAAGCCATCGCGCCGATCGCGGCGCAGCACCAGGCATCGATGGCCCAGATCGTCATTGCCTGGACGCTGGCCCAGCCTGGCATCACCTTCGCCCTGTGCGGCGCGCGTAATGCCGAGCAGGCCATCGACAATGCGCGCGCGGGGGAGATAGCGCTCAGCGCCAGCGAACTTGCCGCCATCGACGCGGCGATTGCCGCGCATCTCACCGCGTTGGATGCCTGAGCGAAAAAGGCAGGCCACATGAACCGCAACGACACACTCGCCGCTCTGCGCGAGCGGCCCGATATTGCCGTGCTCGTCATTGGCGGCGGCATCAACGGCATCAGCGTTTTTCGCGAGCTGGCGCTGCAGGGCGTCGACGTGGTGCTGGCGGAAAAAAGTGACTATTGCAGTGGCGCGAGTGCTGCCCTGTCGCGCATGGTGCATGGCGGGCTGCGCTATCTCGAAAACGGCGAGTTCAAGCTGGTGCGCGAGTCCCTGGCCGAGCGTGACCGGTTGTTGAGGAACGCTCCGCACTATGTCGCGCCGCTGCCGACGACGGTGCCGATCTTCGACACATTTTCGGGCATCGCCAATGGGGCGGTGCGCTTTCTCGGCCTGACGCGACGGCCGAGCCGGCGGGGTGCTTTGGTTATAAAGGCCGGGCTGACGCTCTACGACCTGTTCACATCGGCGCGGCGATTGATGCCGACACATCGTTTCAGGGGCCGAGCGGAAACGCTGGGGACATGGCCGGCCATCAACCCGGCGATCCGCAGCTCCGCCACCTATTATGACGCCTGGGTAAGCCGGCCGGAGCGTCTCGGCCTGGAAATGCTGTTCGACGCCATGGCTGCCGGCCCATCCGCGCGTGCTCTGAATTATGCTGCGGTGACTTCCGCGGACGCCGGGCTGGTGCTGACCGACAGTCTGACCGGCGAGGCACTGCCGATCCGCCCGACGCTGATCATCAATGCCACCGGCGGCTGGATCGACCTGACCAACAAAGCCATAGGTGCGTCCGCGCCAAGGATGATGGGCGGCACCAAGGGTTCGCATCTGATCGTCGACAATGCGAAGCTCTACGGCGCGCTGGGCGGCCACATGGTCTACTACGAGAATGAGGACGGGCGCATCTGCATCCTGTTTCCCTATCTCGGCAAGGTGCTGATCGGCTCGACCGATATTCGCGTCGATAACCCCGACGAGGTGCGCTGCGAGGATGACGAGCGCCGCTACATCCTGCAGTCGCTCGCCTTCGTGTTTCCCTCAATCAAGATCGGCGAAGACCAGATCGTGTTCAGCTTCTCCGGCGTCCGCCCCCTGCCCGCCACCGACGACAGTTTTACCGGCCGCATCCCGCGCGATCACTTCTGTGAGTTCGTCGAAGCCAATGGCCATCTGCCGGCGACCCTTTGCATGATCGGCGGCAAGTGGACCACCTTCCGCTCTTTCGGGGCGATGGCGGCTGACATGGCACTAGCGCGGCTCGGACTGGCGCGCAGCAGAGGCACCGAGGACCTTGCTATAGGCGGCGGTCGCGACTTTCCCGACGATCCCGAAACATGGTGCGCGGCGTTGGCGGAGCGACACGGCTTGAGCATCGAACGAGCCTGTTCCTTGTTCGAACGTTACGGCACTTCCGCCGATCAGTTCGCCGAGCCGTCGTCGATGCTTTCGCGGTCGGATTACGCGGCGGGCGAGATTCGCCTGATCATCGAGCGCGAGCAGGTGGAGTGTCTCGCCGATCTTTTCCTGCGCCGCACCACCATTGCCATTACCGGTGGTCTGAGCCTCCCTGTCATCGACGCCGTGCTGGCCATTCTGGCTGCTCACAAAGGCTGGGACTCCACCAGAGCCGCAGCCGAGCGCGACGCCTTTCTTGCCCTGCTGGCACGCCGGTATGGCATCGACCTTTCCGATCTCTCCAGGACAAACGACAAAAGGAGCGCCCTATGCGCGTGAACACCAAAGTCCGCATGAACCGGCTGTTCGGCGGCGGCCGCTGTCTTGATGTCGCCATCGACCATGGCGTGTGCAACGAACCGAGCTTCCTCAACGGGCTCGAGGACATGGCAGGGGTCGTTGGCCAACTGGTCAAGGCCGGACCCGATGCCATCCAGATGAACTACGGACAGGCAGACCTGCTGCAGGCTGTGCAGGGCAAGGACAAGCCGGCGCTGGTCATGCGCATCGACATGGGCAACCCCTACAACAAGGTCCGCCATCGCGCGATGTGGGCGGTATTGCAGAACGAGGCGGAGCCGCTGGTGGGCGCCATCGAAATGGATGCGGCTTGCGTCGTGGTCAATTTGTTCATGCTGCCGGATGAGCCGGACCTGTTTCGGCAGTGTGTGCAGAACATCGCGCGGGTTCGCGCCGAGTGCGACAAATACGGTATGCCGCTGATGATCGAGCCGCTGGCCATGCTGCCGGTCTCCGAACATGGCGGCTACATGGTCGACGGCGACGCCGAGAAGATCGTCACCCTGACGCGGCTCGCCCGCGAAATGGGCGCCGACATCGTCAAGGCCGATCCGACCAGCGACCCCAATGACTTCCACCGCGTCGTCGAGGCGGCGCGCTGCCCGGTGCTGGTGCGCGGCGGCGGCAAGGAGGATCTGCACGCGGTGTTCGACAAGTCGGCGGCGCTGATGGCGCAGGGCGCCATGGGCATGGTCTATGGCCGCAATATCTACCAGCATGCCAATCCGAGCGCCGTGGTGCGCGGGCTGATGGCGATCATCCATGACGACGCGGATGGCGCCAAGGCCTGGGACCTGTACAAGCAGGCATAGGCCGGGCATCGGGAGGAGCCAATGGATAAGTACATTCTTGGCCTCGATGCCGGCAACACCGTCATCAAGGCCATCATCTTCGACATGTCCGGGCGCGAACTGGCATTGGCCGCCCGCGACGGGCGCTCCTCCATGCCCAGGCCCGGGCATGTCGAGCGCGATCTCACGGAACTCTGGCGCAACGCCGTCGCCGTCATCGGGGAATGCATCGAACAGGCCGGCATCGACGCTGGCGACATCACAGCCATCGGCTGCGCCGGACATGGCAACGGACTCTATGCGCTGGATCGCGATGGCGCGCCGCTGATCGGGATCCAGTCGCTCGACACACGCGCTGTCGGCATCGTTGCCGAATGGGCCGAGCAAAATGTCGGCGACCGCACCTATGTGCATTGCCTGCAAAAGCCATGGGCGGCGCAGACGCCGACCCTGCTCGCCTGGCTCAAGCGCTTCGCGCCGCAGCTGTTCGCCAGGATCGGCACAGTTTTTCTGTGCAAGGATTTCGTCGTCAACCGGCTGACCGGCGCGCGCTCCACCGACACGTCGGACATGTCGGGTTGCGGCCTGCTCCAGATGCCGGGCCGGCACTACAATCAGGACCTGCTCGCCGCCTATGGTCTCGGCGACTGCATGGACCTGCTGCCACCCGTGCTGGAGTCGGCAAAGATCGCCGGTCACATCAATGCCGAGGTCGCGGCCCTGACCGGCCTGCGTGCCGGCACGCCGGTCGTGGCCGGGCTGTTCGACGTGGTTGCCAGCGCTGTCGGATCGGGCGTCACGCGTACGGGCGCCGCCTCGATCATTGCCGGCACCTGGAGCATCAACCAGGTCATCACCGAAGAGCCGATCCGCGATCCCTCGATCTTCATGCTCTCGACCTTCGATCCCACGCGCTACCTGGCGATCGAATCCAGCGCCACATCGGCAGCCAATCTCGAATGGATCGTGCGCGAATTCCTCGAACATACGCACGATACGGACAAGTCGCCGTTCGAACTGTGCAGCGAGCTCGTCGCGTCGGTCGATCCCGCCGGCGACATCCCGATCTACCACCCGTTCCTCTATGGCTCGCAGCAGAACGGCCGCGCGCGCGCCGGCTTCTACGGCATGGCCGGCTGGCATACGCGGGCGCACATGCTGCGCGCGCTGTTCGAGGGCGTGGCCTTCGAGCACAAGCGGCATGTCGAGACGTTGCATAAGGCGGGGGCCACATTCGACGAAGCGGTGCTGTCGGGCGGCGGTTCGCGGAGCCACATCTGGCCGCAGATCTTCGCCGATGTGCTGGGCGTTCCCGTCACCGTGGCGCGCAGCGGCGAGACCGGCGCGCTTGGCGCGGCGATTGCCGCCGGCACCGGGGTCGGTGTCTTCACCGATTTCAGCGCGGGATCAGCCGCCATGACGCAAGCCGCCCTGCACTATACGCCCAACGGCGCGATTGCCCCGGCCTATGCACGGCGCTATCGCTTGTACCGGGAGATCAACCAGGCGATGGCCCCGATCTGGCAGCGCATCGCCGCCGAGCAGGCGCTCACGTGACCAAAACTCCATCCTCTTCGTCAGGCGCATATGATTACGTCATTGTCGGCGCGGGTTCGGCCGGCTGCGTGCTGGCCAACCGGCTCTCCGCCGATCCGCACAACCGGGTGCTGCTGCTCGAGGCCGGCGGCAGCGACCGCTATCATTGGGTCAACATCCCGATCGGCTATCTCTACTGCATGGGCAACCCGCGCACCGACTGGCTGATGAAGACCGAGCCGGAGGCCGGGCTAAACGGGCGCAGCCTCAACTATCCGCGGGGCAAGGTGCTGGGCGGCTGTTCGTCGATCAACGGCATGATCTACATGCGCGGCCAGGCGGCCGACTATGATGGCTGGCGCCAGGCCGGCAATGTCGGCTGGGCCTGGGACGATGTCCTGCCCTATTTCCTCAAGTCGGAGGATTATCACGGGGGCGGCAGCGCCATGCACGGCTCTGGCGGCGAATGGCGGATCGAAAAGCAGCGCCTGTCATGGCCGATCCTCGACGCTTTCCGCGACGCCGCCGAGGAACTCGGCATTCCCTGCACCGACGATTTCAACACCGGCACCAATGAGGGCTCCGGCTATTTCGAGGTCAACCAGCGGAAGGGCGTGCGCTGGAACACCTCCAAGGCCTTCCTGCGCGGCATTGCCGATCGCCAGAATCTGCACGTGGTCACCGGTGCCGAGACGGAACGGCTGGAGTTCGAAGGCCGTCGCGTCACCGGACTGGTCTATCGCCAGGGTGACGGCCTGCACCATGTCCGTGCACGGCAGACGATCCTCGCGGCCGGTGCGATCAATTCGCCGAAGCTGCTCGAGCTTTCCGGTATCGGCCAACCCGAGCTGCTTTCGCGCCTCGGCATCGAGGTGCGCCATGCCCTGCCCGGCGTTGGTGAAAACCTGCAGGACCATTTGCAGATCCGCACGGTCTTCAAGGTGACGGGTACCGCGACCCTCAACCAGCGTTACCACAATCTGTTCAGCCGCGCGGCGATGGGCCTCGAATACGCTCTCAAGCGGTCCGGCCCGCTGTCGATGGCGCCGAGCCAGCTTGGCATCTTTGCCAAAAGCGACCCGCGCCTCGAAACACCCGACCTCGAATACCATGTGCAGCCGCTGAGCACTGACCGGCTTGGCGAGCCGTTGCATCGCTTTCCCGCAGTGACGGTGTCGGTGTGCAATCTTCGCCCGGAAAGCCGCGGCACCGTGCACATGGGCTCGGCCAGTCCGCGCGAGCCAACGAAGATCCAGCCGAACTATCTCTCCACGGAGGGAGACCGCGGTGTTGCCATCGCTTCGCTACGCCATGTCCGACGTCTGATGAAGGCACGGGCCGTGGCACGCTTTGCGCCGGAGGAGATGCTGCCCGGCACGCAATATGACAGCGACGAAGACCTCATCCGCAAGGCTGGCGACATCGGCACGACGATCTTCCACCCGGTCGGCACCTGCAAGATGGGGTCGGACCCGATGGCGGTGGTCGACGACCGCCTGCGCGTCCACGGCCTCGGCGGACTGCGTGTGGTCGATGCCTCAATCATGCCGACCATCGTGTCGGGCAACACCAATTCGCCGGTGATCATGATCGCGGAGAAAGCGGCGGAGATGATCCTTCGGGATACCCGGCAGTGACGCCGGCCACGAACAAAGCTACCGAGCGGACACGTGTCCTCCGAATCGCTCCGCTCTTGGTCGGCGTTTTGGTGAACTGACCGCAACGACGCATCCCGGCAAGCTGTCTTGACTATGGCCACGGATTTCGGGGTGCACGCGCGTATTCGAGCGCGGGCACCCCGTGACGCTAATCCAGTTCCTCTGGAGCTATAACGCTCGTGATCAGAACGAGTGCTTGTATCCGAGCGCGATGTTGATCTTGTCGGCCGCCAGGTCGTTGTAGGGCGACGACGTCGTATCGATCTTCTTCCACGAATATCCGACGTTCAGATACACCGCGTTGGTGGAGTCGATGTTGTAGGTGACGCCAGTGGCCACCTTCGGCGTTTCCCACTTGGTGCTGAAGCCATTGCGGTAACGCAGGTTGAACACGTTCCAGGTCCACTGCTTGGTCAGCTTCCAATCGCCCGCGAGATAGAGGGCATAGTAGGGAATCTGACCATTGGCATCACCGTCCTTGGGAATGCCCGTGTCGTGCCAGGTGTAGCCAACGGCCACGCTGGGCGTCAGGGTGAAGACATCGTTCAGCTTGATTTTGTAGCCGACGCTGGCCTCGCCATAGTACTGGGTTTTTCCACCGGTCTTGAAGGTAGGCTGAATGAACACACCTCCGACAAAGTTATTGTCGAAACTGTGCGAAACGCTGAGCTTGAAGTAGGTGTCGGCGAGCGACCGAGCGGTATTGCTGCCATTGTTGATGGCGTAGAACTCGGGGCTGCCCTCGATGCCGATGGTCCAGGTCGGCGCGGCCGGTGCTGGCGGCGGCGCTGCTTCAACCAGGTCGGCTGCAAAGCTGGGCGTCGCCATGAGCAGGCAGATGCCAAGCGGAAGGGTAATCTTTGGAGAAAGCATTGTAGTCCCTCAATGTGAGATGTGGCCGAGACGTGGCTGGGATGTGGCGACGGAATTTTAGCTAGGCGCGATACATAACAGTTATGTGACGACGTGCCGTTGGTGCCGCAGCTTTGTCGAAGCGGATATCGGCGGACATCTCGGTGCTGCAGTTTGGCCACACCTGCAGGCCGGCGCTGGGCATCGCCATTGGTAGTGGACGGTCCGACCCGGTCGAAAGATAGGGCAGATGCGGTTGGGGAAGCCACCCAAAATGGTGCTGCTTCGCGCTTTTGCGCAAAAGCCGAGCATCAATAGCAAATCAAATATGAAAGTGCGGCGAATATCTCACCGCTGTTCACTCTTTGGCGTTCGCGGCCTCTGCCAGCACACTGAGAAGCTGGCTCGTATTGTCGATCGAGAACTGCACGCGTTCGCTGGGCCAGATCGATTCGGAATAGGAGATCGGCGTGCCCTTCATATCCACATCGACCTTCTTCAGCAGCACGATCGGTTGCGTCTCGGACTGCCGCAGATGTCGCGCCTCTTCCCTGGTCGGCAGGCGCACGATGATATCGGTGCGCAGGCGGATATAGTCCGTGACGCCATATTCGGCGAGGATGACGCTGACGCTGCTCCCGTTGCGCCTTGCCTTGTCGAAGCCCGGGAAGCGGCGCACGGGAAAATAGGCGTTGGAAAGGCCGATGGGGTCTTCGTCGGCAAAACCAAGGCGCACGATGTGATAGACTGGCTCGTTCGGTGGCAGCCTGAGCGCCTCGCTGACCCGGCGCGGTGCGGGGATCGCCTCCTCCTTGATCGCTTGACCCAGTGGTTCGCGCCCCTGCTCCAGAAGGTTTTGCGAAAAGCGCGTGCGTTCCGACAGGCGGTAGTCGAGCCGGGCATCCCGCGCGAACGTGCCCTTCCCCTGCTCGACCTGGACAAGACCGCGATTCTGTAGCTGCTGCATCGCCCGCCGGATGCTGTGGCGACCAACCCCGAAACGGGCCATCAGTTCCGTCTCTTTCGGCAGCCTGTTGTCGTCGGCAAAACGGCCGGCGGCAATATCGGCGGCGAGTTCCTCCTCGACCTGCTGCCACTGGCCGTGCGGTAACTTGTTTTGCATTTTCATCCTCGCGAATGGCCGTACGGCTTGCCGCCACCTCACCACCATATCATTCGAATGAATCATAGTTGGCGCAACAAGGGCTGGCAACATTCGCCCGCACCGTCACATGAGCGATATCCGCTGCCCCTACGATAGCCAAAGGCGAGGTTGACCTCCCTTCCTACACATGCCTGTCATCAAGCTGTGCTGATAGCCACAGGCCTGCTGTCCGCTGTGCCGGTCCTGATGCTGCTCCTGATCGCTCAACGCGTTACCGTCGATGCGCTCGCGCCAGGCCTGGGCGAAAAGTAGAGGGCCGAAAAGCAGAGGACCATGAGCACAGTCATCGTTGTCGGCCATGTCAATTACGACCAGGTCTGGTCGCTGTCATCGCCGCTCGCTTCGGGCGCGCGCATCACTTATTCCGACCGCACCGTCAGGCTCGGCGGTGGCGGCTTCCACACCGGCACTCAACTGGCAAGGCTCGGCAATGACGTCCGGCTGGTCAGCAACCTGAGGGACGACGATCACGGCCGGGCAGCGCTCGCCACCTTGCAGGCGAGCGGCATCGACGTGCGCCACGTCACCATGCATTCCGGCGAGACCCTGTTCACCGAAATCCTGATCGAGCCGAATGGCGAGCGCACCATCCTGAACACCGCCGGCCAGTTGCGGCCGCCCTTCGCCGTACCCGATCCAATCTCCGGCGACGCCGCCTATCTCAACGCGCTCGTGCTCGATGACGGCATCGTCGCCTCGCTCGAGACGATCCCACTGGTGATCTCGCAGTTTCCACTGCGCAGCGCCTCACCGCGCCCGGCCGACATCGTCATCGGATCGCGCGCCGATTTTCCAGAGGAAGACACGCATCGGATCTGGGAGAGAGCGGCGGCGATCGCCGGCCCGCGCTTGAGGACGCTGGTGCTGACCGACGGAACGCGCCCGATCTCGCTCTATGACGGCAAGGTGCTGAACCATGTCACGCCGCTGAAGCAGGTTTCAGTGCAGGATACGATCGGTGCCGGCGACTGCTTTACGGGGATATTCCTGCATGGGTTGCTGCGAGGGCTCAGCCTCAAGATTTCCGCCGAACAGGCGAGCCAGCAAACCGCCGAATGGCTCAGCAGCCGGTCACTTGCCGGCTGAGGCAAGCGCTCTGGGAAGGCCGGCCTTCATGAAAATGTCATAAAAATCAAATGGCAATCGACATTCGAGTGAATTACAAAACATCCGAATGTATCGGAACAGCCATGATCGAGGCGGCGGCAGACCGACGCACCGTCGCCGTGATCAGTGTCTTTCACCATCCGGAAAATGCCACCGATCTTGTCGACCAGGAAATCCACCCTGAAACCGCCTATCCCGAGCATGATCCCAAAAGTGGAACCCGGTTTTCGGAATCAAGCTCGAACAAAAACAGAGAAATCGCATGTGGCTGAGTGAATTCGAAATTGTCCTGCGTGACCGCGTCATCCCCAGCGGCGCCGTCAGGATCGAAGAGGGCCGGATAGCTGAGGTCCGCGACGAGCCTGTCGAGAATGCCGATATCCAGGGTGGCGGCCGCCTGTTGCTGCCCGGCTTCATCGACATGCATGGCGACATGGTGGAGAAGGAAGTGGAGCCGCGCACCGGCGTCCATGTGCCGATGAAGACCGGCATTGCCGAACTCGATAAAAAGCTCGCCTCGTGCGGGGTGACTACGGCCTATGCCGCGCTCTCCTTCATCGGCGCCAGCGTCACCAGCGGCGTGCTTCGCTCGGAAGAGCACACATCGGCGATCGTCGAGACCATAGCCGAACTGAAAGACGATCTGTTGGTCGATCATCGCATCCATGCCCGCTTCGAGGTGACCTTCACCCCGGCAATCGCCATGCTGCAAAGGCTGATGGACGCCGGCAGACTGCACCTGATCTCGCTGATGGACCACACGCCCGGACAGGGGCAGTACCGCGACGTCGAGCTCTACATCGCCCGCATCGCCAGGGAGCGCGGCATGTCCGTTGCCGACGCATCCGAGGTCGTCGGACGCCGCATGGCCGGGCGGGAAGGCCAGGGCGATGTGCTCAACGCGCTGCAGGACCTGTCGGCCCGCGCCCGCGCTAGCGGCATCGTGCTTGCCTCGCATGACGACGATACGCCGGAAAAGGTGGAGCTCGTCCATGGCCTGGGCGCCATGCTCAGCGAATTCCCGGTGACCCTGGAAGCGGCGCAGGAAGCCCATAGGCTCGGCATGCATACCGTCATGGGCGCTCCCAATGCGCTGCGCGGCAATTCCTATTCCGGCAATCTCTCCGCCCGGCAAGCCTATGGCGCGGGATTGCTCGACATGCTGGCCAGCGACTATCACCCGGCCTCGATCCTGCCGGCTATTCTCGGCCTGGCGGAGTTGCGGGACGGTGGCCTCGTGGCGGCGGCCGCACTGACCAGTGCCAATCCGGCCTCAGCACTCGGGCTCACCGATCGCGGCGCCATCGAGCCAGGGCTCCTGGCCGATCTCGTCGTGGCCGATCGCCGGCCGGTGGCGCGCGTCCGAGCCACGTTCCGGACAGGACGGATGATCTACAGCGACGGCACTCTGACCGCGCGCAGGCACTGAACGAAGCCTGCCCGACGCGATAACCGGGACCGGCATCCTTGATGCTGTCCGCGCGAGCGGCCGATGGTGGTGAATTGATAGGTGCTGACGAACATTCTATCGGTGGGGTGCTCGACGGCAGGGAACCCCAGCCCTACAAATTGATCCAGCATGCTGCATGCGGTGCTGGTGTCGCACGCCAAACGACGGATCGAATATGGTTTCAAGCTTGCCGCCTCCCGTCTCCCAATCGGTCGCCGCCAGGCTTACGCGGTCGGCGATATTCCTGGTCGTGACCATCAATCCCGGATCGGCGGCCGAGGAAACGGTGCGCGGCATGTGCGGCGATCTCTCCAGCCTGCTGCGCGGCGTGGGATTCCGCAACCTCAACGGCCAGCTGTCCTGCATCATGGGATTCGGCTCCGACGCGTGGGACAGGTTGTTTGGAGCGCCGAGACCGAGGGACCTGCATCCATTCCGTGAGATACGAGGCGTGCATCACGCCGTCTCGACACCCGGCGACATCCTGTTTCACATCCGCGCGGCGAGCATGGACCTGTGCTTCGAACTGGCGACACACATCATGTCTCGGCTCGCCGGCGCGATCACGACCGTGGACGAAGTGCACGGCTTCAAGTTTTTCGACGACCGCGACCTGCTCGGTTTTGTCGATGGTACCGAAAACCCGGTCGGTCAGGCCGCCCAAGCGGCCACCCTTGTCGGCAATGAAGACTCCACCTTTGCCGGCGGCAGCTACGTGATCGTGCAAAAATACCTGCACGACGTGGAACGATGGAACCAGGTGGCGGTCGAGGAACAGGAAAACATCATCGGCCGGCACAAGCTGTCCGATATCGAACAGCCCGATTCCGTGAAGAAGCCCTATGCGCACAATGTGCTGACGTCGATCGATGAGAACGGCGAGCAGCTTCAGATCGTGCGCGACAACATGCCGTTCGGTCAGGTGGGCAAAGGAGAGTTCGGCACCTATTTCATCGGCTATGCCCGTTCCCCGCACCGCATCGAGAAGATGCTGGAGAACATGTTCATCGGCAACCCGCCGGGCACCTACGACCATCTCCTGGATTTCAGCCGTGCGGTGACGGGGACGCTGTTCTTCGTGCCGACGGTGGATTTCCTGGACGACGTTACCGCCGAGGCGGCTGTCCACACTGGCGCCAATGAGCCGCAAGCCCCCGACGCGCTCCGGCCGGACGCCAACGATGGTTCACTCGGTATCGGATCCCTGAAGAAAGAGGCACGACATGAATAATCTCCATCGGCACCTCGCGCCCATCTCCGAACAGGCATGGGAGCAGATCGAAGAGGAAGCGTCCCGGACGCTCAAGCGCCATCTGGCGGCGCGGCGCGCCGTGGATGTCGTCGGCCCGAAGGGCGTCGACTTCTCGGCTGTCGGAACAGGTCATCTCAAGCAGATTCCCTCGCCGGGCGAAGGGGTTCAGTCCGTGCAGCGCGAAGTGAAGGCGCTGGTCGAATTGCGTGTCCCTTTCGAACTCGCCCGCCAGGCGATTGACGACGTCGAACGCGGCGCAACCGACTCAGACTGGTCGCCCGTGAAGGAAGCGGCGCGCAAGATCGCCTTCGCCGAGGATCGCTCCGTGTTCGACGGATATGCCGCGGCCGGCATCCAGGGTATTCGTCAGGGCACCAGCAATGCCATTGTCACCCTTCCCGCCAATGTGATGGGCTATCCGGAAGCTGTCGGACAGGCGGTCAGCCAATTGCGACTGGCCGGGGTCAATGGCCCCTATGCGCTTGTGCTGGGTGCGGCCGCGTATACCGCCGCGAGCGGCGGCAGTGACGAGGGCTACCCGGTCCTCAATCATCTCGAACGCTTGGTCGACGGAGGGATCATCTGGGCACCGGCCATAGAGGACGGGTTCGTGCTCACCACGCGTGGTGGCGATTTCGAGCTGGATATCGGGCAGGATATCTCGATCGGCTACCTCAGCCATTCGAGCACGGCCGTCGAACTGTACCTCCAGGAAACCTTCACTTTCCGGCTGCTGACCGCCGAGGCTGCCGTCGTGCTCGCACCGGTGAAGAAGTAGACCTATCCAAAGTCAGAAATTCTCGACCCAAGGCCTGAGTTCGAGTTCCCAAGTCCAGGCGCTGCGATGCTGCCGATGGATCGCGAGATAGGTTTCGGCGATCGCGTCCGGAGACAGCCGCCGATCCGGTTGGCCGGTCTCATCGGCCTGTCCGGACCCTTTTGGCGCGATGCCGCCGTCGATGATGAAATGCGCGACATGGATGTTCTTCGGGGCGAGTTCGCGGGCCATGGATTGCACCAATCCGCGCAGGCCGAACTTCGGCATCGCAAATCCGGCCGAACCGGACATCCCCTTGACGCTCGCCGTGGCGCCGGTGAACAGGATCGATCCGGAGCCACGGGCAAGCAGCCGGCGTGCGGCCTGTTGCCCGACCAGGAACCCACCGTAGGCGCCCACCAGCAATGCCTGCCTGACGGCTTCGGGATCAAGTTCGGCAATCGGCCCGCGCACGCGTCCACTGGCGTTGAACACCGCGAGCGACAGCGGTCCGGCCTTGTCGGCGACGGCGAACAGATTTTCGACCGAAGCGGCATCGGCAACGTCGGTTTCTACTGCCAGTGCGCCAGTCTCCTCCACCAGCGGAGTGAGCTTCCCGATATTGCGGGCAGCCAAGACCACGCGAAAGCCCTCCCGGCTGAGAAGACGCGCGAGCGAGGCGCTCAATCCTGAGCCGGCTCCAGCGATCACTGCTATTTCGGTTGCCATGCGGTTCCTCCTGCAATGTATTCCGCGATGCCGGTTGCCACATGATCCCAGCGCTTTGTCGAAGCGTGACGGATCAACTCGCCAACATCGCAGCGTTCGCGTCCGACAACCAGCGCGAATGTAATGGCATCAGGCGGTTCATTTGCGAAGGCCGCCTCTCCTGTGACCGCTGACCTGCACGCCGTCCTCGGCACGCAGATACAGGAATCCCGGAATCGAAATCAGCGGGATGACTGCGGTCAGCAGGAACACTTGATGAAAGCGCTCTGGCGTCATGACATGGGTTTCTCCCGCGACCAGCCCGAGCAGCATGGCGGCGATCGAAACGCCCAGCGAAACGCTGAGCTGCTGCAGCACACCGCCGAGGCTGGTGGCGCGGCTGAGCTTGTCCGCAGGCAGGTCGGCATAGGACAAGGTGTTGGAGGTCATGAACTGCGCCGAACGGACGATCCCGAACAGGAAGACGTAAGAACCAATCATCCAATGTGGCGTATCGGCCCGCATCAAGACGAAACCCGCCACTGTTGCCGAACCGACAAGCGCGCTGCCAATCAACACGACCTTGAAGCCGAAGCGCCGCAACAGCGACGACAGCAGCGGCCGCATGAGCAAGGCGCCGAAGCTGCCGACGAATGTCAGCGAGCCGGACGTGACCGGGCTCATGCCAAAGCCGACCTGCAGCATTAGCGGCAGCAGGAAAGGCACGCCGTTGAGGCCGACGCGGCACAGGCCGCCTGCCAGCGTGCCGACCCAGAACGAACGAAATCGAAACAGCGTCAGGTCGACGGCCGGCGCCACCACGCGCCGCGCATAGCGCCCGAAGGCCACCAGCAACAGCACCGCGGCCGCAAGCACCAGCACCGTCGCTGAAATCGGAATGATCGGCCGGCCGATGCTTTCCAGGCCGAATTGCAGAAGCGTCACGCCGCATCCCACCATCAGGAACCCGGCGAAGTCGAAGCGTTGCACCGCTTCCTCATGAAAATCGTCGACGAAGCGCAGCGCGGCCAGGATGCCGATCAGGCCGAATGGCACGTTGACGTAGAATATCCATCGCCACGACGCATAGGTAGTCAGCAGCCCGCCGAGCAGTGGCCCGATCACAGGCCCTATGATGGCCGGCAAGGTCATGTAGGTCATGGCGGTGATCAGCCCGCTGCGTGGAAAGCTGCGCAGCAGGATCAACCGGCCAACCGGCGTCATCATGGCGCCGCCCAGCCCCTGCAGCGCGCGCATTGCCAGCAGCATGCCGAAACTGTTGGCCATGCCGCACAGCGCCGAGCCCAGGGTGAAGGTGAGCAGCGCCAGCGCGAACACCCTTCGTGCGCCGAACCTGTCGGCGAACCAGCCGCTGACCGGAATGAACACGGCCAGCGTCAGGATGTAGGTGGTGATCGCCAGATTGAGCCTGACTGGCGTCGTGTCGAGGCTGCGTGCGATGGCCGGGATCGCGGTGGTGATGATGGTGGAATCGAGTTGTTCCATCAGGAAGGCAATGGCGACGATTATCGGAATAATCAGTCTCAGCCTCGGGTCGCGCTCGGTGGCGAATTGAGGCTGTTCCAATGCTCTGGCCAATTCCGTCATGCAGGTGGCTTGTGCTCTGGCCTGTTCGATCCCGATGGAAGCGGGATGCGGCTCAATATGTTTGTTTGAGTATGAATCTACTCCAAAGCAGCAATCATCTCATCCGACCGACCAACCATGACACGATCGCACGGCGTGTCTTATGGTCCGACAAAAGGCGGAGCGGTAGTCAATTCTGTCTGGGTGGAGGTCAACAAAGTTTGACTGCCGGCTGCCTGCCAGCAAGTGCGAACCCAGCCGGGGTCATCAAACCCGCATGAGGACCGAACGGTGTTATTGATAGGGGCCGGTGAGGTTGGATTTTTCGGCGACAAGGCAAAAGCGATTGATCAATCGGACAAGCTCCGCGCCTTGTTCGGCGACGATGTCTCGGCGCTGCTCCGGGTCCGCGCTTGCCATGGCCTTCCAAAACCGAGCTTGCAGGTCACAGAGGTCGCCCAGTTCAGAGCACTCTTGCACGCTCAGCTTCAACAGATTCCCCGCCGTTACCGGCCCGACGCCGGAGGGTGTGGTTGCTCCCAGGGAAACATATTCCGGCGGCACGGTGCCTTTTGCGTTCGTCACCGATCTGCGGCGGATGACGTCGAAGATCTGGTCGACTGCCTGTTTGGCCCCAGCCACCCGCGAAGGATGATCCGTATCGGCCGCGGCGTGCGGCAGAAGCTCAAGCTTGCCGCCATGTTTCTCGACTAGGGCGAGATAAGGCAACATCGGGCCTGAAAGGCTGCCGGTCGAAGCGTCCCGGAACAGGTCGGCATCGATTGCCGCATGGCGCACCCGCCCGGCATCAAGAGCATCGCCAAGAGCCGCGACGTCGACAAGTTCGCCGCGATCATAATTGACCAGCACCGCACCCTTGTTCAGGCGCGACAACACCTCCGCGCCGACGAGCCCTGCATTGGCATAGCCCCCGGTTTGCGCGTCCTGCTTGCCAAGCCCGACATGGACGCTCAGCACATCGGCGCCTTGAGCCGCGTCAGCGGGACTTGGCGCGTAGACAAACCCTTCGGCCTCGATCCACTCCCGGTGCCTTGGCCTCGCATGAACGACCACATGCATGCCGAAGGCGCGGGCAAGCTTGGCGACCTCGCGGCCGATATTGCCGTAGCCGATGATCGCGATCGTCTTGCCTTCGAGCTTCTCGGTCGGGAAGTCGCGCAAGTCCCTACCCGTATCGAACATGCTGCCCGCGACCCGATCATGAAGTGTGTCGACGTCGATATCGGGCAGCACTTTCAGGATCGCCTTCATCACCATCTGGGCCGTGGCGCGGCTGTTGATGCCCGGTGTGTTCATCAGCACCGCCGTGCCGCCTTCGCCGCTGCCGCCACCCCAGGAGCGCGACCCCATATTGCCGGTGCCGGCGCCGATCCGCACGCCGGCAAGCGGAAAGACGGTCTCGGCCGGCAGGAAGGTCGCCGCCGCGATGACTGCGTCGTAGCGGCCGTCGCCGGCGGCTTCGATCAACTCTTCCCGCGTGCTGAGATCCGGCTGGTAGAAGAAATGAACGAGGCCGTGTTCGAGGCTGGCCTTGTCGCCAAGTGCGCCCGCATGAAAGCGACCGCCCCGGGTTTCAATGTGGGCCTGCACCTCGCTGGCATCGGGCTTTCCGTCAGGCCCAAAGCGCAGGCCGACCAGGTCGCAGATGAGCACGGCATAGGCGCGCTGCTGTTCAGTTGACTCGGTGTTCTGTGCATTGGTGTTAGCGGTCACGTCGTTTCCCCATCAACGGAAGGCCTGCTGCGGCAGCAGCGCGTCCTGATAATCAGAACCTACCCGTTCGGAAAGGTGTCAGATCGACCGCCGGCGGCAGACCAGCGGCAAGCTGCGACACGATCTTGCCGGTGACGGCGCCGCCAATGAGGCCATGATGGCCGTGGCCGAAAGCTTAGATGACATTCCTCGCCCGCGACGCCCGGTCGATGGGCCCGTCCGCCTCTAAAGGCTCGGTCCCAGTTGAATCGGGCTGCCGTCGCTGAACCGGGATTGGCGGAACCTATGAAGGTTGTGTCCTGTCTCGTTTCCCTGGACGAGGTCGCACACCACACGGCCCATGCCAGGCCCGATGCCAAAGCCATGACCGCTCATCCCGGTCGCGATAACGAGGCCGGGGATTTCGGCGGCGTGATCAACGACAGGCACAACATCCGGCATCGCATCGATCATGCCCGCCCAGCTCGCCTTGAGCGGCACAGTCTTGAACTGCGGGAAAAGCTCCTTGAACTCGCGGTCGATGTCGCGCAGCGCCGAGGCTTTGGGGGTGGGATCGAGGATGCGCATCCGTTCGAATGGACTCTCCTCGTCCGCGTGCCACTTGCGCGGGGTTGACCAACCATCCGGATACCCTCGCGGCGCGGCCGGCAGGTAGCGCGTGCCAAAAGGATTCGCCATCAGCGCGCTGACATACTTGCTGGCGTGACGAAACGCGTCCGGCCCGACATACAGCTGATTGGCGCCCCCCGATGCAAGCGTGTATCCGCCATCCTGCCTGCGTCGGAATGCGATATGTTCGTCGGCGACCGCACCCGGATGAACTTCGGGCATCGGTTGGGTCGCGGCGACCGTCGCCCTGACGCTGAGCTGCGGGATCGAGATACCGTGCGCGCGCAGGAAGAGCGACGTCCATGCGCCGCTCGCGACCACGACGCTCGACGTGGCGATACGGCCCTTCTCGGTCCAGACGCCGCTGATGCGTCCCGCAGAGACATCAAGCATACGTGCCGCGCAATTCTCCATGATCGTGACGCCCTGCCGGGCAGCCAGGCGCGCAAGCGCGGGAACGGCAACCCAAGGCTCGGCTCGCATGTCCGAGGGGGTTGTCATTGCTCCCTTGAACGAGCGCGCCATTGCCGGGATCAGCCTGGCGGTCTCGCCTTGATCGAGGAGACGTGTGTCGACGTCATGAGCCTGGGCGATCTTCAGGAATTTCGCGAACCCGGCCATCTCCTTGTCCGTGCGCGCAAGATAGGTGACGCCTGTCTGTTTCAACCCTATGTCTTCGCCGCACTCCTCAGCCAGTTGACGCCAGAGGCGTTGCGCTTCGATGACGATCGGCAATTCATCGGCATCGCGGCCCTGTTGCCGGATCCAGCCCCAGTTACGCGAGGATTGCTCGGCGGCGATGCGCCCCTTTTCCAGCAACGTCACCGAGATGTTGCGCCTGGCCAGGAACAGCGCGGTGGTCACGCCGATGACGCCGCCGCCGATGATCACGACGTCAGAGGTCTTCGGCAGCGGCTCCATAAACTGGATTGGAGTGGCTTCGGTGAAAGGAAAAATTGTCAAGGATGCTATCCTGTTTGATATGCCACAGCCGCATCCGGTCAACAGACTTGTCTTGACTGCGAGACCCCCGACGCGTCCGCAGAATGTCGGCGATGCGTGAGGAGATTGATAGCCCATCATCGCTACGTCGACCTGGAGAACCAGAGCACTGATGCAATAAAGTTGTTGACGGCCATCGAAACATCATTCGATGCACAACACGTGAACTTGACGGCAAGGCCGCAAACGCCGTCCAGCGGCACGACCACGGAAGCCTGGTGGATCGACCGGCGGCATGGGCATTCGAATGCCCATGCCGCCGGTCTTACGCCAATGCTGGGGAGACAGAGTATTTTGGGAACACAGGCCTTCAGCGCGGCGTATGGTTGAGCCCGATCAGTAAACCACGACGCTCCGGATCGACTTGCCCTCATGCATGAGGTCAAAACCCTTGTTGATATCCTCGAGCTTGAGCGTGTGGGTGATCATCGGGTCGATCTCGATCTTGCCGTCCATGTACCAGTCGACGATTTTTGGCACATCGGTGCGGCCGCGCGCGCCACCAAAGGCGGTGCCCATCCAGGTCCGCCCGGTGACCAGCTGGAATGGCCGCGTCGAGATCTCCTGGCCAGCCCCGGCAACGCCGATGACCACCGACTTGCCCCAGCCGCGATGCGAGGCTTCCAGCGCCTGCCGCATCACCTTGGTGTTGCCGGTGCAGTCGAAGGTGTAGTCGGCGCCGCCGATCTGGTCGGCGCCGCGCTTGGTCATGTTGACCAGGTAAGGCACGATGTCGCCGTCGATTTCCTTCGGATTGACGAAATGCGTCATGCCGAACTTCTCGCCCCAGGCCTTCTTGTCGTTGTTCAGATCGACGCCGATGATCATGTCGGCGCCGGCAAGCCGCAGCCCCTGGATGACATTCAAGCCGATGCCGCCGAGGCCGAAGACTATCGCTGTCGCGCCGATCTCGACCTTGGCGGTGTTGATGACCGCCCCGATGCCGGTGGTGACGCCGCAGCCGATGTAGCAGATCTTGTCGAAGGGCGCGTCGGGGTTGACCTTGGCCAGCGCGATCTCCGGCAGCACGGTGAAGTTCGAGAAGGTCGAACAGCCCATGTAGTGAAAGATCTTGTCCTTGCCGATCGAGAAGCGCGACGAACCGTCGGGCATCAAGCCCTGGCCCTGCGTGGCGCGGATCGCCGTGCAGAGATTGGTCTTCCGCGACAAACACGACGGACACGAGCGGCATTCGGGCGTGTAGAGCGGGATGACGTGGTCGCCCTTCTTGAGCGAAGTGACACCCTTGCCGACATCGACGACGACGCCGGCGCCCTCATGGCCGAGGATGGCGGGAAACAGGCCTTCGGGATCGGCACCCGACAGCGTGAACTCGTCGGTATGGCAGATGCCGGTGGCCTTGATCTCGACCAGCACCTCGCCTTCGCGCGGACCCTCGAGGTCAACCTCCATGATCTCAAGCGGCTTTCCGGCAGCGACAGCGACTGCGGCGCGGGTTTTCATTTTTTCTCTCCCCAAAAATGGTTTTTGCCGAGCCACGGCTCCGGCTCTCAGTGATCGTCTTAAGCGGCGATCTTGCCGGGGCCGGCCGGGAATACCCCCGACATGACCGTGAACCCCTTGATGCGCTTGACCCGGTCGCACCAGCGGCGGATGGCTGGATAGTCCTGGCGCGGAATGCCGCCCTCCTCCGACAGGATGATGTAGGGAAAGCAGGCGATGTCGGCGATGGTCGGGTGACCAGCCGAACAGATCCAGTCACGGCCCTGCTGCTCGCCAAACCACAGATGCTCGTCGAGGATGCGGAACAGCCGATGCGCGCCGGCGCGCGCGGCCTCGATGTCGACATCATAGAACAGGCCGTCATGCAGGCGGGCCGCCGAGGCGGTTGCGGTGATGCCGTCGGCGAAAGCCAGCCATTGGCTGACCTCGCCAAGCAACGCCGGATTGTCGAGGGGATACCAACTCTTTGACGGATCGTATTTCGACGCGAGATAGACAAGGATCGCCTGCGCGTCGCGCAGCACCAACCCGTCATCGTCGAGCACCGGGAGTTGCCCGAGCGGGTTGAGCTTCAGGAACCATTCGGATTTGTGCTCGCGGCCGGGGTAGAAATCGACCGGCACCGTCTTGTAGTCGATGCCGAGGAAACTCATCAGCAGGCGCAATTTGTAGCAATTGCCGGATAGTTCGTAGTCGTAAAGCGTGATCATCGGCTGCTCCTTAGATGTCGAGCACGAGGCGTGCCGATTTGGCCCGCGAGACACAGGTCATGATCTTGGTCCCCGCCCTTTTCTCGGCATCGTTCAGATAGACGTCCTGGTGGTCCGGCTCACCTTCGATCACGGTCGCCACGCAGGTGCCGCAGGCGCCCTGTTCGCAGGACGATGGCACATCGATGCCGTTCTCGCGCATCACCTGCATGATGGTCTTGCCGGCAGGCACCTTGAGTGTGACGCAGGAGCGCGCCAGGGCCACTTCGAAACTCGAACTGTCGTCGATCTTGTTGGTGTTCTTGAAATATTCGAAATGCACGGCGCCGTCCGGCCAGCCCTGCTCGGCCGCGACCTTGCGGGCGGCTTCCAGCATCGGACCGGGACCGCAGATGTAGACATGCATGCCGTTTCGGTACGGGGAAAGCAGTTCGCGCAGTTTCGCGCCTGTCTGCTCGGGCGTGAGGCCGAGATGCGGCACCAGTGAGCCGCCGAGCCGCTGCAAGCGATCGGAGAAGGCGAGATGGTCTTCGCCTTGCGCGAAATAGTGCAGTTCGTGCGCCAGCTCCTGGTTCTTCAACGCCTGCGCCATGGCCAGCAGCGGCGTGATGCCGATGCCGCCGGCGACGAACAGCGTCTTGATCGCGTCGCGGCGCAGCGGAAAATTGTTGCGCGGCTCGGAAATCGCCAGCACGTCGCCTTCACGCACGCTCTCGTGCATGCATTTCGAGCCGCCTTTCGAATCCCTCTCCAGCTTGACGCCGATGGTAAAGCTGTCGGTCTCGCCAGGGCCGTTGATGATCGAATATTGCCGCACCTCGCCATTGGGCATGTGGACATCGATATGGGCGCCCGGTTGGAAGGTGGGCAGAAGGCCCTTGATCGGGCGAAGCTCGAACCCGGCTATGCCGTCGGCCGCCTGCCATTTGCGTGCCACCGTGACGCGCAGCGCAGCCTTGCGGCCATGCGTCGTCAGTTCCGGCATCTCGGCGAGTTCGGCTGAGACCTTTTCGTAGACAGGTTCGATCGGCGCGGGCACGGCCGCGTTTGCCGCCTCACGCTCCGCCGCATCGCGCAGCTTGCCAAGCCGCTCATTGTGGTGGCGCAGGACGGCGATACGCGCGGCTCCTTCGATATCCCCGTCGAGCACGCCGCGAATGACCGAACGGTTGGAATCGACCGGCTGGACGAAGAAGACGCCATGCGTCTCCTCGCTGCCGGCACGCGAGCGCAGCGCCACGGCAAAGTCCTGCACGGCTTCGACCATCATCTCGGCACCGTTGCCCTCGACAGCCCCGCTGGGCCGGAAACGATAGGCCTTCAGCCTCTCCACCACCTTGTCGGCGGGCGCATTGACCGGGATGCCGCGCAAGGCGAGCAGCTGGCCTTCCGGCAGTCCGGCGACATCGGGAACCTCGCCCTGCGGTTCCTCGGACGACCAGACGAGGCCATAGCGTTCCACCGCCGGAAAGGTGCGGTTGGTGATGGTACGCGCCGGCGCGTCGGCCGGGTGGGCGGGGATATAGGTACAGCCGGCGGTGCGGTTCGAATAGCGCCAGCCATGGTACTGGCACTTCAGCTCGCGGCCGTCGTTGATACCGATCGACAGCCTGACGCCACGATGCAGGCAGCGGTTCTCCCAGATGTTGACGTAACCGTCATCGGCACGCCAGACGGCAAATTCCCGGCCCAGCAACTGGCCATGGAAAACGTGGCGGTAAGGCAAATCATGGGCAGCGGCGATCGGATGCCACCGGCTTCTGGTGTCTTGCAACATTTCGTCGTCTCCAAAAATCTTGTCAGGCCGCAACCGGGATGACGCCGTAGGTCACGCCCTTCTGGCTGAGCCAGCGCCGGTAGGCGATGGCCGACTTGTCGGCCCGGATCGGTGTTTCAGCGCGCGGGTCCAGCGGCAGGCGCTTTGGCACCTGGTTCTCCAGGATCGGCTTGTCCTGTCCGAAGATGGTCTGTTGAAAGCGCTTGATGACCTTGTCTTCATTGTCCTCGTCGAGCACGCAAAGCAGCATGTGGGCGCGCACATGCTCCTGGTCGACCGGCTGCAGGAAGATGGCGATGACATCGAGCCGGGTCTCGTCGACCGGGTTCGATTTGTAGAGCACCGAACAATAGGGGTGCGGCACGCGGTAGACATAGTCCACGTCCGCGCCGCCATCCGAAACCGTCGAAGCCATCGGCTGGAAGAAGCGGCAACGCGTGGCCAGGATCTCGTCGCGATCGACGGAGATCTCGACGTCGTATTCCTTGACCTCGGTATGCGGTTCGACGCCGAGGATGTCGGTGTGCACGTAGGGAAAATGGCCCATGTCGAGAAAGTTCTCGATGGCGCGTGGCGCGGAGACATTGACGCCAAAGGTCGCCGCATTGAGCTTGCGGCGGTCCGGCTCTTCATATTCCGGGATCGGGAACAGCTCGGCCGGCGGCGAGCCGAGCGACGTCCAGACATAGCCATAGGCGCTCTTGGCCGGCAGTGTTTCACGGACTGACGCAGGATCGATCCGTTCCCCTGGCCGCAGGTCGGACCGCGATTTCCAGACACTGACGGCGCCGTTCGCGTCTACCGCAAAGCTGACCCGCTCCCCGAGCAGAATTGTCTCCACGACACTGTTGGGGGTCGTCTCGGCAATGGCGCCGATCGGATGCCAGAGATTGAGAATGACCGGGTCTGAACATTTCGTCTGTATCATTTTCATATCCTTCGAAGGAGCCAAGGCCAGCATCGATCCTGTCAGGCCTGGGCCGGAATGGCGCCGTAGGTTATGGCGCGCTCGCGCAGCCAGCGCCGGTAGGAAACAGAGACGGCATCGGCCCGGATCGGCGTTTCGGCGCGCGGGTCGAGCGGCAGCCGTCGCGGCACCTGGTTTTCCAGGATCGGCTTGTCCTGGGCGAAGATCAGCTGCATGAAGCTGCGGACCGTCGCCGCGTCGATGCCGTCCTTGAGATAGCAAAGAAAAGGGTGCGCGATACAGTTATCCTCGTCGACCGGCTGCACGAACAGGGTAATGACGTCGAGCCGGTCTTTCTGGATCGGATTGCTCTTGTAGAGGGCCACGGTGTACGGCCTGATCACCTTGTATATGTAGTCTACGACAAAGCCTTCCCTGGCGGTCGGCGAGGCGAGCGGCTGATAGAATTTGCATTCGGTCGCCAGCACCTCGTCCTTATCGGTGATCTCGACCTTGTACGGCACCACTTCGGTGTGCGGCTCATCCCCCAGCAGGCCGGTGTGCACAAAGGGAAAATGCCCCATGTCGAGAAAGTTCTCGACGGCACGCAACCCCGAAACCTTGACCGCGATCGAGCCGCCGGTGACCAGATGCCGGTCCGCCTCGTTCGACTCCGGGATATAGATGATGTCCTGCCAGGGCTTGCCAAGGCACGCCCAGACAAAGCCGTAGCGCTCGGCCGAACTGACCTGTTCGCCGGTGTCCTGGCGGACGATCTCGTTGTTGTAGCGCCCCTTGCAGGTGACCGAGAGATCGACACCCAGAAGCCGTGTAGAGAACGGAGCGCCAGCGGAAAGCATCGAGCAATCCACAACAATATGCCAGTCGTTCAGGAGAGCCCTGTCACCGCAAGGACCTGTCATTGCAATTGTCCTCCCTGGCCGGCTCTTCACCCTGAACCCGGCTTGGTAAGCGTCGCTATTGCAAACACAAGATTGGATATCAATCAATGCATTTTTTGTATCCAATGAATGTTTTTTGGTTGACAGATTGAAAGGATTGCATCCCATATATGCCACACCGCAACCTGGGATATGGGGCGCTGGAATGGTGTCGATGATCGACAGTGACATTGCGAAAGGCGCGCCGGAAATCCAGCGCGATCCCGCCTCGTGAGCAGCCGTTCCCAGTCGATCGCCGACACGCTGACACGCGCCGTCATTGACCACCGGCTCGTCCCCGGCTGCAAGCTCGGCGAACGCGAACTCGCTGAAATATTCGACGTCAGCCGCATCGTCGTCCGCCAGGCCTTGATACGGCTCGCCGATGACGGACTGGCCCAGATCGAGCGCAATCGTGGTGCCTTCGTCGCCAAGCCGAGCATGCAGGAGGCGATGGAAATCTACGACGCACTGACGCTTGTCGAGCAGGGCGTGGCTGCGCAGCTCAGCGATCGGCTGGGTCCTGCCGGTTGGGCCGAACTACGCCACCATGTCGAACGGCAGCGGCAGGCAGTGGCGGCCGGCAACGACGCCCTGGCCGACGTGCTCGGCCAGGAGTTCCACACGGTGTTCGTCCGCCTCAGCCGCAACAAGGTGATGCAGGAGATCCATGCGCAGCTTGTGCGCCGCACGACGTTGCTGCGCTCTCTGATCACCGCTGACTTCGATTATTGCAATCTGCTGGACGACCACTCGCGGGTTGTCGACCTTCTGGAAAAAGGCCGCCTGAAACAGGCGATGGACCTCATCGACACCCATCACCGTTCGGTGGTGCGCGGCTATATCATGGACCGCGACGTGTTCCCGGAAATGACGCCCGCCGAGGCGCTTGCCCCCTATCTCGACGGCACGGCCGATGCGGCCACGACAGCGGTTCCGCTCAGAAGGATGGCAAAGTCATCGGGCAATGGGGACGCGGCAGCGCATGTCCACGTCCATCTTCCAAAAACAGACCCGGCACCCGCAAGCCGGGCATCAGGCAAAAAAACCAACAGAGGGTTACCATCATGAACGACGTAACAAGACGCGATTTCCTGAAATACAGCGGTGCGATCGGTGCGGCACTTGGCACTGGCAGTCTGAGCACGGTCGCGCAAGCACAGGAGGTGCTGAAGATCGGCGCCGTCTACGTCTCGCCGGTCGCCGAGATCGGCTGGACCAAGCAGCACAGCCTCGGCGTCGAGGCGATCAAGGCCGCGTTCGGCGACAAGGTCGAACTCACCGTCATCGACAATATCTTCATGCCGCAGGACGCCGAGCGCATCTTCCGCGAACTGGCCAGCGCCGGCAACAAGCTGATCTTCGGCACCAGCTTCTCGCACGGAACGCCAATGCAGAAAGTGGCGCCGCGGTTTCCCAAGGTGGCCTTCGAACATTGCTCCGGCATCGTCCATCTCGCCAATCTCGGCACTTTCGAAGCCAAATATTACGAAGGTACTTTCGTCGCCGGGGCGGCGGGCGCCTATGTGTCGAAAGCCGGCAAGATCGGCTTCATCGGCGGCTTTCCAATCCCCGACATCGTCGGCCCGGCCAACGCGCTGCTGCTTGGCGCGCAAAGCGTCAACCCGAACGCCACCTGCAACGCGATCTTCCTGAATTCCTGGTTCGATCCGGGCAAGGAAAAGGAGGCCGCCAAGACGCTGATTTCGCAAGGCTGCGACGTCATCTGCTCGATGACGGACACGGCAACCGGGGTCCAGGTCGCCGGCGAAGGCGGCGCATGGTCGATCGGCTATGCCAGCGACATGGCGAAGTTCGGCTCGGGCAAGCAGCTGACGTCGTTCGTTCTCGACTGGACCAGCGACTATGTCGGCGCGGCCAAGGCCGTCGCTGCCGGCACATGGAAGCCGGAAGTGCGATGGGACGGACTGGCGGGCGGCGTGGTCAAGATGGCGCCCTACAATGAAGGCATTCCCGCCGATGCCAAAGCCAAGCTGAAGCAGCTCGAGGCCGATATCGGCAGTGGCAAGGTGCACCCCTATGCCGGCGAGTTGAAGGACCAGGACGGCAAGGTCAAGGTCGCCGCCGGTTCTGTTCTGGCCGATAACGACATTCGCGGCATGAACTGGTTCGTGAAGGGGATGATCGGCAAGCTGAGCTGATCGCCCATCGAAGAGCCAGCCGGCGCCGAAGCTGAGATGCTTCGGCGCCTGCCAGCTTGCGCCTCGTCCAACCTCGCTTCATGCCACGGCAGGACCCGCCATGCACCCGCGTCTAGAACTGTGCAACATCTGCAAACGCTATCCGGGCGTCGTCGCCAACGACGACGTTTCGCTGTCGATCCAGCCCGGCGAGATCCACGCTGTGCTCGGCGAGAATGGCGCCGGCAAATCCACGCTGATGAAGATCATCTACGGCGCGGCGCAAGCCGATTCCGGGGAAATCTTCAGCGATGGCAATCCGATCGTCGCTCACAATCCAGCGGTTTCGCGCGCGCTCGGCATCGAGATGGTCTACCAGCACTTCGCGCTGTTTGAATCCGTGTCGGTGGTCGAGAACATCGCCCTGTCGACGAGCAGCGGATTTCATCTTCCCTCGCTTGCCGACAAGATCCGGGACCTCTCCCTGCGCTACGGCATGCCCATCGATCCGCATCGCCAGGTGCACGATTTGTCGGTCGGCGAGCGCCAGCGCGTCGAGATCGTACGTTGCCTGCTGCAGGCGCCAAAACTGCTGATCCTCGACGAACCGACGTCCGTGTTGACGCCACAGGCGGTGGTCAAGCTGTTCGAGACGCTCCGGCAACTGGCCGCCGAGGGCTGCAGCATCGTCTATATCAGCCACAAGCTCGACGAGGTGCAGGCGCTCTGCGACACCGCCACCGTGCTACGCAACGGCAAGGTCACCGGTACTGCTCGCCCCAAGGAGACGACATCGCTGGAGCTTGCCCGCATGATGGTCGGCTCCAAGCTGCCTGAAATGCAGGTCAGCCCGCCGGCGCCGAGCGACAGGCCGGTGCTCGAGGTCAAGGGCCTTTCGGTCAAGGCCGTCGATCATTTCGGCGTCGACCTGAAGGATGTTTCGTTCAATGTGCATGGCGGGGAGATCGTGGGCCTTGCCGGTGTATCCGGAAACGGCCAGGCCGAGCTCATCGCCCTGCTCAGCGGTGAACGCACCCACGAGCGCGCCGATGCGATCAGGATTTGCGGAACCGACGCCGCCCGCTTACGCCCCCAGGAACGCCGCAAACTCGGCGTCGCCTTCGTTCCGGAAGAACGGCTCGGACGTGGTGCGGTGCCATCGCACACGCTGTGGGAGAATGCCGTGTTGACGGCGCACCGCTTCGGCACGGTGCGCAAGGGACTGATCGACCGCGGCAAGGCCAAGGCTTTCGCCACCGGCATTATCGACAGGTTCAAGGTCAAGGCCAACGGAGCGCAATCGACCGCGCAAAGCCTGTCGGGCGGCAATCTGCAGAAGTTCATCGTCGGACGCGAGATCGCGCTGAAACCAAAACTGTTTCTGGTGTCGCAGCCGACCTGGGGCGTCGATGTCGGCGCATCCGCCTTCATCCGCCAGACCATCATCGATCTCAGTCGCGCAGGGGCTGCCGTATTCGTCGTTTCCGAAGAACTCGACGAACTGTTCGAGATCTGCGACCGGCTGCTGGTCATCTGCCAGGGAAAGGTGTCTCCGCCACTTATCCGCACGACCGCCGACCGCGAGGAAATCGGGCTTCTTATGACCGGCCAAGGCATGGGCGAAGGCGTATCGGCGAACAGGGGTGGCAGCGTTGCATTTCAGGATTGAACAACGACCGGAGCCTTCCGCGCCGATGCGCATCGCCGCGCCGGTTTTGGCGACGGCGCTGACGGTCATCGTCGGCTCGATTTTCTTCGCCTCGCTCGGACATGATCCGCTGGCCACGCTCTACGCGTTCTTCGTCGAACCGCTCAGCTCGATGAACGGACTGTCGGAATGGCTGCTCAAGGCCTCGCCGCTGATCCTCATCGCCTGTGGGCTGGCGGTCGGTTTCCGCGCCAATGTCTGGAACATCGGCGCCGAGGGCCAGTTCACGATGGGTGCGATTGCCGCCAGCGGCGTCGGGCTGTTCTGGCCGAACCCGGAGAGCGTGTTGCTGTTGCCCTTGATGTTCGTGGCGGGCATGGGCGCGGGCATGGCGTGGGCCGCAATCCCCGCGTTCCTGCGCGCCCGCATGAACACCAACGAAATCCTCGTCACCTTGATGATGACCTATATCGCAACGCTGTTCCTGTCCTATCTCGTGCATGGACCGTGGCGCGATCCGGCGGGCTTCAACTATCCGCAGACGGCCATGCTGCCCACCGCCGCGCTGCTGCAATCCTTTGACCCGGCCTACCGGCTCAATTCCTCGATCTTCATCACCGTTATCGCCGTCATCGCGATGTGGCTGTTCACCGACCGCAGCTTCCTCGGCTACAAGATGTCGGTGAGTGGTGCCGCACCGCTCGCCGCACGTTATGCAGGGTTTCGCGAGTCGGCAGCGGTCTGGATCGGCCTGCTGGCCGGAGGCGCGGCAGCCGGGATCGCCGGCATGGCCGAAGCCGCCGGGCCGCTCGGCCAGCTCTCGCCGCAGATATCGCCGGGTTATGGCTTCGCTGCCATCATCGTTGCCTTCATCGGGCGCCTGAACGCCTTTGGCATCGTGCTCGGCGGGCTGTTGATGTCGCTGCTGTTTCTTGGTGGCGAAGGCGTGCAGATGACGCTCGGCCTGCCCTCGGCGCTGACGCGGATCTTCCAGGGAATCCTGCTGTTCTTCCTGCTCGCCGCCGACTTCTTCATTTTCTATCGCATTCGCCTGGTCCGGGAGAAAGCCTGATGGATCTGTTCATTGCCATCTTCACCGGCACCGTCATTGCCGCGACGCCCTTGATCTTCGCGGCACTTGGCGAACTCGTGGTCGAGAAATCCGGCGTTCTCAATCTCGGCATCGAAGGCATGATGCTGATGGGAGCAGCCCTTGCATTCTGGGCGGTCACCGCAGGCTATTCGATGCCGGTCGCGATCATGGCCGGGGCGCTGGCGGGTGCCGCCGCATCCCTACTGTTCGGCGTTCTGGCGCTGACCTTCCTGACCAATCAATATGCCGCCGGCCTGGCACTGGCGATCTTCGGCTCAGGTGTCTCGGCCTTCCTCGGGCGCGGTTTCGGCAGTGATCCGATCGAGGCATTGCATCGCGTCGACATACCCCTGCTGTCCGATTTGCCGGTGGTTGGTCCGCTGCTGTTTCGCTTCGACCCGATGGTCTACCTGGCCTTGCTGATGTTTGTCGCCATCAGCTGGTTTCTCTACCGGACCAAGGCTGGACTGGTCCTGCGCACGATCGGTGAGTCGCCACAGACGTCGCATGCGATCGGCTACCCTGTGATCAGGATCCGCTACATGGCCGTGCTGTTTGGCGGGCTGATGGCGGGGCTGGCGGGCGCCTATCTGTCGGTCGCCTACACGCCGCTCTGGGTCGAGAACATGACCGCCGGCAAAGGCTGGATCGCATTGGCGCTGGTGGTTTTCGCCACATGGCGGCCGCTGCGCATCCTGCTTGGCGCCTGGCTGTTCGGCGGCATGACGATCCTGCAGTTGCAAGGACAGGCACTGGGGCTGGAAGTGCCGTCCGAGCTGCTGTCTGCCCTGCCCTATCTGGCAACCATCATCGTGCTGGTGCTCATCTCACGCAACCGCCAGATGCTGGCGCTGCATTTCCCGGCCTCGCTTGCAAAACCGTTCCGCCCTGCAAGCTAGGTTCGGTGAGCGATAGCGGTTGGATCAGACCCGTGCTCGAAGGGCGCAGGCGTCCCCCCGTGCGGCTTGCTGAAGCGGGCCCGACGCATAGCGATACCGGGTAACCCAACACGTCATCCAGATAATACGACGCATCTAATAATCGCGTCAGCCAGCCTTTCAACATCTTCCGGCTTTGTAGCATAAGACGTAACAAATCTGGCGACCGCACCCTCGATCTCATCTTCTATCAGATAGAATTTGTACCCGAGCTCTCGAAGATGTTCATATGTGCTCATCCCCGCCTTCAGAAAAACCATGTTGGTCTGCACAGGGTAACAAGGTGACACCAGGCCGCTTTCCGAGAGCGTGTTTCCCAACAGGCGCGCCATCGCGTTTGCATCCCGAGCCGTCTCTTGCCAAAGATCATCACCGAAATAGGCCTCGAGCTGAACCGCCAGAAACCACAAGCGGGATGCCAGGTGGCCCGAGCGCTTCATCAGCCGTTTGAAATCAACAGCCATTTCGCGGTCGAAGAACACCACAACCTCGGCACCGATTGCGCCGCCCTTCGTGCCTCCGAGACATAGGACATCGACCCCGGCGCGCCAGGTAAGCTCGGCGGGTGTCGAACCGGACGCGACGACGACATTGGCGAAGCGGGTGCCGTCCATATGCACCGCGGCGCCATTGTCCTTGGCCCAGCCCGCCAGCCGCAGCACCTCGTCTGCGCAGTAATATGTCCCAACTTCTGTCGCCTGACTGAGCGAGAGCGCCGTCGTGCGCAGTTGATGCACATCATCGAGAGGTCCGAAGCCACGGATGCAAGTGTCCGCTTCCAGTTTTCCATCCTTGCCCTCAAGGGCCTTCAGTCGGTTCCCCTGGCTGTGGAATTCCACGGCTCCGCACTCGTCGACATGGATATGCGAGGATCTGTGGCAAAGAATCTGACCGAAACGTCCCGATATCTGCGCGAGAGCAAGCGCGTTCGCCGCCGTTCCCGTCAGGATCGGAAATGCCGCAACGTCGTGCTCGAATATAACGGCTAGTCTTTGCTCCAAACGCCCAGTGGCCTGGTCGTCAGCGTAGGCGTCCATCCACAGGCCGCCGCTACGGATGGCTGTATCAAGAATTTGCGGGAGCGGCGGAGCCACATTATCGGATCGAAAATCCCTGTTCATTCCGCGGCCAGGATTTCATCACGCGAAACATCGGCAAGCAGATGACCAAGGCAGTCACCCCTGCGAACCCTTCCGATTGCCCTGCCGCAAATCCAGGTTCCGGACGCGGGGAACAGGACTTTCGTGCCGGGTTGTGCGGGGGTTTCAGGGTTGAGAATTGTGCCCGAGAGGTCGCCCTTTGCGACCTCGTCGCCCAAGGCCGCGGCCGGCTCAAAGATTCCGTCGCGATCGGCATAGAAATAGTGCTGTGGGCTGGCGCGCATCAGCCGGCTTTCGCTCTCGTCCTTCCATTCGTTGGCCAGCGGAAGAATTTTCAGGTGTGACATCAGCCGGTATATCGCGCGCTCTGCCACCCTGGTGGCCTGCATGGAAACTCTGCCACCGCCACCGAATTCGCCACTGAGATAGACAACGCCGCTGCGGTACGCGGCGCGGCCGGCCTCCGGCCCCTGGGGGATACCCTGGTGAACCCAGGCGATGGGCGCATTCATGAATTCAAGCGCCTCGAGCGTGCGTGCCGCCTTGCTGGGATCACCAGACACATTCGCATAGGTGCACGGTACATATTCCAGGGAGCTGCCGCCCGAATGGAAGTCGAAGAAGACGTCACACATCGGCAGGATGGTGTTTGCGATATAGTCGGCGATCCGGGATGTGGGGTTGTCGGAAAACGTATCGCCAAAGCAGCGGTTCAGGTTGCCACCATCAAGCGGCGACACGCGCGATCCCTCCATCGCGGCCGGAAGATTCACCGCAGGCAACACGATGATGCGACCCGACACCGCGTCCGCATCCAGGCTCTGGATCAGGCGGGTCAGGATTGCCTGACCCTCATATTCATCTCCATGCGACCCGGCCATCAACAGCAGCGTTGGCCCGCTTCCGTTCTTGAAGAGCGAGACCGGGATCGGAACGATCCCGTAAGCGGAACGATGGACGGAATGTTCCAGGTTCAGGAAAGTATCCTGCCGTCCATCGCGATTCCAGTCGATGTCCGTCCACAGCGGCGACAATGACAAATTTTCCTCCTGCTCAACGAGATCGGTCATGGAGAGCGGGATTGCCCGGCTCTCCATGAATTCGTCCATCACCTACGGCGTCAGGCCGTAAGCCAGACACGCTCGGCGACACGGTCGCCCGACAGATCCGAGACGGCACTTGGCTCGAATCCTTGAACGCGAGACCTCTTGGCATCCAGGAAGTCGGCGAATACGGGAATTACGCTCGGCCCCTCATTGTTGAGGATCACCTGCATCTCGCCGTAGATTTCCTTGCGCTTGTCGAAATCCAATGCCGACTTCCCTTCCGCCAGAAGCTTGTCGAATTTCTCGTTTGACCAATAGGACTCGTTCCATGACGCGCCCGACTTGTAGATCAGCGAGAACGTCTGATCGATCGGGCGGGTCAGCCATACCGACATGCAGAATGGCTTCTTCATCCAGGTATCGGTCCAGTAGCCGTCCGCCGGCCGCCGCTGGACATTCAGGTTCACGCCGCCGGCGGACGCGCCGTTCTGGTAAATCGTGGCCATGTCGATCGCCTCCGGAAAAGCGGCGTCGGAAGTGTATAGATCGAGCGACAGGGCACCGAGGCCGGCTTGCTTCAGATAGAATTTCGACTTGTCCGGATCGAACTGATGCTGCGGCAGCTCGGCATTGTAGTAGGGGCTCAACGGAGAAATCGGCTGGTCGTTTCCGATGGTGCCCAAACCCTTGAATATGAGGTCCAGGACTTTCTCGCGATCAAACGCGTATTTCAGGGCCTGACGCACATTGTTGTCGGATGTGGGCTTGACGTTGTCGAGAGCGATGAACGTCCAGTGAATTCCGCCGGGGCTGCGTACGATTTCGATGTTGGGAATCGAAGCCATGAGACCGACAATCTTGCGGTCAACCCGGTTGATGATGTCCGCCGCACCACTTCTCAAAGCGGTGACGCGGGCCGTCGCATCGTTCATGACCGTGGTCTCGACCGCGTCGACATGCGCCCGGTCAGGCTTCCAGTAGTTTTCGTTGCGCTCCACGATCGACCGAATTCCCGGCTCGAAGACGCGCAGCTTGTAGCCACCGGTTCCGACGAGATTCTTGAAATCGGTGAAGCCGTCGGGGACGATCGTGGCGTGGTAGTCCGAGAATGCGTACATGAAGTCCGCGTTCGGCGCCTCCAGTTCGATTGTCAGCTGGTTCTTGCCATCGGCTTTCACGTCCTTGATGGCGTTGAAAATGGCCTTGGCGCCTGAAGAGGTTTCCCCCCGATGCAGGTTGATCGAATAGATCACGTCAGCGGCTTCGAGCGTCTTGCCATTGTGAAATTGCACATCCTTGCGCAAATCGATGGTCCAGGACTGAGCGCCTTTCGTCTCCCAGCTCTCGGCAAGCTCGGAGACGAGCTTGTTGTCCGGCGTTATCTCGACCAGCTGGTTGCAGATGGAGACACCGACGTTTCGAGCCACCGTTTCGGTATATGTCCGGGGATCCAGCGAGTCGCCGGAACTTCCGCCCGCCAGCGCCATGCGCAACGTGCCGCCTTTTTTCGGCGCTTCGGCGCGCGCGCTTCCAAGCCCGGCACCGGCAAGGGTCGCGGCAAGTCCAAGCTTGGCCGCGCCCGACAGGATTTCACGTCGCGTTGGTGACCAACGCAAATCGGACGGTAGTTTCATCACATTCCCCTTTGTTGATTGTTTGTCAGGCTGACCGACGGCGCAGCTCGGCAAAGTCGCGCAGATCGTCCGCAAGACTGCTTTCGCCGTGCTTGCGAATTGCTTTTTCGGCAGCGTCCGGATCGCCCAACAAAATGGCTTCGACGATCGGGCGGTGCCAGCTGGTGAGGTCTATTCGACTTGGCCAATGATTTTCCGACCAGCGATAGAGCCATTCGAATTTGTTGGAGAGGCCGAAATATTGCCGGGACAGACTGGCATGTCCCGCAAGGTCCACAATTGTTCTGTGAAAACCGAGATCCGCGTCCACGCGCTCGCCACGGTCTTCGCTCTGCTCCGCCTTCTCAAGGCGAACGAACGCCGCCTTCAACTTGCTCTCGGTTTCCCTGTTGTTGCCAATGGCGGCCAGGCGAGCCGCCAGGCCTTCAAGGGCGCCACGAAGCGTATAGGTCTCCCACAGCTCCTTCTCGGATATGTCTCGAACCGACCATCCCGAATAGGGCTGCTTCACGATCAGGTCTTCAGCCTCCAGGGCGGAGAGCGCCGCGCGCACTGTGCCACGACCAGTGCCGAGCTGCTCCGACAGGTCAATCTCGGTGAGGCGCGCGCCGGGCAACATCCGCCCGTGCACAATCTCCAGGCGAAGCTGAGCTGCGGCTCTGTCCACAAAACTGAGTTTGTCGATCTTCATGTTTGTCTCCATGCCGAAGCATTTAGCAGGCTTGGCGATTGTCGACAATCGAGAATCGCCAAGCGCCAAGCATGCTTGCCACATTCTCTGGCGGAGGCCGACAAAGGGGAAACAGCGCATTTCAAGGAGGATTACGTCGGGGGTTCAAAAACCGCATGCACTGGTCAGCGGTGTCGTCGAAGACGTCACGCATTCTGGCGGCGACGTCGTTAAATGACTGGAAAGTCGAGGATATTTCTCTTCACTTGGCCGTGGCCGTCGGCGTGCCCCAGCCACCGCCTAGGTCCCGGTCGCTCCGGGGCGGAGATAAAGCTCCGCCCCCGAAACAGGCCGCTCCTACGCGGCGCTGACCGTGGCGGGATAGCCCGCCACGTCAAGTGCCTGCGTGAAAGCGGCATCGTCGGAGCTGGCTTGGATGGTTACGGTCTGGGTCGTGAGATCGACACCGACCTCGGCGCCCGCGTCGACGCTCTGGATCGCTTTCGTGACGACCCCGGCGCAGTGGCCGCAGGTCATGTCAGGCACGTTCAATTTCAACATTGGTTTCTCCTGTCTCGTCATCGGCACAAGCGCCGTTTCCTGAATCTGCGCGTTCCCGTCAGTGGAAGGTCAAGCGGCTTGCCGCCCTCGCAATTTTCAAACCTCTCGCCAGTCCAAACGAGAAAACATGCTTTAAAAGCAGCAGCTTGGTGGCGATTGGAAAATCTTCTCCAACCCTGTTGACCTTCCCGTGACTGGAAGCCTTAGCCTCCGGTCATCAAATTGGAACACAGGATCGGAACGATGAACGCGATGCCCAAAATAGCTGCAGCAGCAGCCAGACAAAACTTCCCGATCGAGGGCATGACCTGCGCATCCTGCGTGCGCCGTGTCGAAGTTGCTATCGCCAAGGTGCCGGGCGTTACGGCGGCTTCCGTCAACCTCGCCACCGAGAGCGCCGACGTCAGCTTCGGCGGCGCTATCGATTCCGACGGGATCATCGCCGCGATCCGCGGCGCCGGCTACGACGTGCCTGTCGAGAAAATTGAAATCGACATCGAGGGCATGACCTGCGCCTCCTGTGTGAACCGCGTCGAAAAGGCGATTGCCGCGGTTCCAGGGGTAAAATCCGCCTCGGTCAATCTCGCCACCGAACGCGCGACCGTCCAACTGCTCGCAGGCTCCACACCACGCGCGGCGATCGACGCCGCCATCCGCAAGGCCGGCTATGAGCCTCGTCGCGCGGAAGCAACGGCGACGTCGGCGGGAACCGACAGTCGCGAGGATGCCCGCAACCGCGAGTTCTCCAACCTCAAGCGCGACTTTGGGATCGCCGTCGTGCTGACGTTGCCGATCTTCGTGCTGGAAATGGGCTCCCACATCTTCCCGCCGCTGCATCATTGGCTGATGATGAATGTCGGTGATCAGCCGCGCTACGTCGCCTTCTTCATCCTGGCGACGATCGTCCAGTTTGGCCCCGGAATGCGCTTCTACAAGAAGGGCCTGCCGGCGCTGCTACGCCTTGCCCCGGACATGAACTCGCTGGTGGTGCTGGGTTCGACCGCCGCCTGGGCCTATTCGGTGGTCGTCACATTTGCATCCGGCGTGCTGCCGGCCGGCACCGCCAACGTCTATTTCGAGGCCTCAGCGGTCATCATCACCCTGATCTTGCTCGGCCGCGTGCTTGAAGCCAAGGCCAAGGGCCGCACCAGCCAAGCGATCAAGCGGCTGATGGGCCTGCAGGCGAAATCGGCACGCGTGGAACGTAATGGCGAGTTCGTCGACGTCGCCCTTGAAGATGTCGCCGCTGGCGACGTCATCCAGGTGCGCCCAGGCGACAAGGTGCCAGTCGACGGCGTCGTGTTGTCGGGTTCGTCGTTCGTGGACGAGTCGATGATCTCCGGCGAGCCTATCCCGGCCAGCAAGGGAGAAGGTGCGGAGGTCGTTGGCGGCACGATCAACAAGACCGGCAGCTTCAAATACCGCGCCACCAAGGTCGGCGCCGACACGCTGCTGGCCCAGATCATCCGCATGGTCGAAACCGCTCAGGGCTCGAAGCTGCCGATCCAGGCGCTGGTCGACAAGGTCACCTCCTGGTTCGTGCCTGCCGTGATGGCCGCCGCCGCGCTGACCTTTGCCGTCTGGCTGTTCTTCGGCCCGGAACCGGCCGTCAGCTTCGCGCTGGTCAATGCCGTTGCGGTGCTGATCATCGCCTGCCCGTGCGCCATGGGTCTCGCCACCCCGACCTCGATCATGGTCGGCACGGGCCGCGCGGCCGAACTCGGCGTGCTGTTTCGCAATGGTGAGGCGCTGCAATCCCTGAAGTCAACTGATGTCGTGGCCCTCGACAAGACCGGTACGCTCACGGCCGGCAAGCCGGTGATGACTGATCTCGAAGTCACCAGCGGTTTCGAGCGTGCGAAGGTCCTGGAACTCGTTGCTTCGGTTGAAGCTCAGTCCGAACACCCGGTTGCCGCCGCCATCGTGGCCGCCGCCAAGGACGAAGGCTATTCATTGGGTGAGGTCAGCGCTTTCGAAGCCGTGCCCGGCTTCGGTGTCAGCGCGAAGGTCGGTCAGCACCAGATTGCTGTCGGCGCCGACCGTTATATGGCCAGGCTCGGCATTGCGGTGGACACCTTCGCCGACACCGCAAGCCGCATGGGCAGGCAGGCCAAGACGCCGCTCTATGCGGCTGTCGACGGCAGGCTCGCCGCCGTGATCGCGGTTTCCGATCCGATCAAGCGTTCGACGCCGCAAGCCATTCGCGCCCTGCAGGCCATGGGTCTGAAGGTCGCGATGATCACCGGCGACAATCGCCGCACCGCGGAAGCGATCGCGGCCCAGCTCGGCATTGACGAGGTCGTCGCCGAAGTGCTGCCCGACGGCAAGGTCGAGGCGATCAAGCGCCTGCGGGCCGGCGGCCGCGTTGTAACCTTCGTCGGCGACGGCATCAACGATGCGCCGGCCCTGGCCGAGGCTGACGTCGGCATGGCGATAGGCACCGGCACGGACGTTGCCATCGAAAGCGCCGACGTGGTGTTGATGTCGGGCGACCTGCTCGGCGTGACCAATGCGATCGCGCTGTCGAAGGCGACCATCAGCAACATCCGCCAGAACCTGTTCTGGGCGTTTGCCTACAACGCCAGCCTGATCCCGGTGGCCGCCGGCGTCCTCTATCCCGTCAGCGGCACCCTGCTTTCGCCGATGCTGGCGGCCGGAGCGATGGCACTGTCGAGCGTGTTCGTGCTCGGCAACGCGATGCGGCTGAAGCATTTCCAGGCTCCAGTACGGGCGACGGGCACCGCCGGCACCGCAGCACTGGCACCCGGCCGCGTAACGTCCACGGCCCGCCCCTCGGAAGAAGACATCCAGGCCTTAGCCTAATCACCGAAATGGAACCCCAATCATGCTTCGTAGAGACTTCTTGAAACTGTCAGCAACAGGCGCTCTGATGACGACTGCCCCATCCCTCTCCACTGCACCCGCCAGGGCCCAAGGCTCTGCCCCAAGGATCATCACAGCGGCCAAGCGCGTCATCGAAGTAAAGGGCAAGGCAGCCAACGTCCTTGGGCTGACGCAGCCAGGCGGAAGCCATGGGCTGGTGATGAATGCCGGTGAGAACTTCCGGGTCCGGCTTGAAAACCGCATCGGCGAGCCGACCGCGATTCACTGGCATGGGCTCACCCCGCCCTGGCAGCAGGATGGTGTGGCCGGCATCTCGCAGGAGCCGATCCCGGACGGCGGAGGTCACGACTACGACTTTCCGGTCGCTCGTCCCGGCACATTCTGGATGCACTCGCACATGGGATTGCAGGAGCAGCATCTGCTTGCCGCACCTCTGATCGTCCTCGATCCGGCGGAGGCTTCGAAGGATGTCCAGGAGGTCGTGGTGCTGTTCCATGATTTCACCTTCCGCGACCCGGCCGAGATCCTCGCCGAGCTCAAGGCCGGTGGTCACGACATGGCGGCGATGCAGAAGCCACCGGCGGCGTCCGCACATGAAGGGCACACCATGCCGGGCATGGCGACGGGCGCCGCGATGGACCATGGTGCGATGGGACACAGCACGAAAAGCCAGGGTTCGATGGATCATGGCGGCATGTGGATGGGTGGCATGTCCCATCTGCAGGACGTGCAATACGATGCGCTTCTCGCCAACGATCGAACTCTCGATGATCCCGAGGTGTTCACCGTCGAGCCGGGCGGGCGTGTGCGTCTTCGCCTGATCAATGGCGCCGCCAGCACCAATATGTGGATCGATCTCGGTCAGCTGTCGGGACAATTGATCTCCGTCGACGGCATGCCGGTGCAGCCGGTCGTCGGCTCGCACTTCGAGTTCGCGGTAGCGCAGCGGCTCGACATTCTGCTCGAACTGCCCAGGCAAGCCATGGCATGGCCCATCTTCGCCGTGCAGGAAGGCGGCCGTATGCGCACCGGCGTTGTGCTCGCCTCCAAGGGTTCTTCGGTCGGCAAGCTCGCCGAAACTGCCGACGCGGATTTTCCGGCTGTCGGCGCCGAACTGGAGCAGAAATTGCGAGCGGCGAGGCCACTCGTGGAAAGGGCGGCAACACGCAAGCACACAATGATGCTGGGTGAAGGTGCCGGCTATGTCTGGACCCTGGATGGGGCGGTGCACGGCTCGGACAAGCCACTTGCCGTGCGAGCTGGCGACCGCTTCGAGCTGACCTTAATGAACCACACCAGCATGTCGCATCCCATGCACCTGCATGGGCACCATTTCCAGGTGGTCGCGGTGAACGGAAGGCGGTTCGCCGGTGCGGTGCGCGACACGGTTCTCGTTCCGGCCAATATGGGACAGGTCACGATCGCCTTCGATGCCGACAATCCCGGCAAATGGGCGCTGCACTGCCACCATCTCTATCACATGGTCGGCGGCATGATGACGTCGATGGCCTACGAAGCCTGACCGAGCGCAGGGGAGTCATAATTATGGCTCCCCTGACGAACAATGGCACTAGAGCTTCCAGTGACTGGAAGCTCTATATAATGTCCAACTCATTCCAGGGAGAGCCAAATGAATATTGGCACTGCATCAGAAAAATCGGGACTTCCGGCCAAGACCATTCGTTACTACGAGGATATCGGCCTGCTGACGGCTGACCGCGCGAGCAACGGCTATCGCGACTATTCGACAGCCGACGTGCATCGCATGCGCTTCATCCAACGCTCGCGCCGGCTCGGCTTTTCGGTCGAGGAATGCCGACAACTGCTTTCGCTCTACAACGACAAGGAGCGCGAGAGCGCCGATGTAAAGGCGCTGGCCAAGACGAAGCTCGCCGAGATCGACCGCAAGCTGGTGGAGCTCACGGAGTTGCGCGACACGCTTCGCCATCTCGTCCGCAGTTGCCAAGGCGATAGCCGTCCCGACTGCCCGATCATCGAGGGATTGTCGAGCTCCCAACGCAAGCAGTGATTGATATCCGGCATGAGGAAGGCGTCGTGCGAGGCGCGCCATCGTGAGACCTCGCGGTCTTGGGCAGATCCAGGCAACCGGCACTACGGCTTGGCTGGGCGAGCCTGCCAGCCGAGACGCAATGGTCAGGCATCGAGCCATGGCGTGGTATCCTCGACCGGGACCCTGGCAAGCTTTGGATCGGACGGTCGCCGTGCCACGAACTGCCCGTGCCCCGCGCCAGTGCTGAGGACGTTATCGGTGACCACCGGCACGCCTCGGACAAGCACGGTCACCGGCTTTCCAACTATTCTTCTGCCCTCATATGGAGTGAAGTCGACGCGGGAATGGAGCACAGCGTGACCAAGTTCCCAGGTTCGAGCAGGATCCCATAGCACAAGGTCGGCATCGAGCCCGACGGCGATACGGCCCTTGCGGTGATCAAGGCCATAAATCGCGGCAGCGTTGCGCGAGGTGAGGTCGAGATAACGCGCGAGCGTCAGGTGTCCGGCAAGCAATCCTTCCGAAAACAGCAACGGCAACCTAGTCTCGATTCCTGGAATGCCGCTCAGCGTGGTGTTGAACGCGGGCGTGTCGGATTTCCCCAGTTTGTCGGCGAAGAAATATGGCGAATGGTCCGACGACCAAAGGTCGATGCCGCCATTCGCGAGGGCCTGCCACAGATGATGCTGGCTGCGAGGGGAACGGGGTGGTGGCGAGAACACAAAACGGGCGGCATCCCGTGGCGGCCTGTCAAGATCCGACGCGCCGAGAAAGACGTATTGCGGACAGGTCTCGGCGGCGACTTCGACGCCACGCAGGCGCGCCCGCGCGACCTCCTCGGCGGACTGGATCGAGGAGACATGCACGATCGTCATGCGCGTTCCCGTCATTTCCGCCAGGGCAAGTGCCCGATGCGTCGCTTCCCGCTCCATGATCTCGCTGTGCGCGACCGCGTGGTAGCGCATCTCGGTGCGCCCGAGGTCAATCAGCTTCTGCCGTGTCCGCCGGATCGCCGCGTCGTTCTCGGCATGCACCATGACGACCCAGCCCAGCCCGCGCGCGGCATCAAGCACGGTGAGGAACAGGTCGTCGTCCACGGCGAACCCGTCATAAGTCATGAACAGCTTCACCGACGCGATGCCTCGTCCGGCCAATTGCTGAAGTTGCCCGTCGACGTCCGCGCCGGTGCCAGCGGTGACCACGCCATGCAGGCTGTAGTCGACGACCGATCTTCCCGCCGCACGGGCCATCGCCCGGTCCATTGCGCCGATTGTCGTCATGCCGGGGCCCGGCATGCCAAACGGAACGATGCAGGTCGTTCCGCCAAACGCCGCCGAGACAGAGCCGGATTCGAAATCGTCGGCGTTTCCCGCACCACCCCAGACGGGCTGATCGAGATGGCAGTGTGCATCGATGCCGCCTGGCATCACCCATCTGCCGCGTGCGTCGATCGTCTTCGCGCCTTGCAAACCGCTGCCAGTCGCGGCAATGCGGCCGTCGGTGATGCCGATGTCGCATTCGGCCCAGATGTCGTCGAGCGCCACCCGTCCGCCCCGAACAACAAGATCATACATGCCGGACCTCATCGGATATCGATCCTCGATTGCCCCCAAGTGGGTGCATATGCCAGCCGCCAGCGAGCGTTGACCTACGCCCTCAGCCGCGTCCCGTCCGGATCGAAAGGCGGGCGGTCCAGCAGGACAGCGCTATGTGGCTGTCCAAGGATCGCCACCGTGACGGCGTCACCCGACTTCGCCATGCCAGCTTTCACATAGCCAAGCGCCAGGGACATGCCCACCGAATATCCGTAGGCGCCAGACGTCACTTGTCCCACCGGCGTGCCGTCGGGCAGGAAGATCGGCTCGCCGCCGGTTGCATCGGCGCTGTTCGCCTCGATCGAGATCATGATGAGTTCGTCGCGCGACGGCTTGCCGGCGATCTCGATATAGGCGTCGCGATTCAGGAAATCGCCCTTGTCGAGCTTGATCAGGCGATCGAATTTGACTTCTTGCGGCCAGTACTCCGGCGAATATTCGCGACCCCAGCTGCCATAGCCTTTTTCCACCCTGAGCGACATGAGCGCGCGCGAGCCGACCGGACCGCCGCCTTCCTGACGGGCCGCGTCAAGCAGCGCCGTGTAGAGCGCGACCTGATCCTTCTCGTCGCAGTAAAGCTCCCAGCCGAGATCACCTGTGAAGGACACGCGCAGTGCAACGACCTCCATGCCCGCGACCGTGATGCGGCGTGACGCCATGAACGGGAAGGATGGCGTCGTCAGGTCGGCGTTCGTCAGCCGTTGCAAGACCGCCCGTGAGCTTGGTCCGGCAACGTTGAAACCGCACAGCTCATTCGTCACCGAGCGGAATGTGGTGCCCTCCGGCAGAGGCACCATGTTGAAGAAACGCTGATGGTAGCGTTCCGCCATGCCCGAGCCAAACACTCGGAATTCGTCCTGGCCGAGCCGTGTCACGGTAAAATCGCCGGCAATGCCGCCGCGCTTGCCGATCAACGGGGTCAGGCACGATCTGCCAATCGAGGCAGGGATCTTGTTTGCGAACAGCGCGTTCAGCCACGCCTCGGCGCCAGGCCCTTTGACCTCGTATTTCGCAAAATTCGAAATGTCGATGATCCCGACCTTGTCACGCAGCATGCGTGCTTCGCGGCCAACAGGCGCCCACCAGTTCTGCCGGGTAAAGCCTATGGTCTCCTCGCGCGGCTCGCCGTCGGCCGAAAACCACAGCGGATGCTCCCAGCCGAAATTGAGGCCGAACACGCCACCCATTTCCTTTTGCATGGAATAGGCCGGGCGGGTACGCACCGGCCGCCCGGCGGCGCGCTCCTCATTGGGAAAATGGATCTTGAAGCGGTGGCTGTACTGGTCCTGCACGCGTGCCTTGGTGAAGGCCTTGCCGGCCCAAGGCCCGAAGCGCGCCAGATCCCAGGCGAACATATCGAGTGTCGGTTCGCCCTCGATCATCCATTCGGCAGCAAGGCGACCGAGGCCGCCCGATTGCGAGAACCCGGGGATGATGCCGGCACAGCAGAAGTAGTTGCGCAGTTCCGGAACAGGGCCGAACAGCGCCGCGCTGTCCGGCGACCATATCATCGGGCCATTGATGACCTTCTTGACGCCCGCCAGGCCGACCGCCGGCACACGAGCGATGGCACGCAACATGTTCTCCTCTATGCGCTCGAGGTCGTCAGGGAACAGCTCGTGGCCAAAATCCTGCGGCGTGCCATCCTCGGCCCAGAACTTCATGGCCCGCTCATAAGCGCCGATCAGCAGGCCAAGACCCTCCTGGCGCAGATAGTATTCGCCGTCGCGATCGGCGACCGACGGCAGTCGCCGGCCCATGGCCGCGATCTCCGGGATGGTCTCGGTGACAAAATACTGGTGCTCCGTCGGGATGAGCGGAAGCTGAAGCCCTGCCATGGCGCCAACCTCGCGCGCCCACAGGCCGGCGGCATTGACGACCCATTGGGCGTGTACATCGCCTTTCGTCGTGCGCACGGTCCAGCTGCCGTCCGGCCGCTGCTCGGTGCCGGTCACCGCGGTGAACCGGTGGATTTCCGCGCCGCGCTGACGAGCGCCGGCAGCGTAGGCGGCGGTTACGCCGGACGGATCGACGTTGCCGCCTTCCGGCTCGTACATGATGCAGCGTATGCCGTCGAAATCGACCAGCGGATGCAGCCTCTCGGCCTCGGCGCGATCGACTTCATAGAAATTCATCTTGTAGCGCCGAGCCTTTGCCTCCTGCAATCTCAGCTGATGCTCGCGCGCTTCGGTCTGGGCCAGATAGAGGGAGCCCGGCTGGAAGATTCCGCAGCCCTGGCCGGTTTCGTTCTCCAACTCCTTGTAGAGCGCCATCGTGTAGTGCTGCAGACGGCTGATGTTGGTCGAGTCATGCAGGCCGTGGATGTTGGCCGCCGCGTGCCAGGTGGAGCCGGACGTCAGTTCGTCCCGCTCAAACAAAACGACATCAGTCCAGCCATGTTTCGCGAGGTGGTAAAGGATCGAACATCCGATCAGGCCGCCGCCGATCACTACAGCCTGTGCATGCGTTCGCATTTCGAGTTTGTCCTCTTGGCAGGCAGCCAGGTTTCATTTTCCGAGAGGGGTCGGATGCGCAGCCTACCGAGCGCGTGGGCCTTAATAGTATCCGGGCCCATGACCCCGCTTTTCGAGTGCGGGCAATCTAGGTAGCCGCCCAACAGCATGTAAAGCCTAAGCTTGAGGCTAAATGCCGTTTTTACAGGCATGGAAGGCCAAAAAAAACGAAGTCATAGCCACATCAATCTTCGTTTGTGAGCTCACAAACGAAGTGTAGCCTTTCGGTGGGGAAAACGAGCAGCCGCGTGTCAGCGGCGCCGCCAATGGGAGCCTCCGAAATGAACGCGAGTTCCGTGCCAAGAGACGGAGACTTTTCGTTTCCGACAGCACGCATCGCATCACTCAAGCGACCAGGAAGCCTTGTTGCACGTCCCCGCACGAGCGGGCGGCATACTCGTATCCGCACAACAACTCGACGTCATGTAGCCGACAACACGGCTTACCCAACAAGCGCAATGCGACAACTCGGAGGTCAAGACCTTGGATAAGAAATCGCATCCCTACATCCCGACACTTCTCGGCCAGTTGAACGAGGGCGCCATCAGCCGCAGGGACTTCCTGCGCAGGTCGACGCTGCTTGGTCTGTCGGCCACCGCCGCCTATGCGATGGCCGGCATGGTCGATCCGTCGACGTCAGCCAAAGCTGAAAACCTGCCCAAGGGCGGCAATCTGCGCATTGGCATGCGCTGCATGGAAATCAAGGACCCGCATCTCGCCGATTTCGCCGAGAAGTCGAACGTTGTCCGTCAAGTCTGCGAATACCTGACCATCACCGACCGAAACAACATCACGCATCCCTATCTTTTGGAAAAATGGGACGTGAGCGATGACCTGAAGACCTGGACCCTGCATATCCGCAAGGACGTGAAGTGGCGCAAGGGCCGCCCGCTTACCGCCGATGACGTCGTCTGGAATCTCAAGCGGGTCTGCGATCCCAAAGTCGGCTCCTCCATGCTCGGCCTGTTCACCGGCTATCTGGTCGAGGAATTCGCAACCGGCGAGAAGGACGACAAGGGCAATCCCAAGAAGTCGAGCCGGCTCTGGTCGGAGAAAGCCATCGAGAAGGTCGACGACCATACGGTTCGGCTGAACACGTCTTCTCCGCAGATCGCGGTGGCGGAGCATCTTTTCCACTATCCGATGTTCATACTCGACCCGGAGGAAAACGGCTCCTTCGGCGCTGGCGCCAACGGCACCGGCCCGTTCGAGATCGTCGAATACACGGTGGGCAAGGGCGCGAAATACAAAGCGCGCACCGACTATTGGGGGGACGGACCTTATGTCGACACCTTCGAGTTCGTCGACCTTGGCGACAGCCCGGGCGCAGGCATCGCGGCAATGGCCTCCAAGCAGGTCGATGGCCTTTCGGAGGCCGACGCGGTTCAGATCAACTCGATGAAAGCCTTTCCGCATGTCGCGGTCTACAAGGTCGAAACGACCCAGACGATCGTGGCGCGCATGCATCCCGACGTCGACCAGTTCAAGGACAAGCGTGTGCGTCAGGCGATGCGCCACGCCATCGACCGCGACAAGGTGATCCAGACCGTATTGCTCGGGGCCGGCACACCCGCCGAGGATCATCACGTCGCGCCATCGCATCCGGAATATGCGGCGCTGCCGAAATACGGCCGGGACATCGACAAGGCGAAGAAGCTTCTGGCGGATGCCGGTTTCCCGGACGGCTTCGAATACGACATGGTCACCCGCCCCGATCCGATCTGGGAGCTCAACACCGCCCAGGCGCTGGCCGAGCAATTCAAGGACATCGGCATCAAGGTCAACATCAAGTCGCTGCCGAGCGCCCAGTATTGGGAAGTGTGGACGGACGCGCCTTTCAGCCTCACCGCCTGGGGTCACCGTCCGCTGGCCATCATGACGCTTGGCCTTGCGTACCGCTCGAACGCGGCGTGGAATGAATCGCACTTCTCCAACGCCGAATTCGACACGCTGCTCACCCAGGCCGAGGGAATTCTCGATCCAAAGGAGCGCAGCAAGGTGATGGCCAAGATCGAGTCCATCATGCAGGACGAAGGGCCGATCGTGCAGCCTTTCTGGCGCATCTTCTCCACGGTGATGGACAAGAAGGTGAAGGGCTTCGACCTGCATCCCTCGCAGTACATCTTTGCCCACAACTACGCTGTTGCGACGGCCTGACATCTTCCACCCCAGCCCGGCCGGCATGAGGCGGCCGGGCTCGAATCCTTGGTCAAGCAAAGATCGGAACTGGCCGGCTGATGGCGATATTCCTGGCGAAGCGGTTGACGATGATGCTGCTCACCATGATTGCCGCATCGTTCCTGGTTTTCGCCGTCTGCGAATTCACGCCCGGCAGCGTCGCGCGCAAGTCTCTCGGCCCCTTCGCGACGCAGGAGCAGGTCGATCTTCTCACCAGGAAGCTGAAGGCGGATGATCCCCTGCTCGTGCGCTATGGCCGCTGGGCAGGGGTGCTGCTCGGCGTCATCCCCGATCCGCTGCAGGACCCGGACACCGGCCTCAATTTCAAGGATTCGCGCGGCGCGCAGTATTTTGGAAATTTCGGCTATTCGACGCTGAACAAGCTGCCGGTCAACGACGTGATATGGGACAGGCTCGGCAACACCGCCATTCTTGGCGGCCTGGCATTTCTGTTGATCGTCCCTCTCTCGATCGTCTTCGGCATTTTTTCGGGATTGAAAGAGGGCGGCGTGCTCGACCGCGTCCTCTCGATCGTTTCCATCACCTTCACCTCGATCCCGGAATTCGCCTCGGGCGTGTTTCTGGTGACGCTGTTCGTGATCCTGTGGCCGGTGTTGCCGGGCACCAGCCCGCTCGACACAGGAAGCGGCTGGTCGATCCCCTCGCAACTGGTGCTGCCCGTTGCGGTGCTGGTCATCTACGACTTCGGCTACGTCGCACGCATGATCCGCGTCTCGATGATCGGCGTGATGGAGAAGCCCTACATCCGCACGGCCGTCCTGAAAGGCATGACAACCCGCCAGGTCGTGCTCGGCCACGCGCTGCGCAACGCAATGATCGCGCCGTTCACCGTTCTCCTGCTGCAGATCAATTTCCTGATCAGCGGTGTTGTCGTCACCGAGTTGGTCTTCGCCTATCCCGGCTTCGGCCGGCTTCTCCTCGACGCCAGCCTGTTCGGCGATATCGCCACAATCGAGGCGGCGACGCTGATCACGGTCGCCATCGCGGTGGTCACCCAATTCATCGGCGACATTGGTTACATGTTGCTCGATCCGCGCATAAGGTTGAGATGAGCGTACTGGCCGAGCAGAACGTGATGGACGCAGGGGCCGCGGTTGCCAAAAGCGCGAAGGGCCGGAAGTGGACGCAGATCCTGCGCTCCCGCACGGCGATGGTCGGCCTCTTTCTGATAAGCTTCTGGGTTCTGGCAGCGCTGCTCGCGCCAATCCTGCCGCTTTATTCGCCCACCGAGCAGGACGTCATGGCGATGGCCGATCCGACGCCGTCGGCAGCCCACTGGCTGGGCACCGACATCCTCGGCCGCGACGTGCTCTCAAGGCTGATATTCGGAGCCCGAACCGTGCTTGTCGTGGCGCCGCTTTCGGTCGCCGTTGCCATGATTGCCGGCATCACGATGGGCATGTTCGCCGGCTATTTTGGCGGCTGGATCGATGCCGTGATCAGCCGCTTCTCCGATATCGTCCTCGCCTTTCCCGTGCTTGTTCTCTACGTCATCCTGATTGCCAACATTGGGCCGTCCGTACTCAACATCGTCATCGCCACGACGATCGCTTCAGCGCCAGGCATAGGCCGGATCACGCGCGGCCTGGTGCTTGGCTTGAAGGAGCAGGAATACATCGCGGCGGCCAGGCTGCGCGCCGAAAGCACGCTCTACATCATGGTGGTGGAGCTCTTGCCGAATTGCCGTAGCATGCTGATCGTCGATGCCTGCCTGCGTATCGGCTACACGATCATCACCATCGGCATACTGGGCTTTCTTGGCCTCGGCCTGCCGCCGCCCAATCCCGATTGGGGAGGAATGGTCAAGGAAGGCACCACGGTGCTGAATGTGTGGCCTTTGATGTCATTGGCGCCTTCCATCGCCATCGTCAGCCTGGTGCTGGGCTTCAACCTTCTGGCCGACGGGCTGCGGGAGGCCTGGAAGCCATGACGATGACGGCTCCCGAGACAGTGGCGATGGAACCCGGGCACAGTGTGCCGCTGCTCGACATCAGGGATTTGCGCATCGAATTCCGCGGCAAGCAGGAGACGGTGGTTGCCGTGCCAAAACTGTCCTTCAGCGTCATGCCGGGGGAAAGTTATGGCCTGGTCGGTGAATCCGGCTGCGGCAAAAGCACAACGGCCATGGCGATCATGGGCTATCTGGGCGCCACCGGGGTAATCGCCGGCGGCAGCATCCGGCTCGAGGGAGAAGAGCTGGTCGCAACATCGGCGCGCAAACTGCGTGCCATGCGCGGCCGGCGCATCGCTATGGTTTACCAGGACCCGATGAGCGCGCTCAATCCGGTCAAGACAATCGGCGCGCAACTCGCCGAAGTGCCGATGCTGCATCTGGGGGCGACACGCGCCGAGGCGACCGACATGGCAGCCGCCATGTTGAAGGATGTGCGCCTGCCCGACGCGGGCGACATGCTGAAGCGCTACCCGCACCAACTGTCCGGGGGACAGCAGCAAAGGGTCGTCATCGCGATGGCGCTGCTCGGACGGCCATCGCTCCTGCTCCTCGATGAACCGACGACAGGCCTGGACGTCACCGTCGAGGCCGCGGTTATCGACCTCATCGCGGAGCTGCGTCGCCGTTACCGGACCAGCCTTCTCTTCATTTCCCACAATCTCGGTCTGATCGCCGAAAGCTGCGACCGCGTCGGCATCATGTATTCCGGCGAAATGGTGGAGGAAGCGCCGACCCGTGAGTTGTTCAGATCGCCGCGCCATCCCTATACGCAGGGCCTGATAGACTGCATTCCGGATATCGGCGCCGGCAAGCATTCGCGCACACTCGCGGCCATTCCCGGACAGATCCCCCTGCCAGGAGAGCGCCCGCAGGGCTGCCTGTTCGGGCCACGCTGCGCAAGCTTCCGAACGGGCATCTGCGACAACCATTCGGGGCTTCCGCTTGAGCCTGCAGGCGAAAGACACCTGGTTCGCTGCGTGCGATGGCAGGAGGTTGCCCGCGCTCGGGCGACCCTGCCGACACGAGCCGTCGATCAGGCATCGACGGTAGCGGCAATCGAAGTGCTGGGCGTCAGCAAGCTCTACAACATCGGCTTCCACAAGACCTTGAAGGCGAACGAAGCGGTATCCTTCGCGGCGGCCGAGGCTGAGATCGTCGCGCTTGTCGGCGAATCCGGCTGTGGCAAGTCGACGCTCGCACGCATCGTTACCGGCCTCGACCGCGCGACGTCGGGCGAAATCCGCATGGCGGGCCAGAACATTGCCGCGCTGGACGCAAGCCGGCGGTCGCGGCACCTGCTTCAGTCGATCCAGATGATATTCCAGAATCCGGATTCGACGCTCAACCCGTCGCACACAGCCGGCTTTTCGATTCGCCGCTCGCTCAAGAAATTCGGCATCAGCAAGGGCCGTGCCGCGATCGATGCACGCATGCGCGAACTCCTCGAAATGGTGCGGCTGCCCGCCGACTTCGCGCGACGCAAGCCGAACGAACTTTCCGGCGGCCAGAAGCAGCGCATCGCCATCGCGCGGGCCTTCGCCGCCAACCCCTCCCTGATCGTCGCCGACGAGCCGGTGTCGGCACTCGACGTCTCCGTGCAGGCGGCCGTGGTGACCCTGCTGCTCGACATCCAGAAAAACCAGCGCTCGACGATGCTGTTCATCAGCCATGACCTCGCACTTGTGCGGCACGTCGCCGACAAGGTCGTCGTCATGTATCTCGGCAAGGTCATGGAACGGGGCACGGTCGATGAGATTTTCGGCGGCACGAACCATCCTTATACCCAGGCGCTGATCTCGGCGGTCCGCAGCACCAATCTGGACGAGGCGCGAACCCGCATCACCCTGGCCGGCGAAACGCCGAGCCCGGTGGATGTGCCGCCTGGCTGCCGCTTCGCCAGCCGCTGCCATCGCAAAGTCGGGGCGATCTGCGACACCGTCCCACCGCCTGTCCAGCGGATGTCCGATACGCATGAGATAGCCTGCCACATACAGTTGGAGGCGCTGCAGGCGCAGCCTGCCACTCTACCGGCGCTGGAGGCGCACGATCATTCATGAGGTTGCTCCTGTCTTCTCCAGCACGCATCTGGCGGCAGGCCGAGCGCTCGCGCGCCATCCTGCCGATCATGATCCGTATCTGCCTGGCGGGCACCGGCAGCGCCATGCTGACGACAGCCGTCTCGCTTGCGCTCAGCCGTCCGGGTGTCGAATCCTATGTCGTCCAGATGGTGCTCACCGCCTATCCGATCGGGTTCCTGATCGGCTGTCTGCTCAGCCGGCCCATCGTCTCCCGTTTGGGCCACGAACGCACCTTCATGCTGATCACCCTGGTCGCGACGCTCGCTGCGTCCGGCTTCACGCTGACGGACCTCATGCCGGCCTGGTTCTGCTTTCGCCTGTTCGGCGGGCTTGCGATGTCGTCCATGTTCATCGTCTGCGAAAGCTGGATCAACCTCTATGCCGAGCAGCACAACCGGGGGACGCTCTTCTCGATCTACATGCTGACGACGGCCGTAGCGGTGCTGTTCGGCCAGCTTCTCCTTGCCGCGGTCGGCCCGCACTCGCCGCATCTCTTCACCATCGGAGCGGCAACCGTGCTGTTGGCGTTCCTCGGCAAATTCGCTTTTGGCGGCTGGCCGCCCCTGCCCGCTCCACAGCCAGACCCGGTGACGCCCGCAATGCCGCCGCGCAGCGAACGCTATGGCCTCGCGCAGCTTTTCCGCCTCGCGCCAGTGACCGTCGTCAGCATCTTCCAGGCTGGCATCACCAACATGAACATCTTCGTCCTCACGCCGCTCTACGGCGCCATGATCGGCCTGTCGGCCGCTGCCACGGTTGGCCTGGTCACCACCATCAGCATTGCCGGAATGCTGGCACAGACGCCGGTCGGCTGGCTCTCCGACCGTTTCGACCGGCGCGTCATGCTTCTGGTCCAGGGCGTGCTTTCCGTCACCCTGTGTGCGTCGATCGCCTGGCTCGGCAACAGTTCGAAACCACTGCTGTTCCTTCTGTTCTTTCTCTACGGCGCCACCGCGCTGACCGTCTATCCGGTAGCGATCGCGTTCGCCAACTCCCAGCTTCACAGCCGGCACATGGTGGCGGCTTCCGGGACCTTGCTGCTGCTCTACTCGATAGGCAACATCCTCACTCCCGGCCTGGCTTCAGGACTGATGGAGCGCACGGCTCCGCAGGCCATGCTGTTCGTGCTGGGCGGCGGCGGCATTCTCGTCGCGGTCGCTGCGTGCGCCAACCTGATGCGCCCTCCGCTCAAGACGGCAGCAGCGCGCATGACCGGAGCCGATCCATGACGCCGGCGCCAAAACCTGTCCCTGCGCGGCTGGCCGGCAAGGTGGTGCTGATCACCGGCGCCGCGAGCGGCATCGGCGCTGCGATCGCGCGCCGCTGCATGTCGGAAGGCGGCAAGGTCGCATGCGTGGACCAGAATGCCGAAGCTGCCGCAACACTTGCCGTAGAGCTCGGTCCGGACGCGCTGTCCGTCCAATGCGACGTGAGAGATATCGACGCGGTCCGGCAGGCCGTGGATGTCACGCGCGAACGGTTCGGACGGCTTGACGGGCTGGTGCACAACGCAGCCGCGCCTTCGACGGATGGAACCGTCACCGATCTTGATCCGGACAAATGGCGTCTAGAGATCGACGTCAGCCTGACAGGCGCCTTCCTGGTCAGCAAGTTCGTGGTGCCGCTGATCGCCGACGGTGGCGGCGGATCGATCGTTCTCATCGGCTCGCAATTCGCCCGGGTCGCCGTCGGCAAGGCGGTCGCCTATTGCGCGGCCAAGGCCGGGCTCGTCCACCTCGCCAAGGCGATGGCCGTCGATCACGCTGGCCAGGGCATCCGCGTCAACAGCCTGTCGCCCGGAGCCGTGGCCACGGCGCGACTGTTGCAGCGATGGCCCGACCTCGACGCCGCTGATGCCGGACTTGGCCCCGCGCATCTCCTTGGCCGCATTGCCCAACCCGACGAGATCGCGGCTGCCGCGGCCTTCCTGCTCTCCGCCGATGCCTCGTTCGTCACCGGAACCGACCTGCTCGTGGACGGCGGCTATGCGGCACGTTGAACCCATTTTCCCAATGCAAGGTTTCTCGACATGACACTGCTTGTTACAGGCGGCACCGGTTTCGTCATGAGCACCGTCGCACGGCATTGGCTTGACCGCGATCCCAACGCGCGCGCCGTCATCCTCGACCGTTCGGGGCTCGATGCGATGGCGGAGAAATATTTCGCCGACGTGCACGGCCGCCTGAGCGTCATTCGAGCCGATATACTCGACGCCTCTGCATGGTCCGGACTTCTCGACGCCGAAAAAATCACCGCCGTCGTGCACGGCGCGACGATCACGCCGATCTCGCGCGGCAGCGCGTCCGAGGCAAAGCGCCAGCCGGAAGCGGAAGATCCGGCCCGCATCGTCGATGTGAACCTGATGGGAACCGTGCGCATTCTGGAATGGGCGCGAGCCCAGCCTGGCATCCGACGGTTCGTCTATGTCAGCTCCGGCTCGGTCTACCGCCACCACGGGCCGGACTGGAGCGGCGAACCACTACCCGAGGACGGCTATGTCGCGCCGCTCACCCTCTACGGTATCTCCAAGTTCGCTGCGGAAATGGTCGTCAACCGTTACGTCGACCTGTTCGGCCTTTCGGCCGTTTCGGTACGGCTGGCGTCGGTCTACGGACCGATGGACCGCGCCACGGAAAGCCGCAACTTTCGTCATGTGCCCAACCGTGTCGCCCATATGGCGATTGCCGGCGAGACGATCCGGCCCAACAGCCTCGAACCGGTCGGCGACTATGTCCTCTCGACCGACGTGGCGCGGGCGATCACCGCGCTGATCGAGGCGCCCGGACTTCGCTACCGCCACTACAATATCGGCAGCGGCGAGGCCGTCACCATCGGCGACATCATCGCCTGGGCGCGGGAACGTGTGCCCGGCCTCAAGGCCGAGACCAGTCCTGGCGACGCGGCCAACATCGTCCAGGACACGGCGCTCAAGGGCGGCATGTGGGGCGCCTATGACATTGCTCGCATCGAGCGCGATACCGCCTGGCGGCCACTGCCGGGCAAGAAAGCCTTCCACGCCTACATGGACTGGATTGTCGAAAACGAGACGAGCTGAGAGGAATTCGCCATGCCGCAAAACACTGCCACGCCACCGGCGAACGACCAGCCGCGCGACTTCGTCGGCTACGGACCAAAGCCGCCCTTCATGACATGGCCGGGCGGCGTGAAGGTCGCCGTCAATCTGGTCCTCAACTACGAGGAAGGGTCCGAGTACTCATGGATCGAGGACGGCCGCAACGACAATTGGGGCGAGTACAACATCCCCAACAGCCCGCCGGTGCGCGACCTCGGCACCGAGACACATTTCGAATATGGCAGCCGTGCCGGCGTGTGGCGGCTTGCCCGCCTGTTCGACCGCTACAACATTCCGATCACGGTATCGGCCTGTGCGGTCGCCCTGGAGCGCAATCCAGCCGTCGTCGAATGGATGAATGCGCGCGGCCATGACCTGCTCGGCCATGGGCTTCGCTGGGCCGACTATTCGATGATGGAGCGCGAGCAGGAGGAGCGCGAACTGCATCAGGCGATCGCGCTCTACAAGAAGCTGACCGGCCAGCGCCCGCCCAGTTGGAATTGCCGCTCGTTTCCGAGCGTTAATACACGTGACCTGCTCGTAGGCGAGGGCGGCTTCCTCTACCATTCCGACCCGTGCAACGACGACCTGCCCTATTTCACCGACCACGCCGGCACGCGCATTCTTGTCGTTCCCTATTCGAAGACCCTCAACGACAGCCGCTATCTGATCTCGCCGGGCTACAGCAACCCACGCGACTTCGCCGAGGATTGCCGCTCCGCCATCGACTACATGCTCGGCGAAGCCGACGAGACCGGCGGCCGCATGCTGACGATCGGCATCCATTGCCGCTGGACCGGCCAGCCCAACCGCGCCTCGGGCCTGCGCGAGGTGATCGAGCATGTGACCAATACACCCGGCGTTGCCTTCATGCGCCGTCTCGACATTGCGCGTCACTGGCTTGACCATCATGAGAGCTTCGAAAGCCGTGCCTGAAACATTCGATACGCTGATCACCGGCGCGATCGTGGTCGGCACCAATACTCAAAACGCGGCCCAGGTCGGCATCGTCGACGGGCGTGTGGCCGCCTTGCTTGATCCCCGGGAACCGGCGGTGGCAAGGACGGTCATCGCCGCCGACGGCTGTATCCTTTTGCCCGGTCTCGTCGATGCGCACGCTCACCTGCGCGAGCCAGGCCTAACGCACAAGGAGGATTTTTCGTCCGGCACTCACGCGGCGGCGCTCGGCGGCGTGACGACTATTCTCGACATGCCGACCGACGATCCGTGGACGGCAACCGACGCCCAGCTTTCCGACAAGATGGCGCTGGCTCGCGGCCGCATCCATGTCGACGTAGGTTTCCAGGCGGTCGTCAGCCATGACCTCGAGCGGATCGCCCCACTGCACGGGCTGGCGCCGGTGTCGTTCGAACTTTTCACAGCCGATGTGCCCGAGCAGTTCCTGTTTGCCTCGATGGACGAGGTCGTCAGCGCTCTGAAGCGTTTCGCCAGGCTCGATACGCTGGTCGGCATCTCGCCCGGCGATCAGTCGCTCCTGATGGGCAGCGCCCAAAGCGACCGGACCGGCGGCATCGCTGCCTTCCTGGAGAGCCGCTCGGTTCTGGCTGAAGCCGTCGGTATCTCGCGGGCGTTGCTGGCGGGCGCCGCGACCGGGACCCGCATTCATGTGCGGCAGATCAATTCGGCGCTCGGCATCGAAACCTGGCGCCGGCTGCGCGGCATGGCCGATGCCAGCGTCGAGACCACGCCGCAGAACCTGTTCTTCACGGTGCAGGATTATGCAAGTCATGGCGCAAGGCTGAAGGGATCGCCCCCACTGCGCGACAAAGCCGATGTCGGAGCCTTGCGAGACGCACTCGCCGCCGGCCTGATCGACATCGTCGCCACGGACCATGCGCCGCACGACGCGGCGGAGAAGGCAGCGCGCTACGCGACTTTCGCCGAAATTCCAGGAGGAATGCCGGGGCTGCAAACGCTTCTGCAAGCCATGCTCAAGCTGGTCGATGAGGGTCTGATCGGGTTCCGCGACATCGCCCGCATGTGTGCCCAGAATCCGGCCGAAAGGTTCGGGCTGGGCCAACGCAAGGGGCGGATAGCCCCTGGCCACGACGCCGACATCCTGATCATAGATCCGCGCCAGGCCAGCGATATCCGCAACGCCGACCAGGTTTCGAAAGCCGGCTACACGCCGTTCGATGGATGGAGCGTGCGGGGCAGGCTGACGCGCGTCCTGCTTCGGGGCGAGGAGATCATGCGCGACGGCAGGCTGGTGGCCAACGGAAAAGGTCTGGTCCTGACACGGGAGCACTGAGACAAAATGGGACTTCTCACAGCCAAGATCGCCATCGTCACGGGTGCAAGCTCCGGTATCGGCCGCGCCATCGCCCGGCGTTTTGCCGTCGAGGGCGCCAGCGTGGTCATCGCCGACACGATCGAGACGCCGCTCGAAGGTGGCCCCACCACGAAAGAAATGATCGAGCACGCCGGCGGCACTGGCTTTTACGTCCAGACCGACATAGCGGACTGGAATGCCGTCGACCGGATGCTGCAAGCGACGATCGAGCGGTTCGGCCGGCTCGATATCATGGTCAACAACGCCGCCATCTACACCTCGACCAACCTGCTGGAAACCACGCCCGAACAGTGGGCCAAGGTGATCGGCGTCAACCTCACCGGATTTTTCTACTGTTGCAAACGCGCCGTCGGGCAGATGCTCGGCCAGGAGCCTGTCAACGGCGTGCGTGGCCGCATCGTCAATATCTCGTCCCAGCACGGCATGGTCGCCTGCCCCGGTGACTTCCCCTATTCGGTGAGCAAGGGCGGGATTGTCCAGATGACGCGGCAGATCGCCATCGATCACGCCGACGACCTCATCGTCTGCAACGCCATCGCGCCGGGCAAGATCATCACAGGCAAGCCGGGCATCGCCAACGATCCGGATTCGCTTGACTATTCGCGCCGCAGGACGCCGTGGCCGCGCCTCGGCCAACCCGACGATGTCGCCGGCGCGGCCCTCTTCCTGGCCAGTGACATGTCAACCTATGTCACCGGCGTCAACCTGATGGTCGATGGCGGCTGGATGGCCGGCTGACGGGCGGTCTTCGACCAGCTCGAATTGAGCTGCCCGTCGACATCCCGGCGAAGCGCAACACAGGCATTGCGCTTCGCCATCTAAAGCAATGGATCACTGGGGGTTCGCAACCTCATAGACCTTGCCGTGCCATGGCGCTGCGTCGATCTGGTCCAGCGCCATGACGTAAAGCACCTTTTCCTCGGGACCAAAGGCGAAATTCGGCATCGATGGCGACGGCACGGAGAGCGTGCGTAGCAGCTTGGCGTCCTTGTCGACCACGATGATCTTGCCCGGCGCATCAAGCGAGCGCGGGCTCTGCCCAATGTACATCTCGCCCTTCGCGTCCATCTTTATGCCGTCCGGCCAGATATGCGGCTGGTTGGGGAACAGGTCGTCGAGGCGCAGGAACACCCTGCGGTTCGCGAGGCTGTGGTCAGGCTGGACATCGAACTCGATGATGCGGTTGTCCTCGGTCTCGACCAGATAGAGGATCTTGCCGTCGTTCGACATGACGAGGCCATTGGCGTTGTGCAGGTCGCCCGCTTCCTTGGTAACTCTGCCGTCCTTGCCGATGTAATACGCGGACGCGTCGATCAGCGGACCGCCCTTGCCCGATCCGGTGAAATAGATGCCGCCGTCCTTGTCCGGCGCGAAATCATTCGGCCCGCTGAAGACATGTCCGTCCGAATCCTTGTTGTAAGGTGGCAAAGTCTTGCCGTCGGCCGAAATGCGGCCGATCGTGTTGTTGTCGTAGCAGGTGACAACGAATTCGCCTTTGGCTGTCGGCAGCACCGCCGACGGGCCACAGCCATCCTGTTTCCAGAACACCTCATTCTTCTTGCCGTCCCAGGTCGTGACGGTGCCGCGGCCATATTCGACGTAGAACAGCTTGTTCTGGTACCAGATCGGACCCTCAGCGAACCAGGCGTCGGCATTAACGACCTTGACGTCAGCAGCGTGGGCGGATGCAACAAAGGCAAAACCAAGTAACGCGGTCAGAAGACGTGGACTTGTCATGTCATTTCCCCTTCTTTCACATTGTTATCGCTTGATGTTTTCTACGGTTCTCCAGCGCCGATCTCCTCCTTCCGGCGCGTGACATAGGCGTCCAGTTCCTCACGGATGGCCGGGTCCATCACCGGCTCTTCATAGTCATGCAAAGCCTGCTGCCAGAGCAGCGTCGCGCGTTCGAGCGCATCGTGGCCGCCGGCTTCCTGCCAGCTCCCATAGTTCTGCCAATTGGAGAGCATCGGGCGGTAGAACGCCGTTTCGTAGCGCGCCATGGTGTGCTCGGAGCCGAAGAAATGGCCGCCGGTCGGCACGGCCTTTATCGCCTCGAAGCCGAGATCGTCTTCCTCGAAGGGCATGGGCCGCAGGAACTCGATCATGTTCTGCAGGATCTCGACGTCGAGGATGAGCTTCTCGTAGGAGGCTGTGAGCCCGCCCTCCAGCCAACCGGCCGCGTGATAGATCAGGTTGGCGCCGCCCAGCACGGCGCCCCAGGTCGCCATTCCCGTTTCATAGGCAGCCTGAAGATCAACGGCGTTGGACGCGTTGGCATTCGACGTGCGGTAAGGCAGCCGATAGCGGCGGGCCAGTTGCCCGGCGACGATATTGGCCTTGGTGTTCTCCGGCGTGCCAAAGGCCGGCGCCCCCGAGCGCATGTCGACATTCGATGTGAATGCGCCGTACATCACCGGCGTGCCGGGATTGACGAGTTGCGTCAACGTCACCCCGAACAAGGCCTCGGCATTCTGTTGCGCCAGTGCCGCCGCCAGTGTGACCGGCGTCATCGCCCCCATCAGCGTGAACGGCGTGATGGTGATCGGTTGGCCATGCTCGGCCATGGCGATCAGCCCCTCCGCCATGGCTTCATCGAACAGCCGCGGCGAGTTGACGGAGATGATGGTGGTGACGCCGGGCGACGCCCGCATCGCTTCGACGGTAATGCCGCGCGCTATGGCCATCATGGCGATGCTGTCAACGGCGCGGCCGCGTCCGATCGCGGAGCAATGGAAACTCAGGTCGGACAGCGTCAGGTTGGCGCGATAGGTGTCCAGATGACGCGAATTGGCCGGCAGTTCCATCGGCGCCACGACCTGGTTGCCGATGATATGGATGGCGTTGAAGTGGTGGGCGAGGCGGATGAAGTTCTCGTAGTCGCCAAGATTGCCTTGCCGCCGGCCGTTGATGCGGTCGTGCACGTTGGGTGGGCCGGCGACCAGTCCGAAGACCAGCGAATTGCCGCCGAGCGTGATTTGCTTGTCCGGATTGCGTGACGTGAGGGTGAACGATGAAGGCGCGGTTTTCAGCGCCGCCATCACCAGGGACTCATCGATGCGCACGATGTTCTCATTGCGGTCAACGATGGCACCGGCCGTTTCGAACAGCGCCAGGACTTTCTCACCCATGACGCGGATGCCGAGTTCGGAAAGGATGCGCATCGAGGTGCGGTGCAGCTTGTCCATCTGCTCTTCGTTCAGCAGCTGCATCGGTGCATAGGGATTGGTCACGTGCTGCCACGGCAGCTGCGGGATGCCGCCGCCGCTACGGCTCGCCTTCGACCGTCGGCCGCCGCCGCGTCTTTCATGTGCCGTCATTGCCGCACTCCTCCCACATTTCAGTAGCCACGCGTCGGATCGACGACGTTTTCCAGCGGCTCGCCGCGCCGATAACGGGCCAGGTTTTCCGCGAACATCCGCACCGACTTGACATCCCAGCCGTCGTAGACGGACGAACAGTGCGGGGTGATGATCACGTTGTCGTAGCCCCAGAGGGGATGGTCGGCCGGCAGCGGCTCGGTGGCGAAGACGTCGAGCGCCGCCCCCCTGAGCCGGCGAGCTTCGAGAGCCTCGACAAGGGCGGCCTCCTCGACGACACCGCCGCGAGAAACATCGATCAGAACCGCAGTCGGCTTCATCGCGGAAAACGCCTGTCGATCGACCAGCCCGCGCGTCGTCTCCAGGAGCGGCACGCAGCAAACGATGAAATCGGCACGCGCCCAAAGCTCGGGCATGTCGCCGATGCGGTGGACCTCATCGACATTCGGGGTCGGCCCCGGCCGGGCCCGGGCGCCGAGCGTGACCATGCCCATCGCCTTGGCGCGGCGGGCCACGGCCTGTCCAGTCCTGCCAAGGCCCAGGATCAGCAATGTGCGCCCTTCGATGGGCTCGACACGGCCCGCCGTCCACCGCCGCGCCCGCTGGTCGCGGGCAAAGCCCGGCAGGCCCAGCGAGAAGGACAGCATCGCCCCCAGCGCGTATTCGGCCATCATGTCGGCGGCGACCCCGGCCGCGTTGGTCACCGTAACCTTGCTCGGATCCCATGGCAGCAGGTGATCGGTGCCCGAGCCGCCGACCGATACCCATCGCACAGTCGAACTTTCCAGGAGCGCCCGGCGCGGAAACAGCGGCGTGCCGGAGAAGCGCACGGAATAGACGATCTCCGCGCCGGTGTCGGCTATCATCTCGGCCAATCCGCCATAGCTGTCGCAGGCCGCGACCTGGAGATCAGGATGGCTCTCCGCCAGCACCGCGAGCGCCGGTTCCGGCTTGTCGCTGTGAACGATGATCGACGGACGGCCAGTCATGGCTCTACGCCCTGCGCCGCGCGGGAATGACCTCACTCGCTTCTCCAAGGGCGGCAAGAAGCGCCTTGCCGGCGGCAAGCGTGGTGTTTTCATGCGGAGCCCGCAGGTTGAGCCAGCGGTGATCGCCGGACCGCACCGCGAGCGCGGCCTTCATGCCGCCGATCAGCCCGGCGGCCTGCACCGCCTGCCGGAACGCCTTGATCGAGGCGTCGGCGGCGCTCACATCCCGGCCGGCGCGCACGCCGTCATAAACAGCTCTTATCGCCGCCGCATTGAGATTGACCGAGGCCGAAATACAGCCCGCCGCACCACCGGCCAGGCCTTGCGTCAACTGTGCCTCGGAGCTCGGGAACACCGAGAGGTTCGGCGCCGCCGCGATCACCGCTGCCGTGTTGTCCCAGTTGCCGGCACTGTCCTTGTAAGCCACGACCGTATCGGGAAACGCGCTGTTCAGCCGGGCAGCCAGCGCCGGCGTCACCGCCACGCCCGAATTCTGCGGAATGTGATAGAGGATCAGCCGCAGCGACGGGCTCGCGACCCTTTCGATCAATTCGGCATAGTAACGCGCCTGCCCCTCGTCGCCCGCAGCGGTATAGAAGAACGATGGCAGCACCATCACGCTAGCACAGCCAAGGCCGACGGCATGGCTGCTCAGTTCCACGGTTTCCGGCAGCGCCGTGACCCCGGTGCCCGGCATCATCCTGCTGGGCGGAATGCCTGCGTTCACCAGCCATTCAAGCGCCTCGATACGCTCAGGCAGCGACAGCGACAGAGCCTCGCCGGTGGTGCCGAAGGGCGAAAGGAAGTGGGCGCCCTGGTCAAGCACCCATCGCGCGTGCCCGATCCAGAGATCACGGGCAATTCTGCCGTTGGCGTCGAAAGGCGTCAGGATCGGCGCGATCACGCCCTGGATGGTGTTCATCGATGCTTCTCCCTTATGTTCTCTCGCCGGCAGCCTGCTTGGCCGCATGGATGACCGTCCTGACGAAGAAGGCGGTCGCCGCAATGTCGAAAAACACGTCGAAGCCTTCCCCGGCCCGCACTAGGACCGCCTCGAGTTGAGCGACGCGGGTCTGCGCGATCTCGTCTTCGCAAAATCGCCCGGCGCGCAGATCAAGTGCGCAAAGCCTTGCCATGACGCCGTCGACCGCTCGCCCGGACAGCCGCATCCAGGCCCAGCCCTCCTCGCGCCACGACCAGTAGCCGCGCGGCCCGGTCGCATTGTTCCAGTGGACCGTGAGCGTATCCAATTCGCCGTCGACGACCAAGAAATCCTCGCCGCCGAGACGCAGCACGCGCAGGTCGCCATGGGTGCCGATCCGGTTCACGGGCGGCAGTGTGATGCCGCGTCCCTTGAGCCAGGCGGAACTGCCCGGTCCCTTGATGCCGAAGCGGGGCTTGGCGGTCAGGTCGACCAGTTCGACGGCGCCGTTCGGCAGTCCTATGCCCTGTGCGGAGCCGCCGGTGGAGAGCGGAAACTGGCGCGCTAATGGCGACAACGAGACCATCCTAGAGCTCCTGCCGCGCGTTTTCCGGATCGAAGAAGGCATGCATGACCACGGGCGCTCTCAACAGTTCGCCGTCGCGGCATTTGAGGGTGACCAGGGTGCCCTCGGTCGCGTCGTCGGCATGGACATAGGCGAGCGCGATATGATGGCCGAGCGTCGGCGAAAAGCCGACTGACGTGACCTGTCCGACGGGCGCTCCGGCGCGAAGCACGAGGCAGCCTTCGCCCGGTATGTTGGCGTCCTTCGCGAACGTCAGCCCGACCAGCCTGCGTTTCTGGCCGAGACGCGCCCGCATCTCGATCGAGCGCTTCCCTACGAAAAACGGTTTCCGTCTCGACACCGCCCAGCCGAAACCCAGTTCATCCGGGCTGGTCAGCGCGTCCGTGTCCTGGCCAATGAGGATGTGGCCCTTCTCCAGGCGAAGGATACGTGACGCTTCAAGGCCGTAGAGCCGCAGCCCATGCGACCTACCCGCCTCGATCACCGCATCCCATAGCGCGCCGGCATAGCTGGAGGGACAATGCAGTTCGTAGCTGACCTCCCCGGTGAAACCGATGCGCATGACACGCACCGGAACTCCTGCAAGCGTGCCTTCGCGGCCGGACAGATAGCCGAACGCCTGCCGGGAAAAATCGATGTCGCCATCGATCGCCTGCAGCAAGGCGCGCGCGTTCGGTCCGGTGACATTAAGCCCGGAAAACGCCGCGGTGACGTTGAGCACGTCGACCTTCAGCCGCCATTGAGCATTCCAGAACAGCATTTCCGCCTGGACTCTGGCAACGGCGCCCGTGGTGGCGGTGACGTAGAAACGATCGTCGGCAAGGCGGTAGGCGACACCATCGTCGATCACCGCGCCCATCTCGTTCAGCATCAGGCAATAGCGCACACGGCCGACGGGCTGGCCGGCATGGGCCATCGTGTACATGCGATCGAGGAAGGCGCCGGCATCCGGTCCGCGCACTTCCAGCTTGCCTAGCGTCGATACGTCGAGCAGGCCGACCGCCTGTCGCACGGCCGCGATCTCTTCGTGCACCAGCCGCTCGGCATCGACGTCCGCGCCGTAATGATAGGGCCGCCACCAGGCACCCACCGCCCTCATGCGCGCATTAACAGCCAGATGCCGCGCATGGAGCGCGGTCCGCCGTTCGAGCGGTTCGTGATGGCCGGCAAGCACGCCCAGCGTTTCCGGACCTGTCGGAGGCCGCGCGGTGGTAACGCCGATAGCACCGACGCTGCGGCCGGTCGCCTCGGCGACGATCCTGGCCGTCGCAAGCGCCGAATGGCGTCCCTGGCTTGGACCCATCCCCACCGTCGAAAACCGCTTGACCAGCTCCAGTTCGCGATAGCCTTCCTTCACCGTGTTCAGCAGGTCCTTGACCTGCAGGTCCTCGTCGAAGTCGATGAAGTCATGTCCCTTCGGATCGGCAGCGATGGGCTGTGCCCAGCCTTCCGGCTCCAGATCGGTATCGACCGCAGCCACGTCGGAGCAGATCGCATGGCCGAGGCGGGCCAGCGCGTTCAGGCCCGCGCGGCGACCATCCGCAATTGCCGCATCGAGGCTCGACCTGCCAGCGACCGCTCCCGCCAGGAGCATCGAGCCATGATCCATGGTGAGCTTCATATGCGCCGACTTCTCGTCGTAGCCGACCTTGGCTCCGGCCTGGCACGGCAACTGCCAGGCTGGCACCGCGCCAGCCGAAATGACCACGAGATCGCACTCGATCCAGTGGCCGCCGATATGGACGCGGGCGACATGTTTGTTGCCCTTGGTGCCCTGGGCCTCGGCGATGGCGGCGCCCTGCATGATTTGGACCCCGCTGCCTTGCAGTGCCTTGGCCAGGTCGCCCTCGTTGCCCACCGGCCTCGGATCGGCGAGCGCCGCAACGGCAACGCCGGCATCAATGAGGTCGAGCGCGGCATGATAGCCGCCGGCATTGGCGGCGAGCACGACCGCCCGCCGGCCGGGTTTCACCGCGTAATGCCGGATCAGCCGCTGCACGGCACCGCCGGTCATGATTCCCGGCAGGTCGTTGTTGCGGAACAGCGCCGGCTGCTCGATCGCACCGGTTGCGAGAACCACTTGCCGGGCACGTGCCCGATAGAGCCGGTCGCTCTGGATCAGCGGCAGCCAGTTGTCCTCGTACCAGCCGTTGCAGACCGTGCCAGGCAGAATGCGCAGGTTGGGAAGTGCAACTGCTGCCGAGGCCAGTCGTGTCAGCGCGTCCGGCTCGCAGCGCTTGTAGGTCAATGAGCCGCCGATCTCCGGATTCTCGTCGCACAGAACGACATCCGCCCCGGCCTCGGCGGCGGCGATGGCTGCCGAAAGTCCGGCCGGACCGCCGCCGACGACCAGCAGGTCGCAATGGAGATGCGCCATGTCGAAGTCACGATGCGGCGCCTTTGCATCGACCACGCCCAAGCCCGCCTTGCGGCGGATCATCGGCTCCCAGGCTTTCAGCCACGCGTTGCGCGTCGGCCCCATGAACGTTCGATAGTAAAAGCCGACCGGCAGCAGTTTCGCGAACCGGCCGATCACGGCATCGCGGTCGGACTGCAGCGAACCGTTGACGTTCTGCGCCGTCACCTTCATGCCGTCGCGCAGTGGTGTCAGGTCCGCCGCCACGTTCGGCTCGGACGCCAACTGCACCAGTGTGTTGGCCTCCGCTCCGGCCATGCTGAAGACGCCGCGCGGCCGATGGTACTTGAACGAGCGTGACAGCAGCCATTGGCCCGACGCCGCCAACGCGCTGGCGATGCAATCGCCGTCGAAGCCCTCGAACGCCTTGCCCTCGAAGCTGAAGCGAAGCGGCCGACCGCGGTCTATGCGCGAGCCGAAAGGTTCGGGCAGCCGGCTCACGGCCGGCCTTCGTCGCTTGGCGCGAAAGTGCGGATGACCTCGTTGGTCACCACATTACGTTCGGCCAAAAAGAAGAAGTTGCTCGGCACATGGCGCCACCATTCGAGAGCCACGCCCTTGCGGTTGTCGGCCCGGAACAGGTGGCGCGCCCATTCGGCGTCGCTCGATGCATCGGGATCGGGTGCAGCCCGCACCGGCCCGAGCGACTGGAATTCGTCGATGTTGCGCGGACCGTTCATCGGGCAGGTGAGCAGCTTCATGATGTCAATGACTCGCAGCCGTGGCGCCCATTTCGTTCAGCAGCCGGAAAGTCTCGAAGCGCTCCAACGCGAACGGCTTCAGCACATCGGGAACGCGGCCCTTGGCGATCGTCTCGGCCATACGCTTGCCGGCGACGGCAGTGGCCTTGAACCCCCATGTGCCCCAGCCGCAGTCCAGCCAGAGGTTGGCAAGCGGGCTGGCGCCCATGATCGGGCTGTAATCGGGCGTCATGTCGGTGATGCCCGCCCATTGCCTGAGGACCTTTACCCCTTGCAGAAAGGGGAACAGATGCACCGCGCCTGCCGCCAGATGTTCCTTCATGTCGAGCGTCGAGCGGGTCGAGTAGAGCTGGTAGGGATCGGAACCACCACCGATGACGATCTCGCCGCGCGAGGACTGCACCAGATAGGTGTGCAGCGAAACCGACGAAACGAGTGTGTCGAGCCACGGCTTCAGCGGCTGGGTCACCATCGCCTGCAGCGGATAGCAACGGATCGGCAGTTCGATCCCGGCCATCAGCGCGACATCGTAGTTCATGCCGCCGGCGGCGATCAGCACCGCGCCGCAAGCGATGCGGCCGCGGTTCGTCACCACCGCCTGGACACGGTCCCCGGCCACTTCGACGCTCTGCACTTCGGTGCGCTGATGGATTTCGGCGCCGCGCCGCGATGCCTGTGCGGCAAAGCCCCAGGCCACCGCGTCGTGCCTGGCCGTGCCACCATCGGCGTGCCAGAGCCCGCCCAGGATTTCGAGCGCGCCGCCACGATCCATGTTGAGTTGTGGCACGATCTCCTCGACACCCCTCGCGTCGACGACCTCGGTGCGGGTTCCCATGTGCTTGCCTATCTCGGCCCGCAGGTGGAAGCTGCGCAGGGTCGCCTCCGAATGGGCAAGCGTCAGTTGCCCGCGCTGCGAGAACATGACGTTGAAATCCAGCTCCTGCGACAGGCCCTGGAACAGCGAAACACCCTCCTTGTAGAAGGCGACACCCTCCGGCGTGATGTAGTTGGAGCGGATCGTCGTGGTGTTCCGCGCGGTGTTGCCGCCAGCAAGATAGCCCTTCTCCAGCACGGCGATGCTGGTGATGCCGTGATATTTCGACAGATAATGCGCTGACGCCAGCCCGTGGCCGCCGCCGCCAATGATGACCACGTCGTAGGACGGCCTCAGCTCCGGCGTCGCGGGGATATCCCCGGTCACCGGATAGTCCTTGCTGAACCCGTATTTGAGCAGGCTAAGCGGCATAGTGCTGGCCGGCGGGAGGATCGTAGAGCAGCGCCGCGAGGTCGCTGAATCGGCTGCCGGGCGCCGTGAGACCAAGAATGCCGTCGCGGATCGCCGCAGCCCGGGCCTCGCCCAGTACCGGAGCGGCCAGCTCCATGTATTTCGCCATGATGTCGTCGGGCGTGAACGGCGCCTCGGGTCCGCCGCGCGCATGCACGTCGCCGGAATCGAGCACGCGCCCGTCCGTCGTCTCGATGCGGACATCCGCCCAGCGTCCTTGCGGAAAGCGGGCGCTGTGGCGCGGCGATTCGGTAACCTCGACGCGCCTCAGCATGGCCTCGACGGCCGCGTCCTGGAGACCGGCGCCTGAGATATGCTCCAAACCGACGCGGCCGTGCACGATCATGGTGGCAACCGCGAACGCCAGGCTGTACTGCGCTTTCGACGTGGTGTCGGGCATGCCGGCAAACAGCGTCGCGGCGTGGTGAAAGCTGTTGACCCGTACCTTGACGACCTGTGCCGGTCCCAGGCCATATTCGAGACAGAGAGCACGTGTCCCGTCGATCGCCGCATGCGCCCAGCGGCATATCGGATACGGTTTGATATACTGGCGCGACATCTGCCAGAGGCTTCCGATGTCGTCCCAGTGGTGCGCCACGTCCGGCGCTTCCAGGGTGATGGCCGGCGCGCCGGCGAAGCCGAGTTCGGCAAGCACTGCCGCTGAAAGGCCGACCAGCGCGCCCATGCCCGATCCATCGTGCAGCATGGTCGGCGTGGCGATCTCGCGCATCATCTGGCTGCGCGGCCCGTGATACTCCGCGATCCCGAAGGCATGGCGGAGTTGCTCGTCGTCCAGGCGGATGAAGCGCGAGGCCATGGCAGCCACGCCGAGCGCGTTCCAGGCACCGGACGTATGGTAGTCCGAAACCGTGGCATGCAACGCTATGCCGGCGCGGCCTGCGATCTCGTAGCCAATGACGATGGCGGCCAGCGCCTCCGGCCCGCCGAGATCCGGGCACGCCTCGGCAAGCGCCGCCAGCGCCGGGATGACCGCCACGCCGATGTGGCCCTTGGTCGGGCTGTAGCCGTCATGACCGTCGAGGTTGTCGGTTTGGGTGGCGGCCGCGAAGGCGGCGCCAGCCATGCTTACGCGGCGGCCGTCGAACAGCATCCGCGCCGCATGCCGGCCATCGCCGGCGCCGTAGAGCAGGACGGCCGCCTCTCTTGCGATCCGCCCTGCCTCCATTGGTCCGGCAGCGATCGTGACGCCGATCGTGTCCAGGAATTGCAGCGATGCCGCCCGCAATACTTCATTCGGGAACTGGGTGGCGGGTCTGCGCAGCACGAAATCCGCGATCCTGGCGGTAATCTCGCAAACAGCACCGGCCCCCTCGGGCTGATCGACCATTGACGCCACCTTCTCCCCTTGTGAGCCCTATGATTAATTTGGCCTCGCGGCCCATTCACGTCATAAGTTTGGCGCCATTGGCCAAAAAAATCGATGTCACCTCGTCCGGCGCGCTGTAAGCTCCCTGTTCCCGCCATGATCGTCGACCGGAAAAATTGCGATGAAGCCACCGCCCCCGCTCAACTATATCCGTTCGTTCGAATGCTCAGCCCGACACCTCTCCTTTACGCTCGCCGCCAATGAGCTGGGCTACACGCAGGCAGCTGTCAGCAACCATGTCCGGGGGCTGGAACACTATCTCGGCCGGCAACTGTTCATCCGGTATCCTCGCAGTCTCAAGCTGACCGAGATGGGTGAGGCATTCTTGCCGACACTGCGCCAGGCTCTCGACCTCATCGATCACGCAACCGAGGCAATCGTGGCCTCGACCCGCAACAAGACCGTGGTCATCTCATGCCCAATGAGCCTTGCGGAAAATTGGATCGCAGGATGCATGGCCGCTTTCCGCAATCAGCACCCGGACATCGAGGTCGTGCTGCACGGCACGATTTGGGAAGATCTCAGCGAACAGATCGCCGACATCACCATCTCGACGCGGCGCTTCGACGATCGCCCCCCGGCTGGTGTTCCGCTGTGGAACGATCAACTGGTTCTGCTGTGCGCTCCGCAATTGATGATGGGGGCGAACCGGCTCAAGTCGCCGCAGGACATCCTGCATGTGGACTGGATCTTTGTTCACGGAAGACAGGAATACTGGCAGTGCATGGGCGAGGCGCTGGGTATCGACATCTCGGATTATGAAAAGGGAATAACGACAAACGCGTCGAACATCGCGCTGGAACTGGCGGCAACGGGCGCCGGCTGTGTCGCGACCCAGTATTCGCTGGCCAGAACCTACTTGAGCCGCGGCCTTCTCGTCGAACCGTTTCCTGTTCGCACGGCAAGCCCCTGGACCTATTACCTGTCCGAAAGCCAGCTTTCGAAGGGGAGCGTGGTCAAGACCGTCAAAAATTGGATCCTTGAGCGGGCAAAAGTAGATGCGGCAGCTTCCGCAGCATCATCCGCTGCTCCCATTGGCACGGCTGATCCACCCTGAAACCCAACCGTACGGCACCGCCGGCCGGCCAATAGGAGCCCTCCAGCCTCCGATCTTTCGCTCCCCCAAGCGAGGCGGCCGGGATTACGAGGCGAACTGGCTCAAATCTCGCCAATAGCTGTCCGGTGGCGGGCCCCAGTCCGTCAGCACGCAGGAATAGACGGCGGTTTCATCAAAGGGATAACGCGCCTCCATGTCGGGGGTGAGCGTCAGGCCGAGTCCCGGTGCGGTTGGACGGATCAGACGGCCGTTCTCGATGCGCCCCTGGTCGCCGATCATTTCGGCGCCGAGCGGAAAATACAGCATCGGATACTCGACCAGCTTACCGCCTGCGGCGAAGGCGGCGTGATAGCTGGCCATGATCGCGGCGGCACCGCCCCAGGCATGCACGACCACGTCGGTGCCCTTGGCCCTGGCCGCTTCGAACACGTCCATGACCGCCGAAATTCCACCCATCACCGAGGCGTCGGGCTGGACGAAATCATAGACGTCGGCGTTGATGCGCTCGATCATTTCCTTGGGCGTGGTGACGATCTCGCCGCCGCACACCGGCACATCGATACGACCACGCAGTTCACGAAAGGCATCGGGCTGGTCGGGGCCAAGCGCCTCCTCGACAAACACCATACGCCGGTCGGTGATGGCGTGTACGGCTTCTACAAAGGCCACGACATCGTCTACCGCCTGCGGCGGATCGGCAAGGTTCTGGCACATGTCGACGCCGACCTTGATGCCGCGCCGGCCGGCCTCTTCCAGCACCCAGGCCGTGCGCAGGATATCGCGCTTGACCGAACGGATCTTGTAGATCTCGATGCCGAGCGAACCCAGCATGTCCAGTTCGCGCAGGAACTGTTCCTTGGCATCGCAACAGCCGCCCGAACCGTAGATCTCGATCGATTGGGCCTGAGCCCCGCCGAGAAGCTCGTATACAGGGATACCCAGGCTCTTGGCCTTGGCGTCCTGCAAGGCAATCTCGAAGGCCGCGATGACGTGGCGCGCTGCGCCCTGAAGCGACCAGTAATCGCACAGGCTGCGAAGGTCCTTGACCCGACGATCGATGTCGAAGCCATCGCGGCCCATCACCTGCGGGCGGCAAAGGTCGACGATCGCCTGGAACACCAGCGGTGCGAAGACGGCGAGATAGCCTTCGCCCAGCCCGGTTACGCCATTGTCCAGCGTCACCTCCACCATGCCGATGGTGCGCTTGGGCCCATTGGGGAAGCATTCCTTGATTTCCGGATCGTCCGCATCGGCATAGGGCGACGACAGCAGGACGCAGCGGATGTTGGTGATCTCAGCCATCAGTATCCTCGTGAAAAATCGACGACGCCTTCGAGCGGCATGCCGGTGCGAAAGCGCGCCAGGTTTGCCAGGAAGATGTCGATCTTGCGGTCGAGTTCATCCATCGTGCCACCGCCGGAATGCTGCGTCAGGATGATGTTGGGGCAGGTCCAGAACCTGTGCCCCGCCGGCAATGGCTCGTCGCGGGTCACATCGATCACCGCGCCGCCAAGCCGGCCTTGTTCAAGGGCGTCGGCGAGCGCGTCCTCGTCCAGGATCGAGCCCCGCCCGAAATTGCAGAAAAGCGCCCCTGGAGGCAATTTGGCCAGTCGGGCAGCGTCGAAAAGACCCGACGTGGCGGGAGTGGCCGGCGCCGTGCAAACGACCAGATCGGCATCGGCAAGCGCCTTGTCCAGCCCCGCGATCCCCTCGCGCGTGATCGGCGTGATCGCGCAGCCGAATGGCGCCAGCAGTTCAGCCAGCCGCCGGTTGATCGCACCATAGCCGAACAGGACGACGCGCGACCCGCGCAGCACGCGCAGGCGCGTGCGCAAGGGATCGCCAAGCCACTGTTTGCCCGCTTGCAGAAGCACCAGGCGGTCGATGCCCCGATAGAGCGCCAGAATGCCGGCAAGCGCCGATTCCGCGACCGGGTCGGCAAAGAAGCCGGCAAGGTTGGTGACCAGTGTCTCGCCGTGACCGCGCTTCCAGTCGAGGCCAGCATATTCGCCGAACCCCACCGATTCCAGTTGCAGCCAGCGCAGGTTCTGGTTTGCCGCGACCTTGTCAGGCTCGGGGTTGCCGAAAACGATCGCGCAGTCGCTGTCAGCCTCGGCCGCCACCAGCCTGACTGGAAAATCGCCCGCACCGAGCTTGAGCCGCGCCACCTGCTCGTGCGAAAATTCGCCGCAAACGCCGATTTCCATCACCGGGCGGCCGAGGGTCGGGCGGTACTGAACCAGATCGTCTTGGTCTGGAGATACTGGTCCATGGCCTCCGTGCCGTTATCGCGGGCTAGCGAGCCGGAGCGCTTGTAGCCGCCAAAGGGCGTCTTGACGTCGCCTTCTGAGAAACCGTTGACCGAGACGGTGCCGCAGGGCAGCCGCCGCGCCATGTGGATGGCGCGGTCGATATCGCGGGTAAATACGGTCGCGTGCAAGCCGTAGTCGGTATCGCGTGCGATCCGCAGCGCCATCTCCATTCCAGCGACCGGCAGGATGCCGAGGACAGGGCCAAAGATCTCCTCGCGGGCGATGCTCATCGTGGGCGTCATGTCGGCAAAGACAGCGGGCTCGATGAAGTAGCCTGGCCCTGTCGAGCCGCCACCGGTCAGCAGGCGGGCACCTTCGGCCGACCCGCGCTCGATGTAGCCCATCACGCGGGTCTGGTGTTCGGCGGTGACCATGGCGCCGATATTGGTCGCCGGATCGAGCGGATCGCCGACACGGAATGCCTTGGCGCGGACGGTGACGCGATGGGCGAACTCGTCTGCCAGACTGCGGTCGACAAGCTGCCGCATGTTCGCGGAACAGTTCTGGCCGCCATTCCAGAAGGCAGACATCGCGGCATGCTCGATCAGATCGTCAGTGAGATCGGCATCATCCAGCACGATGAACGGGCTTTTGCCGCCCATCTCCAGGCCAATCACCTTGAGATTGCTCTCGCCGGCGTAGCGCAGGAAATAACCGCCGACCTCGGTCGACCCGGTGAAGGAGACTATATCGATATCGGGGTGACGGCCAATCGCCTGGCCGGTGGTCTCGCCGAGGCCCGGCAACACGTTGAGCACGCCGTCCGGGATGCCGGCTTCCTGCGCGAGTTCGGCGAGGCGCAGGACAGACAGCGGCGTCTGCTCCGCCGGCTTGACCAGGACCGAACAGCCCGCGGCCAGGGCGGGCGCCATCTTCCAGGCCGCCATCAGCAACGGGAAATTCCAGGGCAGGACGAGGCCGACCACGCCGGCCGGTTCCTTGACGATAAGCGCCAGGGCATTCTCGCCCGTCGGCGCCACCTTGCCGAACGACTTGTCGGCAAGTTCGCCATACCACTGGAAGAAGGTGGGCACTTCGCGGCCGATCTCGTGCAGGCAGTCGATCACTGTCTTGCCGCTGTCAATGCTCTCAAGAACGGCGAGTTCCTCGCGATGGGTGCGCACCAGATCGGCGAGCCTGAGCATCACCTCCTTGCGAAACTCGGGAGCCGCGCGCGACCAGGCGCCGTCGTCGAAGGATCTGCGGGCTGCCTTGACGGCGCGGTCGACATCGGCTGTGCCGCAATGCGCCACAGCGGTGATGAGCTGGCCGGTCGCCGGGTTGATGGTGTCGAAGGTCGCACCGTCCGCGGCGGTGGCGAATTTGCCGTCAATGAAGGCAAGGCCTTTCGGTGCCAGCTTCGAAGCGAGTGCGTGGGCGCTTTCTTTGGTCAAGGTCACGTTTGTCTCCGTCGAAATACGTTGAGAGGTCAGTGCGACTGGCGCCGTACCGAAATATGCCAGGGAATGAGGAGGCGCTCGGCGAGCGTGACCAGCCCGAACAAAGCCAGGCCGAGGATTGTCAGGAAAAAGATGCCGGCAAAGGCAAGGTCCGGACGCATGTTGCCAGTGACGATCTGGATGTAGAAGCCGAGCCCCTGGTCCGAGCCGATGAACTCCGCGATGGCGGCGCCGACTGTCGCGTTGATCGCGGCGTATTTGAAGCCGACGAAGCATTGCGGCAGCGCCGCCGGCAGCCGCACCTTGACGAAGGTGCGCCATGCGCTCGCGCCGGTCGAGACGCTGAAGCGCGACAGTTCCTCGCTGAGCGAACTGAAAGCGAGAATGGCGTTGAGCACGATGGGAAAGAAGCAGACCAGGAAGACGATGATCACCTTGGGCAAGAGGCCGAAACCGAGCCAGGAGATGAACAGCGGCGCGAAGGCGATCTTGGGCACCATTTCGACGCAGACGACAAACGGGTAGATCGTGCGGCGCAGGATGGACGAAAATGCGATGGCGAGGCCGAGCGGCAGCGCCAGGATAACAGCCACCGCATAACCCAGCACGACCTCCACGCCCGTGATCCAGGTGTAGTAGAGCAGTCGGTCGATATCCGCCCAGCCCTTCGCGACGACTACCGATGGGGGCGTGAGGATGTAGCGCGGGATTCCGAACCAGACGATGGAGTACTCCCAGATCAGGAAGAACGCCGCGAAGAAGGCAATGGACATCCAGGACCGCGCAATCCAGCGGGCCGCGCGCTCCGGTCGAGAGGGTCGATCAGAGGACGCCATAGCCACGAAATATCTCATGTGCCTGCCGGACGTAGCCGATGAATTGCGGGCTGCTCTTGACCTCGAAATCGCGCGGATAAGGCAGATCGACGGAAATGATCCGCTCGATGCGTCCGGGGCGCGGCGTGATGATGGCGACATGCGTTGAGAGCTGGATGGCCTCTTCGATCGAGTGGGTGACGAACACAACGGTGGGATGGCGCTGCATCCACAGCGCCTGCAGGTCGGTGCGGATGGCTTCCCGGGTCATGGCGTCGAGCTTGCCGAGCGGCTCGTCGAGCAGCATGGTCGCGGGTTGATGCACCAATGCCTGGCAGAATGCGGCGCGCTGCTGCATCCCGCCGGAGAGTTCGTGCGGGTAGCGTTGTTGAAATTCTTCGAGATGGACCGAAGAAAGCAGTTCGTCCACGCTGGCGCGATGGGCGGCCGGTGACAGGCCTCGAAGCTCCAGCTGCAGCTCGATATTGCCTCGCACGGTGCGCCACGGCACCAGCGTGTTGTCCTGAAACATGATGCCGATGTCGGTCTGTGGCCCGATGACGGTGCGCCCGTCGATCGCGATTCGGCCCTCGGTGGCATCGAGCAACCCGGCGATCATAAGCATGAGGGTCGACTTTCCGCAGCCCGACGGACCGAGCAGCGAGACGAACTCGCCCTTCTCGATCTTCATGTCGACCGGCCCGAAGGCATGCAGGGCGCCGGGGCCTGCCCCGAACACCTTCTGCACGCCCGTAAGTTCGATAAGCGGATTCATCGACGGTTCAATCTGGTCCCGGCCGCAGCGAGCACCGGAGCGACGGCAAGCCGCTCCGGTGCGCCAATTACTTGACGAAGTCGTTGGTGTAGAATTGCTTGGCGTCGACCTTGGGATCGAGGTCATTGTACTTTTTCATCAGGGTCACCATGCTTTCCCAATCGGACGGAACGTTCAAGCCGAGTGTCCTGTCCTTGTTCGCCGCCGAATAGAGCAGGCTGAGCGTCACATCGAGCACCGCGCGGGCCTGCGCTTTTCCCTCGTCTTCATTCATCGTTCCGCCGACGATGTCGCCGATCGCCGCGATCGCCGCGTCCGGATTGGCCTCGGCCGCCTTGTAGGACTTGATGGTGGCTTGCACGAAGCGTTTCACAAGGTCCGGGTTTTTCGCGACCATGTCCTTGCGAGCGACGATGCAATATCCGATCTGGTTCACGCCATAGCTGGAATAAGGAAAGATCACCGGGGCGGCGCCGCCGTTCTTCTTGATCTCGGCCGGCTTGTCGTCGATGCCGCCAAGCATGCCCACCGTTTCGCCGGCACCTTGCAGATAGCTCGATACGAGCGCGCCGTCGGGCACGTTGGTGAGTGTGATGTCGGAAGGCGAAAGGCCGGCCGTTGACAGCACGATCGGGAAGAAGGTGTTGACACCGGCATTCGACGTGGTGAGCAGCTTCTTGCCCTTGAGGTCGGAGATCTTGGTGATGCCCGCGTCGGGGCGAACCAGTACCGCATCCGCTCCCATGGCGTCGATCACAGCCACCGAGATCAGCGCGGCGCCCTGCGAGGCAAGGTTCACCATCGATCCGCACGAGCCATAGGAAAAATCGCTATCGCCATTTGCGACAAGGCGGTGCGCGGAACCCGAACCGTTGCCTGAGCGGATATCGAGGTTGATGCCGGCGTCCTTGTAGAAGCCCTTCACCTTGCCGAGGGCGAAGCCGGCATGCGAGCCGTAATACATCCAGTTGAGGCGTAACTTCACATCGTCGTCGGCCTTGGCGGCGCCGACCAGCAACATGGTGGTTGCTACTGCTCCAAGCATCAAATTCTTGAAATTGGTCATAGCGGTCACTCCTATTGTTTTGTCGCTTCTTGTTATGTTCCCGATGTTGTCTAGTTGGCCACGAGGCGTGGCACGCCCGCGGCACGCATCATGTCAAGCGTCCTCGCACGATAGTTTTCACGAATGTCACGTGTTGGCGGACGGCAGCGGCTCGACGGCAGCCCGATCAATTCCATGCACAATTTGTCGAGATAGCCGTCGCCGCTCGTGTAGCCTTTCTCGATCTCGACCCACAGTTTGTAGAAGGGCATGGCCTCTTCCACCATCATCCGCGCGATCTCGGGGTAGTTCTCCGCCTTGACCTCGTCGATGAGCTTGATGCCCCATTCCGGCCAATAGTTGCAGAGGTGCACCTCGAATGCCTGTGCGCCCAGCGACGGCATCGCCGAATATGGAAAGAACAGATTGTTGTCGATGATGGTGAAGCGCCTGGAAAAATTCGAGGTGACATCCTCGAATTCCATGGCGTCCGTTCGCGGCGTCGCCCATTTCAGGCCGACCACGTTCTCGATCCTGGCCAGGCGATCGATCATGCCGAACGACAGGCTCGTCGAAGTCCAGAACGTATTGTAGACGATGATGCCGATGCGGGGCGCCGCCTTGGCCGCGGCCATGACGAACTCCTCGAAATCGGCCTCCGTGTGGGTGAAGTAGAATGGACAGGATACCTGCAGGAAGTCGAAGCCCATCGACTGCGCCGCCTGCGCCAGCCGCACCAGTTCCAGCGTACTGGTCGATTGACCGCCGAAGGCCAGGGGAACGCGCCCCCGAGCTTCGTCGACAACGGTTTCGCCAACGCCAATCCGCTCCTCGAACGACATCGTCGAAAAGTCACCCGCCGCCCCGCCCGCCAGGAGCGTGGCATATTCGGTGTTCAGGCCATTATCGATCAGGAACCGGACATAGGTCCTGATCGCCTGGTGATTGACCGGAAAGCCAGCGCTGTCCTCGAACGGCGTTGGTATTGTTACGTAGCATCCCGCCAGACGTGATTTCAATTTTTCAAAGTCCACAGTCATCTCCTTCATGCAGGCCTGGCAGTTGTCATCGCCCGCCGCTCTGTTCGTTTCGCGTTGACCGTCACTCACGCCCGTCCGAATTGACGAAGCGGAGTCCGGCCGGGACAGTTTCCTGCCCTAGACCTCCCGTTTGAGCGGTATCGTTTTGCCGTCCCGGGCAAACAGATGCGCCCTGCGCCAATCCACGCCGACCTCGCATTTTCCCGGCCCGATGCTCCTTGCCTCCTCGTCGCCTTGACGCATGACCAGCGCGCCCGCCGGATGCGCGGGCGCATGCAGGAAGCTCTCGCCGCCGAGCCGTTCCACGAACTCGACATCGGCCTGCAGCCGCGGGCCGGCAGTCCGGTGCGTGTTGAAATGCTCCGGCCTGATGCCAACGATCACGCTACCGGAGAGCGCCATCGGCTGCGCCAGGTTCAGTTCCACGCTGCCGCCAATCGTTCCCGGGATCCGCAGCGTCAGGCACGTACCGTCCTGCCGTTCGACGGAAGCCTCGAGGAAACTCATCTTGGGCGATCCCATGAAACCGGCGACGAAACGGTTGCAGGGCGCATCATAGATTTGCGCTGGCGTTCCGAACTGCTCGATCACGCCGTCGCGCAACACCACGATCCGGTCGGCCAGCGTCATCGCCTCGGTCTGATCGTGCGTGACATAGATCATCGTGGCGCCCAGGCTTCTGTGCAGCTTGGCGAGTTCAAGCCGCATCTGGACACGCAGTTCGGCGTCGAGATTGGACAGCGGTTCGTCGAACAGGAACACTTCGGGTTCGCGCACGATCGCCCGGCCGATCGCCACGCGCTGGCGCTGTCCTCCGGAAAGCTCCTTGGGAAGCCGGCCCAGCAACGGGCCAAGCTGAAGCGTGTCGGCGACAGCAGCGACCCTCTTGTCACGCTCAGCCTTCGGCATGCCCTGCATCAGCAAGGAGAAGGCCATGTTCTCGGCGACCGTCTTGTGCGGGTAGAGCGCATAGCTCTGGAACACCATGGCCACGCCGCGATTTGCCGGCGGCACGCCGCGCATCGGCTTGCCGCCGATCGCCACAGTGCCGCCGCTGATCGGCTCCAGGCCGCAGATCATGCGAAGCAACGTCGATTTTCCGCAGCCTGACGGCCCGATGAAGACCAGGAATTCACCATGCTCGACCGTCAGGTCGACGCCGGGGATAATGATCTTCTCGCCAAATTTCTTGGAGACGCCCGAAAGCTCAACCTTGGCCATAAGCAAGTCCTTCCTGGCGCCAGCCGTCAGCGTCGGACACGAGGACGCTGGCATGGATGCCTGTGATGCCTTGGGGATCCTGCGCGTAGTAGACGATGTAGAGGCTGCCATCGGCGCGCAGCGCCAGCGACGGATAGCCCAGATCCCGGTTGGGAAGGCCTGAGCGGACCATGTAGGGACTGGCCGAATTCCAGCTGTTCCCCTTGTCTTGCGAGATATAGAGCGCAATGCCGAAAGGCGCGCGCCGCCTTCCGGCGACGCAGGCGATGCGGCCGTCGTCGAGTTCCACCATATCGGCGGGATAGTCTTCGATCCCGGTCGGCGACGGGGCGCTCCACGAGACACCACCATCCTCCGAACTGACGACATGCAGGATGCGCGAGACATTGTCGCGCAGGAGCATGACGACACGGCCATCGCGCAGCAGGATGGGCGCCGGCTCCTCGAAGGCATGCCCTTCGCCCGCCGCGAGGAGATGCGGCACGGACCAGCTTTGGCCACCGTCGCCCGACCGCACGGTGAAGACGGCGGCATAGTTTGGTACATCGCAGAGCGGCAGCATGATTTCGCCGCCGACCTCGATGCCGCCACGCATGCCGTAGCCGCCGCTGAAGGGCGATGTGTCGATGCGCGTCGACGCGGTGAAAGTGCTTCCACCGTCGACCGAACGATGAATCCATGTCTGCCCGCCTCCGCGTGCCCAGGGATAGCGTTCCGCAAGCGTGGACTTCCGCGGCGTCCAGTCCTGGAGTTCGGCAGCCATGGCTTCAGCGCCCATCAACTCCTCCGGGCGCTTGTAAGTGCCCGCCGCAAGGTGGGCCTGCGCATAGGCGAGCGTATGCCAGTCGAACCGCCACTGGTTCAAAAGCACCACGCCCGAGCCAAGCGGGGTGAGGCCGGCGCATTCCACGCCTTGCCAGCCGAAGTCGGGGACGATGGAGGGAGCCGACCAGCTTCTCCCCTCGTCCGCCGATCGCATCAGCATGTTGCAGTACAGCGGGTCCTGCGGCGGATGCAGGACCCCGGCACGGCGGCGCGACTGCGTGAATACCAGCAGCCAATTGTCGTTGGCCGCAACCGTGAGATGCGGATGCGCGCTGTATGCATGCGGATCGCAATGGATCGTCTGGTGATCCATTCGAGATATCAAGGCTGCCGCGCCGGATGTCATTGACGGCTCAGACCCGGAAGCGCGTGCAACGGACATATTGCAGCGGCTTCGGGTCGTCGCTCCATTCGTGATACGAGCAGACGATCGCGCCGTCCTGCGTCTGGACGACGCTTGGGTAGCCGATGTGCTGGTAGATGCCGGGGTGGTTCCAGTCGACGCCACCGCCGTCGATCTTGCCGGAAGCCGGCGACATGCGGCTCGAACCGGGGGTCTCCGTCACCGTCTGGCCGGGCACGCCGCCCTCACGGATGACGAACTCGTTCTTCACATCCCAGTTGATGCCGTCGTCCGAAATGATCGCACGCACGCCATAAGGCGGCCGGCGATAGCCGTAGACCATCAGGTAGCGGCCATCCTGAAGCGCGATGAGCTCTGGCGGATAGCCCCAGATGTTGGTCCACTTCGGCGGGGTCCAGCTGAAGCCGTCGTCCTCGGATACGATCATGACCATGTTCTTGGCGTCACTGGTCGGGTTGACATGCGTGCGCATGAAGCAGACCAGCCTGCCGTCCGCTAGCCGGACCAAGCCGGGCTCCTCATAGTCGATGATGCTGGCCGGGTCGTAGCCCAGCGTCGAGAAGTATTCCCAGTTATCGCCGCCATCGTCCGAACGCATCAGCGCCGAGCGTGTGCTTTCGCCTTCGCCCTCTTCCTCATAGCCATGGATACGGCCGTAGAGGCCCATCAGAAGCGAGCCGTTCGGCAGCTCCCAGCAGCCGAGGCGGCAACCGCCGTGCTTGAGCGGGCGCACATTGACGGGGATAGGCTGCGTCCAGGTTTCGCCACCGTCCTTCGACTTGACGACGAAGGTGCCGAGCCAGGCCTGCGTCTTGTAGGCCCAGGTCCAGTCGCCCCATTCCTTGGTGTTGGGATGCGAACTCCATGACGGCTGTTCGGGTTTGATGCCGCGCTTGAAGAAGCCGGTGATGGTCAGATTGACGATGAGCGTGCCGTCCTGCGTTTCGCAGATGCCGCAGTCCCAGTTGCCCTGCGTTTCGGACCAGGGCAGCACGACCTTTGGCGGGCTCCAGGTCTTGCCGCCATCCTTCGAGCGGGTCATCAGCGTCTGGCCGCTGTCGTGATGGAAGGGGAAGCGCTCTTCGTTGAACACCGCGAGTATATCGCCATTCTTCAGAAGCCGCGTCGCGATCTGGTTGACGCAATGCGCCGGATCCTTGAAGATCGTGAAGTGTTCAACGTCTTTCATAACAGTCATTCCCTGGTTTCCTCTTTTGGGATGTCTTGGTTTTTTCGGCCTACAGCCGAATTCCGATATTCTTGATGCTGAGGTAGTTGCGGATGCCGGGCAATCCGCGCTCGCGGCCGACCCCGCTGTCCTTGATGCCGCCGGTCGGCGCCTGGACGCCGCCGATGAACCAGCCATTGATCCAGACCGAGCCGGCCTCGACGTCGCGGGCAAATGTCAGGGCGCGCGAGATGTCGCGGCTGTAGACGCCGGCGACGAGCCCGAAGCCGAGGCCATTGGTCATGGCGAGCGCCTCTTCGGCGGTATCGAAGGACAGCGCCACGGCGACGGGACCGAAGATCTCTTCGCGGGCAAGCGTGCTTGCCGGATCGACGCCGTCGAAAATGGTCGGCTCGACGAAATAGCCGGTCTCGAGCCCTTTCGGACGGCCGCCACCGAGCCGCACTGTCGCTCCCGATGCGCGGCCACCGTCGATGTAGGATCGAACCTTGGCATGCTGCTCCTTCGAGACCAGAGGCCCGAGATCGCAATTGTCGAGACCCCGGCCGACCGTCAGCCGGGCCGCGCCCTCAGCCAACCGGTCGAGGAATTCCTCGCGGATCGATCGATGCAGCAGGAACCGCGACGACGAGGAGCAGACCTGGCCGCTGTTGCCGAAGGCGCCGTCGAGCGCGTCGAAGGCTGCCCTTTCCAGGTCGGCATCCTCGAACACGACCATCGGGTTCTTGCCGCCGAGTTCGAGCACCACGGGCTTCAGCCCCTGTGCCGCGCCGGCGTAGATCTTGCGCCCCGTTTCGACAGATCCGGTGAAGGTGATGCCGCGCACCAGGGGATGCGAAACGAGCGCAGCGCCTGCGTCTTCGCCAAAGCCCGCCACGACATTCACCACGCCATCGGGCAATCCAGCTTTCTGGCAGAGTTCAGCGAAGGCCAGCGCCGTCAGCGGCGATTGCTCGGCAGGCTTGATCACGACCGTGCAGCCCGCGGCAAGTGCCGGCGCCACCGAGCGTGCAACCATGCCCAGCGGATAGTTCCAGGGCACGATATGGCCGGTCACGCCGACCGGCTCCAGCATGGTGAAGTCGACGAAATCGCGACCGAGCGGAATCGTCGATCCTTCCATCTTGTCGGCCGCACCGGCGTTGTAACGCAGCGTCGCGCACACGCCCCTGATGTCGCCGAGCGCCTCCTTGACCGGCTTGCCGACATCGAGCGTTTCGAGCAGTGCAAATCGTTCAGCGTCCGCTTCCAGCAAATCCGCGAGCTTGAAGAGCAGGCGTCCGCGCTCGGCCGGGCTCAAGTCGCGCCAGTCGCCATGCAGCGCGCGGTGCGCGGCCCTGACCGCGGCGTCGATATCGCAGGCATCGCCGCGCGCCACGATTGCCAGCACCGCTTCCGTGCTGGGATCGATCGTTTCGAATGTCCGGCCTTCAGCGGATTTTCGCCACTTGCCGTCAATGAAGTGCTGGCCCGGCAGAGGATCGATTAGATCGGCGCGGGAATAGGTTCGTACCGTCATTGTTTCACGCTGCCCTGCGAAAGACCCTGGATGAAATAGCGCTGCAGGAAACAGAACAGCAGCAGGCTGGGGATGCTCAGGATGGTCACCGCCGCCATGGCGACGCTATAGCCCTCGATCTGGGTCTGCGTTCCGACCACTGGCGTGAAGGCGGCTATGCCGACGGGAAGCGTCTTCATCGACTCGTCGAAGGTGACGAGGAGCGGCCACAGGAAGTTGTTCCAGTTCAGGGTGAAGATGATGACCGAAGCCGCGATTGCCGGTGCCCGGGCGAGCGGCAGCGCAATGCGGAAGAACAGGTTGAACGGTCCCGCGCCGTCCATTTTCGCGGCCTCCTCCAATTCCTTGGGGAACGACATGAAGAACTGGCGGAAGATGTAGACGCTGAACACATTGCCGATCGATGGCAGGATGAGCGCCTGGTAGCTGCTTGCCCAGCCGATTTTGACGAAGCCAAGCAGCAACGGGATCACCGAAACCTCGGTGGGTATCATCAGCGAGGCGAGGAAGATGTAGAACAGTGTGTCCCGGCCGGGAAACCGCATGCGCGCCAACGCGTAGCCCGCCATCGCACCGAACAGGACACAGAGGAAGGTCGACACCGTCGCCTGCACCACGCTGTTGAAGCCCCAGCGTATGACGGGGTAGTCGAAGACCTTGATGTAGTTGTTGAAGGTGATGCGGTGGGGGAGCCATTCGATGTCCTTGGTCATGACATCGCCTGGAAACTTGAAGGAGGTCGACACCATCCAGACGAAGGGCAACCCCCAGAGAACGGCGACGGCCATGCCGAGCGGCCATATGAAGAGATCCGCTCTTTCGAGGCCGCGCGCCTCGAGCTTTTGATCCAGCCAGGCGGTCATCACGCACGCTCCCTGAGAAGAAAGCGCTGGACCACGGTGATGGCCAGGATCAACGCGAACAGCAAGAGGGACACCGCGGCGGCGTAGCCGAACAGGTTCCTGACGATGGCGAGATTGTAGATGTAGTGGATCGGCGAGGACGAGGAACTGGCCGGGCCGCCATTGGTCATCACGTAGACCTGGCTGAAGATGCGCAGCGTGGAGATCAGCTGCAGCGTCACCACCATGCTGATGACCGGTCGCAGATGCGGCAGGATCACATGCTTGAAGCGCTGCCAGCGGTTGGCACCATCCACCCGCGCCGCGTCGATGATCTCGCCTGGAATATCCTGCAAGGCGGCAAGGAACAGCACGAAGGCAAGGCCAAGATCCCACCAGACCGAAGCGATGCTGACGCCAACCAGCGACCAGCGCGTGGAGGTGAGCCAGGGGATGTCGTCGAAACCGAGAAAGGACAGGTAGTAATTGACGAGCCCATACTGGGTGTCGAGCATCCAGACCCATACAAGCCCGATCACCGTCGCTGACACGACCGTGGGGGCGAAAAAGAGCGTGCGCGCCAGGCCCGATAGCGGATAGCGCTTGTTGACGAAAAGCGCGAACAGCAAGCCGAACCCGGTCACGCAGGGAACGATGACGAGGCCGTAGAGGAAGACGTTCCTGAACGCGACAGCCACCCACTGGTCGGTGAACGCCTTGTGGAAATTGTCGAGCCCCACCCATTTCGGCGTGCCAACGATGCTCCAGCGCGTGAACGAGACATAGACGCCGAACAGCACGGGAAGGATGTTGAACAGGAAGAACGGCAGCGCGAAGAAGGCGACGAGCAGATAGCCCGCACGATCGGTCGGATGGCGCTCGGCTCCGAAGTCGGCGTGGCCTTGGAAGTCTTGGCCTTGCAGGATTGCCGTTGTCATGTCGATCTGTCCGTCTTGCGGCAATGGTCGGGAGCGGCCCGTCGCGATGTTCGGCGCGACGGGGAGCGATCAGCCAGGTTCCCGGGAAACTGCCCCGGGATCAGCCTTCGTCCAGATCAGATTGCCACTGCGTCTGGATCTGCTGCATTGCTGCGTCGATCGTCGTCTGTCCCGACCACACGCCCTCGAGCGTCTTGGCGAGGAAATTTCCGCCCGAATAGATCGTGAAGTTGGGACCATTCACCACCGGGATCTCGCCGACGGTGGCAAAGCTCATTCCGTCGACGAAGGCACCGCGGATATCCCACGGGCTGCCGGCGGTCTTGTAATCGGGACGCTCCAGGATCGATTTGCGCGGAGAAGCGCCGCGCCCAACGGTGGTCCACAGGAAGCTGTTGTCCGACAGCCATTTCACGGCCGCCATCGTTGCCTCGTGGCGCCCTGGATCGGCCTGTTTGTAGAATTCCAGGCCGCCCATCTCGAGATAGGTGACGTGCTTGGCGCCGATCTTGGGAAACAGCACCGTCTTGAACGGCAGTTTCTGCGCGACATAACCGTTGAGCGTCCACGGACCGGTCCAGAAGATCGAGCCCTGCCCGGTTCCGAATGCCTTGTAGCGGTCGGTGACGTCGCGGGTCGAAACCTTGTGCTTGTCGAAAAGGTCGAGCACCCATTGCATCGCCGCCTTGCCGGCCTCGGGGTTCACGCAGGCGGTCTTCAGATCGTCGCTGGCGCGCTGGAAACCCATCTGTTCCGCAACGATGCCCCAGGTGACGGTGGGCTGGACGCCGGAACCGGTCATCATGATCCCCGAGCGGGTGACCTTGTCGCCTTCGCGCTTGGTCATGGCTTTCGCCCATTCCAGCAGCGTGTCGCCATCCATCGGCGGCTTGCTGGCATCGAGCCCCGCTTCCTTGACATGATCGAGGTTGATTTCAGGCTGAAGGCTCATCAGGTCCATGGGGATCATGAAGACCTTGTTGTCGTATTTCGGGTAGCGCGAGCCCGCGATCGACGTCGCGCTGAAGTCGGCGAGGTCGAGACCCGAACTGGCGATGAGATCATCAAGCGGTATGATGACCTCGTCGCGCGCCAGTTGGGCTGACTTGCCCGCTGTACCCCAGCCAAAGTCCGGCGCCTTGCCGGTGGCCGCTGCCGCGAGCACCTTGGTTACATATTGCTCCTCCGGAACCACCTCCATGCGGATCTGGACGCCCTTGTCCTTGTGCGCATCGTTGAAGGCGGCGATCATCTTGGCCCACACCTCGCCGTCCGAAGCCGATAGCCAGCTCCAATGGACGATCTCGATCGGGTTCGCGGCCGAGGCGCGGCCGGTCCAGATGTGCGGAACGGCAAGACCGACCCCGGCTGCCGCTGCCGACCTCAAAAGTGTCCGGCGGTTCAGGGCAAAAGTCGATTTGTTCAATGAAGTCAAATCCATGACAATCTCCCACGCGGCATGCGCTGGGCGCTTACCACGCTCTGTTAGAGCTTATTTTTCTATGTTCCCTCGTCGAGACCGTCCCAGAACGTGCTCTCGGCGTGGTGGCAGTGTTGGCCAATCGGCCGGCCAAGAGTTGATCCATAGCGTCACATAATATATCTGGAACGTCATCAGTAATTTTCTCGGACGCTTGTCGTGGTCACAGATACGAATCCCGTCATCGCAGCCGCCTCCAACCGCCGGCCGCGGTTCGCCTTTCTGCTGCAACCCGAATTTCCCATGAATGCCCTGATCATGGCGACCGAGGCGCTGCGCATTGCCAACCAGAACAGTGGTCAGCATCTGTTCGAATGGATCATGATTTCGGATTCGGGCGACTCGGTACGCGCCAGCAACGGCATGTGGGTTGCCGCCAACCACGATCTGGCCAACTTTCCGCGGTGTGACTTTCTGGTCGTCCTGGAAGGCAATCTGCCGACGCAGAACATATCGGCCAATGTGCGCGGAGCCCTGCGCAATGCGTACCGGCACGGATCGATGATCATAGGCGTCGACACTGGCGCCTTCGCCATCGCGGCAGCCGGCCTCACGGGTGATCGCGAGGCAGTGGTGCACTGGGAGGCTGTGTCGTCCTATCTCGAACATTTTCCGGCGGCCGAGACAAAGAACCAGATCTATTTCATCGATCGGCAACTTGCCTTCTGCGCAGGCGGGGTGGCGACACTCGACATGATGCTCGACCTGATCGGAAGGCTGCGTGGGGCGAGTCTTGCCAAGGAAGTCGCCAATGCGCTCATCCATACGCCGCGCGAGGGCACTCATCCGCAGCGAACGGACGATGATGCGATTGGCGAGACGCAACCTTCCTTGTCCCACAGGATTGTGGCGCTGATGGAAGACAATCTCGATTTCCCGCTGTCGCCGAAGAGCCTTGCGCGCCACCTCGGTATTTCCGTGCGGACACTGGAGCGCTGCTGCCTTCGCCAATTCAACCAGACCCCGAACCAGCTCTATCTGCGCTCGCGCCTGCAGGCGGCACGCAACCTGCTTTTTTATGAAGAGCGTGAAATCAAGGATGTCGCCTATGCTTGCGGCTTCTCCTACCCTTCGGTTTTCACCCGAGCTTTCACCGCGCAGTTTGGCCAATCGCCGCGCGCGTTCCGCCAGGCATTTCGCGAAACACAGATCACTGTCCGCCCGGAGATCGCCAGAATGTCTCGCAACCGCCTGCCCGGCACGGGATCGACCGCCGACGAGGTGGGCGTCTAGAGAGGGATCAGAACAGCGCTATGAAGACGAGAGGCTCGTCACCTTGCCATGGCTCACATGTGCCAGGCTCATCCGGGATCGCAAGTCGGATCGGAAAACGTCAGAGCGAAGTATGAGCAGCTCCCCGTCATTGATTGCCGAGTGGCCGTTACTGCCGTCAGCGACGCTCGGATCATCAGTGCGCACAAAGGGCATCGAACGCGAAATACGAGCCCGCCTGCCGTGGCCGGTGAGAAAATGTGTCAAGGCTGAGACCGGGCGCATTGCATTGCGTATGTCCGAAATCGAGGCAGATGAGTTCAAAGCCGTATCGGCGAAAATCTCCAAGACGCTTGAGGGGATCGAGGTGCTGCCCGTGCTTCCACGCGAAGTAGAGGATATCCTCACGATCTCTTCGCGCGAGCGTCACAAGTGGCTCAAGGACGGTCGGCTGCAAAGTAT